>CALHGQ010000374.1 GCA_938030175.1 uncultured bacterium | reverse complement strand
GCCCACTCGGCGATCCGAAGCTCGCCGTTGGCGGCGGACTTCACGGCTGCCTTTTGTTCCTTGGCGCTCTGATCCCCTGCGCCAGCCTCGGGTGTCTCGACGAGGTAAAGGTCGGCGGCCTCTGCCGGCCGCCCGAGCAAGGCGAGCACCACGGACGAGCGGTTGCGCAGGGCCGTGATCTGCCCCTCCCCCCTCGCGAATTCGGCCAGCGCATCCTTACGCTCTTCGTCACCGCTCTCCATGGACATCAAGGCCATGCGCAGCTGCACGCGACTCAATACACCCGGATCCGAGATCAGCGGAACGGTCTCGCCATAGAACGCGAGCGCGTCCTTCGCGCGCCCGAGGGCGTCGAGCAGTCTTGCCTTCGACAGCAACGCGTCGAGGTCTTGTGGGTCGCCGCCCTCGTCCGGAGCGACGAGTTTCTCGAAGCGCTTGAGCGCATCTTCCAGCTCGCCGTAGCGCCAGGTCATGTGCGCCGCCAGGCGCGCTGCGTTGCGGCGCCAGTGCGGCTCGTCTGCGTCCTTCGCGCGGGCATCCAGGTAGGCGATGAGGGGCGCCACGTCCCCATGCTCCCCGAGGGCCGCGCTGTAGAGCTCGACCTCCATGGCCTTGGGCCGGTGGGCCTCGATCGGCTGCCGAAGCGTCGCCTCCGCCAGGTCCTTCACCGCGTCCGCGAGGGAGTCAGCCGGCGTGGCGTCCGCGTCCTCTTCCCCGGCTTCTTCCGGCCCAGCGACTTGGGGGCCACTGGCCGTCACGGGGGGCGGCGCAACGGCGCCAAGGGCGGGGCGTACGCCGCCGAATGCGACGAGGGCCAAGATTCCAGCGACAAGCGAGGCCGGGGCCAAACGGTGCGTCATAGCGGCTTTCACGAAACGGCCCTCGGCCAGCGGCGATACAGAATGTCTGCGAGATACGTCAGCAAGGCGAGCAGCGCGAAGAGCGGACTCAGCTCGCGCAGACCCGCGCGCTCCTCAAGGACATCGTCGCGGAAGATGCGGGGTCCCTCTTGATCAGGGTTGAGGATCTGGCCCTGGCTCCATTCCACCAGCGACCGGATCGACTCGCTCGCGCTCGCCTCCACCTGGAGCTCTGGGTTCTGGCGCGCGGGTGCATTCAGGGACAGGAACGTAGCGGGGCGCGCGGACTCACCCGGCGCGCGCGACGTTGCGGCCACGCGCACCGAAGTACCTATGCCGTGGAATGGAAAGCGCGCTTCGTAGCGATCGGTCGCGGTCCGGAGCCAGGTGACCGGCTCGGAGTCGAGTAGATCCTCGCGGATGATCTCCGCCGACGGCACCACTTGGGTGTTCGACGTGCGGCGCTCCGCGACGAGCAGCGCGGCGCCGTGCTCGGCTGTGAGGCGGAACGCGAAGGGAGCGGAGGAATCGGCGGCCGTGCGCTCCAAGACGCGGCTCAGGAACTCGCCAAAGCCATCCCAGTCCGCCCACGAATCCGTGCCCGGGCCCGTTGGCTCAGTCGTCAGTGCCGTCACTCGCCCAAGGCCGTGGCGCCAAGAAGCGACGATCGGATGCCGCTCCTCCACCGTTTCCAACACGCTCGATGCGCCGCTGCGCAGCCGCGTCTCGACGTAGCCCCCGAGGTCGGGCACTCCCTCCACTGGGTCCAGCTCGCCCCACCACGCGGGCGAAACGGAGGGGGACGCCACCTGAACGGTGCCCGGCCTGTACGCGGGCAGCTTGGCGCTCGCCGGCTGCTTCAACAGGATCTCGGGGAGGTTGAAGCGATTCGGCACCGAGTAGAACCGACCCTGCCCCCAGTTCGCGATGTTCACGAGGAACTCCGAGTGTGCGTCCGGGCCAATCAAGACCGTCGAGACGGTCATGCCGTCGTCCGCCATGCGGCGCAGGAGCGGCTCGAAGGATCCGGTCTCCACGCCGCCATCCGTCAGGATGAGGACGTGCTTGTAGCGCGTGCGCACGTTCTTCAGCCCGTAGTAGGCCTCCTCGATGGCGGGAAGAATCACCGTGCCTCCGCCGGCATCAAGGCGGTTGAGTGCCCGCTCGATCTCGATGGAGTTGGACGCGGGCTGAATCGGGACGGCCCAGCGCTTGGCCCCGTAGAACTCCACGAGCCCGACCTTGTCGTGGGGCAGAAGGCGCCGGATCGCGAGCCTCGACACCTCCTTGGCCAGCTGTACGCGGTTGCCGCCCATCGAGCCCGAAGTATCGATGATCACGACGAGGGTTGTGCTTGGATCGCGCTTCTCCTCCTTCTGCACAAACTCCACCGGCAGGATCTCCTCCAGGGGCTGATCGTGGTAGCCGCCCGGACCGAAGGCGCCCTCGCCGCCGGACATGAGAAGGCCGACGCCGGTGTCCTGAACCGCCTTCACGATCGCTTCCTGGAGCGCGGCGGGCATCAGGCTCGCAGGACGATCGTCGATCACGATGAGGTCCGCGGAACCGACCGATGGGACCTTGCCCGCGTCGTCGGTCGAGGCCTGCTGCGCCGCGTCTCGCACCGTGAACCCAGGGCCCACAAGATCGGCAAGAAGGGCGGCACCACCCTCGATTCGGTCTCCGAAGTACAGGACGGAGCGCGGCGGCTGCACCGCGAGCGTGGAGCTCAGCACCAGATCGCCCCCGCGGGGATCCACCCCTTCTTTGATCGTGACTTCGACCCGCGCCTCCACGAATCCGGCCTCCTCAGGCTCGAATTCGAGGACCCACTCGGCGCTCCCGTCGACGCGCACATCCTCAAGGCGAGCGGCTTCTTTGCCGCGCACGGTCAGCGCGACGTCCACCACTTGCCCCCCACCATCGAGGGTGACGGCAACCTTGCAGCCGAGTCCCGCGACGAGTGACCCTTTGGGGTGCAGCCCCGTTACGCGCAGGTCGCCGGGCGCACCGGGGAGCGGCATCCAGTCGAGCGCGATCCGGTCCTTACCGAGGGAAGCCGCGACCGAAGCAAGGGAGAGACCCGAACCAAACGCAGCGTCGGTACCGAGCCCATCGGAGAGCAACGTCACCCGATGGCTGGCGATGCCCAACCCAGCTCGGACAGCCGCATCGAGCCCGGCGCTCAGGGGCGAGACCGGCACGCCGTAAGAGTCGGCCGCCAAGACCACGCGGGTCATGGGTTCCTCGGGCTCGAACGCAGAGCGTAGCCCCTCGTCCGCCGGAAGGATTTCCACGAGGGTCAGAAGGGGCTTTGGGCTTGGAAGCTGACGGCTCGCGTCGATCAATCGCTCGACTTCTGCCCGAGCCATGTCATCGGCCGCAGCCGTCACGCTGGCGCTTCGATCCCAGACGATGGCGTGGGAGCGCGCTTCTTCGTAGGTGACCTGCACCGGGCGCGCCATAGCGACCGCCACCAGCAGAATCGCCAGCGAACGAATGGCGGAGTGCACCGTGTCGCGGCGGGACTCCGTCGGCGTCAGCCGCCCGAACCGAATCCAGGGCAAGGCCGCGAAGAGCGCGAACAGAAGGCACGCGGGCGCCTGGAACTCAATGGGACTCATGCGATCCTCCCGCGCTGATAGAGCACCCACTCGACGAGGAGTGCCACAAGAACGATGGCGAGCAGCCACGTCGTGAGGCGCCACGGCCCGGAGCCACCACCATTCGATGCTCGACCGGAATCCAACGGGATGGCCTGGGCAAGCGCGCCCGCGCGAACCGTGCTCTCCACATCGAGGGGGCTCGATGCCTGGGTCGGGACTGCGCTCACATCCCACGGAAACGAGGTCCCGTTGGATGAGTCCGCGAGACGTGAGGGTCGTGGTCTGCCGCTCGCCACGTAGGGCACGATCTCCGGGGCCCCGGCCAGCCAGCGCGCGGTCCTACCGACCACGAGGGGGAAGGACCGAGATTCGGTGAAGGAGCAGAGGGCGGGGTCGAAGAGCTCCGACCAGAGGGAGACGCTGCGCACGGAAGCACCGCCGGAGGTCGACCCGAGGGAGAGCGGCCTCCCGAGCTCGCTCGCAAGCCGCGCACCGTCCACTCGGTCGAGGCCTAGCTCGCCGAGAACGCGCGCAAGGAGTGCGTCCGCGTCGGTGACGGCCGGCTCGAACACCTCGATCGCGTGCTCCTGGTCAGCGCTGGTGGAGACGCGAAGGGAGGGCAGTGGGCCCACTTGCTCGGGCGCGGCGCCCCCCACTGCCACGTCGGCGCGCGCAGCGCTGGCCACCACCTCGATGGCGGAGTCTGCCATGCATGCGGCTCGCAGCGCGCTATCCACGGCTGGGTCACCCGTCGGCACGACCAATGCACGAATGAGGCGTAGATCTGGCAGCAGCACCTCGGCGTAGTTGTCGAGCGGAAGTGCGTCATCGGCGGCGCCTGGCAACGCCACCGTGAGTCGGCTCACGCTCCCCCCGGCGCCCTGGGATGGGGTACGTAGATCGCGGCAGACGAGCTGGAGAACGCCCGGAGAAGTCGCGCGACGCTTCGAGACGAGGACCGGGCTGCCGCCGAGAAGGATCGACACGTCCGCGGACGATGCCCCAGGACCCCGGACCTCGATGAACGCGTCGAGCGCATCAAAGTCGCCGGACTTCGCGGGCGCGAGCCCGAGGGCGGTGATTCCAAGGTTGCCGGGCACTTCCTCCGCGCCGATGTCGAGGCGCTCGACCCAATCTCCTTCAGGGAGCATCGCACCGGCGGCCTCCCCGACGGAGCCATCGCCCACGACGACGAACCGGCGCCGTTCGCTGCCTTCGCGTCGCATGACCCTCGCGCTCGAAACGAGCGCGCGTTCGATGGACGCAGGAACGCCCGCTGGCTTCGCATCCCGGAGACGCTCCCGCAGCAGCGCCCGATCCTCTCCAGGGACCAGAAGCGCCTCGACGGTTTCGCCGCAGAGGAGCACCTCCGTGCGCTCACGGGGAGCTTCCTCAAGGGCTTCGGCGAGCGCATCGACCGCTCGATCGAAGCGATCCCCCACGCCCATCGTGGCGGACGCGTCGAGGAGGAAGACATGGCTCAATCCGTCGCTGCGCTCGCCCTCGATCCGCGCGACCGAGAGCCAGAGGAGGCCACCGATCAGCGCGAGCAGAAGGTAGGTCAGGGGATGACGAAAGCGCTCGAAGAGCGTGCGCGCCCGCGACTCTTCAAGCGCCTCGCGCCAGAAGAGCGTCGTCACGACAAGGCGCGAGCGATGCCTCACGCGAAGCCGTTGGAGGACGAACAGGATCGCCCCGAGCCCCAAGAGCCCGAGCAGCAGCATGTTGCCGGACATCTGCGTAGGCCCCAGGGCCAACACCGGGGCGCCGAATGGGAGACTCGCCTGCACTAGACCTCCCTCCGGCCGTTCTCGAAGAGCGTAGCGATCTGCGGTACGACGTCCGCCTCGACGTCGAGGGCCAGCAAACCGGCCTGACGCGAACGGGCGAGGGCCGCCAGCCCTTCGGAGAAGCGGTCGTAGGCCGCCTGGTAGCGCTGGATCACGGCCGGCGAGATAGAGACGTCCTGGGCATCCCTCGTTTCGCAATCCACTAGGCGCAGGTCGCCGATGAGCGCCTTGGGTTCACGATCGGAAGGGCGCATGAGCTGCACCAAGAGCACCTTGTGACGGACCGAACGCACGGCCTCTTCCACCGCTTCAAGCCCGCCTTCGTCAAAGAAGTCCGAGAGGATCACCACCAGGCCTTCGCGCAACCGCATTCCGCCGAGTCGGCGCAGCGACTGGCGCAGGTCGGTGGTGCCGCCCGGCTGAATGGTCTGCATCCGCGCCGCGAGGGAGGTCAGCCGTCCCTTGCCCGAAGTCGGTCGCTGCAGGACCGAAAGGTCATCCGCAAAGGGGAAGACGCCGACGCTGTCGTGGGCCCCGAGGGACACAGCAGCCAACGCCAACGCCGCCTGCAGGCCAGCAACGACGCGCGGCGGCGACTCGATCCAAAGGCTCTTGGAAACGTCGGGGACGAGGTACAGCGGCAGATCCTCGTGCTCTTCGAAGAGACGCACGAAGACGCGACCGAGGCGCTGGTACACGGTCCAGTCGATGGCGCGCATGTCGTCGCCGTGGGTGTACGGCCGATAGTCCTGGAACTCGAGGCCGGAGCCCTTCGTCTTGGAGCGCTGGTCGGCGAAGCGGCCGCGCGGCGCCACGCGCTTCGCCACAAGACGCAGCCGCTGGGCCGCCTCCATGAACTCCGTCGTAAACAGGTCGGGAAGGGTATCCGCGACCTCGGTGTCGCTCGTTTGAATCACGCCTTCGCGCCCGTTCTCGCTTCAACGGCGCCAAGCACCTCGGAGACCACCTTCTCAGGATTCACACCCTCGGAAAGTCCGGAGAAGTTGATGAGCACACGGTGACGAAGCACCGGCAACGCGACGGATTGAAGATCCTCCACGGCCACGGCGAAGCGGCCTGCCAGCAGCGCTTTTACCTTGCCTGCGAGCAGCAGCGCCTGGGCACCCCGGGGGCTCGACCCAAGGGCGACGAACTCATTCACGATGCGCGGTGCGTAGCGGCTCTCGGGCTGCGTGGCCATCACCAGCTTGATGGCGTAGTCCTCCACGTGCTCGGGAACAGGAACGGAGCGAACGATCTTGCGCATCTTGTTGACGGCCTTCGCCTTCGACACGGACTTGAGCTCCACGTCGAAGCTCCCCGTCGTACGGCGCAAAATCTCTTTGTAGTCCGCCTCCTCTGGATAGCCCACGACGAGCTTGAAGAGGAATCGGTCGAGCTGGGCTTCGGGGAGCGGGTACGTGCCTTCCTGCTCGACTGGGTTCTGGGTGGCCATCACGCAGAACGGCTCGGCGAGCTTGATCGTGCGCTTGCCCACCGTCACCTGCCGCTCTTGCATCGCCTCCAAAAGCGCCGATTGCGTCTTGGGCGTCGCCCGGTTGATCTCATCGGCCAGCACCAGGTTGGCCACGATCGGGCCCTCCTCGAACTGCAGTTCGTGGCCGCCACCCTCCGTCTCCACGAGCACCGACGTACCGCGCACGTCAGCGGGCATCATGTCCGGCGTGAACTGAATGCGGCTAAAGGTCAGATCCAGCGCGTTGCCAAGGGACGAAACGAGCATCGTCTTGCCGAGGCCGGGTACGCCCTCTAGAAGCACGTGCCCCCCGGCCATCAAGGCGATGAGAACGCCATCGATCACCTCTTCCTGTCCCACCATCATCTTGGAGACCTCCCCTTTGATGGCCTGGAAGGTATCGATGAAGACCTGCGCGTCGTTGCGCGCGGCGTCGGCGTCTGAAGAGCTCATGGTAGAGATAAAAAGGGGGGGGCTAGTCGGGGCGTTGGCCCCGGATGCACTGCGGCTGTGGTAGGTGTTCTGGCGAGCGCGACGGCGCTCAGGGCTTGGCGCGCCGACTCAAGAAGTAGCGACGAACCAGCGCCTTCAAATCGGGCTCGAGGTCGAGTGAGGAGAGCGGACCCGTCGGATTCGAGCGTTCCATGCGCGGCGCACCCTCCAGTCCGCCCGGCTGTTCGGCCTGCGGCTCAATGCGTTCCTGGGTGATCTTCGTGGGTCCCGGGCCCGGGCGCCCCTTGATGCGGTCGGGGATCGGAACGCCGAGAACGAGGGAGGCAACGCCCCGCGACTTCTTCTGCTCGGACGGGCCGCCTCGGCCGTTCGCATCCGGATCGGATCGATTGCCAAAGCCGATCTGAAGGTCGCGACTCACAGGGGGCCGCCGGTCGCGGAGGCTCGGCTGAACCCCGCCGCGGCTCTCCTGCGACTCTTCATCGTCCTCGGCCTCCTCGTCGTCCTCGATGTCCTGGTCGTCCGACTCGGTGACCTGATCGCGACTCTTCCACTCGGACGCCGTGGGGTTCTTGTTGGAGCCCTTCGAGGACCCCTTACCGGCCGTCGACCCCGAATCTTCCTCTTCGGGCTTCTCCTCCGGCGCAGCGTCTTCAGGCGAAGCGGTCGGCTTCTTCTTGGGCTTCGGCTTTGCCTTGTCTTCGGGCTCGCCTGGATCCGAGCTCTGGCCCTGGGCCGAGGGCGTGCTCCGGGACTCGCTGCCCGAGGACGACGACAGGGCCCCCGAGGAGCGGCCAGCGCCCGTCTTGCCCGCAGACTCCTTGACGCTCTCCGACACGTCGGGTGAAGCCTCGGCCTGCTCGGCGATCGCCGGCGCCTGGGCGGCCTTTGTCCCGGTATCAAGCGGGAGTTGCAGAGAGAGCTCCGGGGCGGGGACAGGATCGCTCGACTCGTCGTCGGGGGACTCCGATACGTCGCCCGCCATGGATGCGAGCTGGGTGTCGAGGGTCGCGGGGCGGAACTTGCGACGAACGTCAAAGGTCCCAACCCAGAGCAAGAGCAGCAGGGAAACGACTCCAACCGCCGCCCACACCACGCTCCAGCGTCCCCAGTCGATGACAGCGGGCCTGTGGCTCAGGATCGCAGCCTTCGCGGACTCGGTTTTGGTCCCGGCATCCTCGATGGCGGCCAGCTCGAACCCCGTGGGAAGCGGCCGATGCACGAAGTCGTCCGCTGCTTGGAGTCGCCCCTCCAGGGCCAGCTGTCGATCGACCTCACCCAAGGCGCGGGACCTGGCGAAGGAAGTCCGTCGCGCTTCGCGGGAACCAAGCGAGGCAAAGAGAAGCGGAAGGCCGATCGCCAGGGCCGCCACGAGCAGCGCCGGCAAGAAACGTGGGTCGCCGCCCCCCCTCCAGTAGGCGAGCTGCGTCAGGAGAAAGAAGAGGGGCACGAGGGCAACTAGCGGCAACGAAGCGCGCAGGATTCGGCCAAACTCGCGACGTCCGTAGGCCGCCGTCATGTCGCGGCCCGAGCGCTCGGCGATCGCGTCAAGGTCTTCGCGAATCGGCGCGCCCGCACCGTCTTGGAAACTAGGGCTGGTGTTGGACATCATCGGCCGTCTCCGTCGCTCGGTGCACTCTCTTCGTCCTCGGCACCAGGAAGCCCCGCCGGGATCAGCTCATCGGCGGACAAGATCGCGCCGGTTGTCTCGGAGTAGAGGAACGCGATCACGCGGATCTCCCGCGGATCGATCTTCATGGAGATCCGCGGCGCGCTGCCGACGCCGTCTGCCTCTAGCTGGTCGAGGTGCGCGGCGATCTCAGCTTCGAGGTCCGCCAACGAACGCTCGAAGGAGAACGTCACTTCGTCCTCGTCATCGCCCACAGCGTCCACCGTAAACGGCAACGGACCATCGCTGCCAATCAGCGACCCCCGGGCCACGCGGCGGTGAACGATAACGCCCGACGTTCCCGGGTAGAGGACGCGCCCTTCGGCGAGGACGATCTCCAGCGCAAGCTCGTCCTCCCGCGGCCCGTAGACCTCGACCGTTCCGCTCAAGACGCCGTCCTCGAACTTGGCGTCGAGCACGTCGACCTCGTGGTCCCCGAGCACGGCGAGGCGCGCGAGCGTCGCCTTGCGTCCCCGGTTGTAGATCTCCTCGGCGTCGCGCCACTTGCCCGCGCCGGCCGTTGGCACCTGGCCGTCGATCACGATCGCGTTGGGGTTGCCGATACCGAGCTGGGCCGCCCTGTCAGCGCCTAGCTGCGTGCAGAGCGCGTCAGGGCGCGGAGCCGGCAGGTGGTGCTCCAGGAAGACGATGTTCGCTTCCGCGTCCTCCTCGGCTCCCCCATCGCCTTCCTCAAGGCCCCCATCCGGGGAGAAGTGACCGATGAGGCCCTCGACCCCGAGGGCGCCACCGATGGCACCACCGCGCTCTTCGTTGCCGTAGTGACCGTTCGTGAAGAACTCCACCAGCACCGTGCGCAGCACGGGCGTCTCCTTGGACTTCACGAACGGGCTCGATGCACCAAAGCTCCGCACCTTGCCGGCGATCATGCGCTCCACCATCGCAACAGAGTAGGGCTCGCGGGTGCCGTCTCCGTCTTGCTCGAGGAGCGGCTGCACGCGCTGCATCGCGTCGATCGCAAGCCCACCGGACTCGGGGCTGATCACCGCTTGAACGTAGCGCGAAAAGGCTCGCCGGTAGCGCTCTTGGCTCTCGTAGAACCGTCCGAGGTCGTAGTTGACGCGCCCGTTGTTGGGGAGCCCGAAGGCGGCGGACAGCAAGTGTCGCCAGGCATCGTCGCCGTCCCCGCGATCGAGCAGCGTTCGTCCGAGGAGCCCGTGCACCTCATGCACGGCATTGGGGTAGCGGTCGTCGCGGCCGGACTCAATGCCGAGATGGCCCGCAGCCACGATCGTTTCGACTTCGCCGGCGTCGAACATCTCCTTCATCAGGTCGAGCATCCGCGTCGTGCGCAGGTCGCCCGCCATAGTGTCGAAGATCCACTTCACAGCGCCCTCGATCTCCTTGGTGGGCGCCGCGTCTGCGATGGCGTAGTCGAGCAGGAGCCGCGCCGCCTCGTGGGCGAGCCGCGCCCCTTCGTTCTCTTCGAGGAAGAGGAGCAGCGCATCGGGGCTCTCCTCGGCGCGCGCGACAAAGAACTCAAGGTCCGCTTCCGGGAAGTCTGGCCGCCGCACCGGACGCATGCGAACTTCGCGGCGGGCGCGATCGATGCGCACTTCCATCGACTCAAGGAGCCCGAGGCCTGTGATCCCAAGCGGTAGATCCGGGTGGACCTGAACGACCTGCTCGGGTCGCAGCGCCACGTACTCGGCGAAGTCGATCTCACCGAGCCGAACGCTCCCGACATCCCCCGCGGGGCGCCCCACGCTGCGTGCCGCGGCGGCGTCAATGCGGGTGTCGTAGCGCGCCGTTCCGAGCATCATCCCCGCGGGCTCGCCGGAGTTCCAGCGAACAGGCAGCCAGGCCATGTCATCCAGCAGCGTCAGCGGCGCCACAACGGTTCCGTCCGACTCCACGAAGGTGGACGTGACGCGGCCTCCGGCGGAGCTGGCGATCTCTTCTTCGGAAGCGGGCGGTTCAAGGCGTACGACTCCGCTCGCGAGCGCGAAGGTCACCGTCCAGTCCTTGAAGACCTCAACCCCGATCGATCCAACGAGGGCGTTCTCGCCGATCTCCGCCGAGTGGTATTTGGTGAACTCTTCGAAGACTTCTTCGGGTCCAAGCTCGCGCCCGGGCACCACGATCTGGAAGTCGGGGAACAGCATCGTGATGGGCCGCGGCGTTCCGTCCTGTGACTCCGCGCGCAGGCCAGCGGCCGCGCGGTTGTGGAGCTGCAGCCCGTGCCGTCCCTCGTGCTCGAGGAACAGGTTGACCGGAATGCGGTTGGCGGCTGTGGCGAGGTCGCAGGAGACGACCAGCTTGCCAGCCACGACCTGCACGGGGATCGAGCCCCCGACGGAGGGGGCGGCACCGCCACTAGCGGACTGCGGAAGGGACGCCGTCGCTCCTGTGCTGAGCCCCAAGAGGAGCGACCCCACCACAAGCAGCCACGCGCCGGACTGCCAGGCGCGGGAAAGCGAGCCCAGCATGGAATGGCTCATCGAGTGTGCTGGCCGCTGCCCCGCAGCTCTCCGAAGGCCCAGTTGTTGGCAACCATCTCAATCACGACGTTTGGATTCGACACGCTCACGGCGGCCGGTACGAACCCGCGGCCTCAGCACGAGCCCGGAAACACGGCGTCCACTAGGACTTTGCCGGTGTTCGCGTCTTTGACGTGGAATGTCGGGCTCTTGCCCACGGGATCCCAACCGACCCAACGCTCCTTCGCGGCGCCCACGTAGCGGACGCGCTCGGGGTCGAGCGTCACTTCAGAGCCTTCCTTGCTGTAGGAGAACGATGCCTTGATCGGAGACCCCCACGCCAGCGCCGTCGTCTTGCCCGACTTGACCTTCAGCGAACTCATCATGCCGGTGTTCGCCGTCGCGCGGGCTTCGCCCAGTCCAAGCTTGGCCGATACCAAGCGGTAGCGTCCCACGGGCACCTTGGCCCCCGACTTCGCCTTCGACAGCTCGAAGGAATGCTTGCGGTCAACGGACTGAACAACGGCTCCGAGCATGACGCCTTTGCCGTTGAACTGAGAGCGCAGGTCGAGGGTGCCGACTTCTCCGCTGTAGGCATGGGAGATCGCGCTGAGGCCCGCGCCCGACGTTTCAAAGGTGACGCTGCGCAGTTCGCCGTCCACGAGGAGCGTCTCCCCGAGGAACTGGGCGATCTCCGATCCGCCCACGGCGACCGCATCGCGGCCCACGTCGGTGAACGAGCCGTTCCCGTCGAGATCGATGAGCTGCACCGGGGTCTTCCCGATCATCCCCTGCATGATGGAGCTCGAAGCCCAAACCCAGCCTTGGCTGCGCAGCTCGAGTCGCACTGGATAGGAGAACGCCACGCCATCGCGCGTGCCGGCGAGCGTGACCCGCGCGTGACGGACCTTCGTCTCTGGATGCTCGCGCCCCTCCACGGTGCGATCCACTTCTCCGTCGCCATCCGTGTCGATCTCCAGTCCGTTGCCACCGACGCGGACGGCAAAGCCGGCGCTCCCATCGCTTGAGATGGGGATGTCGCCGGAGACCTTATGGAAGGGCTCCGCGGGTAGCTCGATGGACCACGTCCGCACGGTGCGCGGGGTCAGCGAGTCCACGGAGGCCGTGGGGAGTCCAACGGGGGCGGCCGCTGGTACCAGGAGGGCGGTGACGAGGAGCGGTGTCATACCTGTGAGGATGCACGTTCAGGGCAAAGTCAGCACGCCCCATTCACGCGAATCCCCATAGGTAATGCCCCGCGTCTCGACCCTGAGCCAGGGGCAAGCCTTGGGCCTCACACTCCCGTTACAAGCGCCAGGGCCTGTGCCGCAGAGCGGGATGTATCGGCCGCCGCCGCGCGGACCATCTTCATGAGGGCCTTTTCGCTCTTGCGCGTCCGCCAGTGGAGCCTCATGGCCTCATAGAGGTGCGAAGACTTTCCGCCATACCATCGCTCAGAGAAGTCCTGGGCCTTGATGACGTTGCCTTCGTACGCGAGTGCGCCCGGGAAGAAGAGGCGTGCATGCTGGTGGACCGTGCACTCGCCGCCTTCATCGAACTGCTGTTGTTCGTGCTCCGGCTTGAGCCCCCGACCGCCCAGGGTGATAGGCGCTTTCCAGCCCCGCGCAAAGAACTTGATGCGCTGATGCTCGTCGGAGAGATGCATCACCAGCATCTGGAGCCCCGCTGGATCGAGGCCGTGGGCAGCACGCAACGCCTCGACGGCCCGCCGCCCCGCTGCGCGGGCGTTGTCGAAGTCGCCGCTGCTGGAGTTCAAGACGCTGTTGACGGCGTCCTGGCCGGCGTCCACCGCCTCGGGGGCGAGACCTTCTGGCCCCTGCACCCATAGGAGCGCGTGCCTGTCGTCGCTCAGGGGCCAGAAACGGACGCCGTCGAGCTCTGGGGAGTCAGGCCCGCCCTTGGGGGCGCGCTGGATCGCCACGTGGTAGTGGCGCGACTTGAACACCTCGATCGTGGGCTCGGGCGCCGCCTCGGCCGCATCCACGTCCGCGAGCCTCGCCCCCACCGCGGCGATGCGCAGGTCGCCGGCTAAGGGTTCGTGGGCGTCCCTCCGCGCTTCCCGCTGCTCCCAAAAGCCGTTCTTGATCAGCGTGACCACGCGCTGGGGATCCTCGCCCAAGTGATCACGCAGCGTCTGGGTCATGAGGCGCGGAAAGTTGCTGCCCATCGACTCGTCTACGAGATAGGCGAAGGAAGCCAACACCAGCAGGTCCTGGGCGGCCAGACTCCACACCTTGCTGTTGTCGAACTGCGACCCCACCTTAGCGAGGTCCGCGCGCTCCAGCGCCTGGTGGCTGGTCCCCGCGATGATGGGTCGCGCCTCCTCGGTGCTGACCCAGAACACCGCATTTCGCGTGCCGGCGCTGTAGACCTGCGCGGTCGTGCGCGCGGGGTCGAGCAGCGCGATCGCACACTCCAGCTTCTGAAAGCTCGGGTTGCCGCTCAACTCTTCCAGCGCCAAGTTGGCCGAGAGCCCCGGATCCCCATCGTCGCCCAGGGACTCCGATAGCACCTCAAACGCCGGCTCAAGGTCCATGGGCACCGGCTTGGAATCATCGTCTACGCAGCGCATCGAGACGATCGCAAATCGATCCTCCTCAAGCTCCACCGTGCGAAAGAGATCCGGCGGAGCCGTTCCCCCATCGGCGGCGACCTGTTCGATGATGCGGGTGCGAAAGCGCGCGGCGTCCCGCACGAACAGCGAAGGGTTGGGCTGGGCGATCGGCGCAGCGCTTTCGCCCGAGGCTGCCTGCCCTGGCCCACTGGCCGCCGCGCTTCTCCGGTGGGTCACCCGTCCCGTGTCCATCATGAGCGACGCATCGCAATAGGAGCAGGTGACGTGCGCCTGCCCAGGCTCGAAGGAGAGGAGGGCGGCGCAGTTGGGGCAGTAGGCGGCGGAGACGCTGATCATGCGGGCTAGCATGTCATGTCACCAGACGGGCTCGAAGGCGCTGATCGCAAGTTTTCGTCACCCCACGGTCACCGCGAGCGAGCGCGACTCTTGCCGCTAGCTGCTACGATCAAATTCGTGGAATCCGGCAACCTAGAGCTCGCGCCGCGGATACCTCTCCGCGTGACACGTGGTACCGAAGATCCAGCGGCGGCCCCCGAGGCAGGGGCGGCGGAGCTCTCAGAGCAGCTTGTCCGTATTCTTCCTCGACTTCGGAGTCACGTGGGCGCGCGCGGTTTACGGGGCGGTCAGGAGGACGTGGTCCAAGAAACGCTCTTGCGGGCGCTCCAGTCGAGCGCATCGTTCCAGATGGACTCAGACCCGTGGCCCTGGGTGCGAACGATCGCGGATCGCGTCGCCATTCGGCGAAGTGAGCGGGAGAGGCTCGCGCCGGGGCCGATTCCCGAGAGCGCCGCGGAGCCGGTGGCTCGGTCCGCGGACTCGGCCGAGGAAGCAGAGTCCGCTCGGGCGCTGCTCGCGCGACTGCAAGGGCCGGAGCGCCACGCGCTTGAACGGTTCTATCTCGACGGGATGAGCGTTGCGGAAATCGCGGCTGCTGACTCGTCGCCCCCGGGAACCATCAAGGCGCGACTCAGCCGCGGACGCGGCAGGCTACTTCTCATCGCTGGCACGAGCCTCGGCGGCGCCCTCGGGATCTTTGCCTTCGTACGCTCCGTGGGAGAGACCGCCCCCCACCATCCAGCCGAGCCCACCGGGGCCGCAACCCTGCACTACGCGTGGTCGACGGTTCGGACCGTGCCCACCTACGAGCCCAAGCTTCGAACCATCGATCTGCGCCCCGCCACTGTCGGCGACGGCAGCTCAGTCGAGTGGACCACCCCCAAGTGGACCACAGTCGAATGGACGGTCCCTTCATCCCACTAGAACCCATGCTGCATCCGATCATCGCCCTCGGCGCTCTCCTGTGCCCAAACGAAGTTCCGACCTTCGAGACCGTCTCTGCGATTCAAGAGGCCACTCTGGAGTCTTCCGTTCGCATCTACGATGTCGGCGCATGGACCGGTCACGCCGAACTCGCGGCGCTAGAGGTCTCCCTCGTCGATCCGAAGGCTGACCAAGCAACACTTCGCTCGGCTCTCAAGAAGTTCGCAGCCGCCCAAGAGAAACTGCGGGGTCATGACACGCCGGAGTCGATCCTCCGAAACATCGAGCGATTCTTGCCCACCACGCCAGGGCCTGACTTTCAAGCCATCGCGCTGTCCCGCGGCCTGCTTGCGATCACCGCAACCCCCAAGGAGCACGCCTGGATCGATAGCTACCTCGAAGTCGCGAGTCGAACCAACACGCTCGTCGACCTGACCGTAACGGTCTACAAGCTGGAGATCGGGAGCCTCAAGGCACTCGGGATCGACGAGGCACCCAACGGAGCTTCTATCCCTAGCGCAAAGGCCTTGAAAGCCAAGATCACCGCGCTCGAGAGCGCAGAGGTCGTCTCCGCACCGCGCATTACGGTCAACCCAGGGGCAAGAGCGAACGTGCAGATGTACGGCAAGACCGCGTACGTCAAAGACTGCGAGGTGAAGCTCATCGGCGACCCGGCGCGCGAAGTGATCGACCCTATCATCGAGGAAGTCACCACCGGTCTTCTGGTGGACGCGCGGGCGCTACCGATCAGTGACGAGCAAACCGCAGTACACGCAGAGGTCACATGGACCCAAATGCGGCACCTCCGAGAGATGAAGAGGACGTTCGGCACATCCAAGACGCCCGTGACGATCCAGCTTCCCGAACTCGTCGAGATGAAAGCTGCTGCACGCTTCGACGTAGCGGCCAACGCGGCGATACTGATCACCTCCATCGACCGCGGCGGTGACGGATCCGACGGGAGGTTGAAGGAACTCGTTACCGTCATCATGGCCGAGCAAGTCGAGACCCTTCCCGACGGCCTCCAGGATCGCTAGGAGGCGTGGGCTCAGCGGAGCTGCCGCAGGGCCTCCGCAGCGCACGATCGAATGTCCGGATTCGGGTGGCTGCCCAGCGCGGCCACGTGAGGAGCGAGCGCGGGGTCTCGCAACGAACCGAGGGCCGCCAAGACGGCACAGGCCTCATCCGGGCTCGCGTTCTTGAGCATCGTCAGCAGCTGCGGTGAGATCTCCTTTCGGTAGAGTCGCCTGCACGCCACGGAGGCGAGGGCCCCGACGAGCTTTGCGCGAGGGACGCTACCGAGCGACGCCACAAGCCTCTCGCCGTCCTCCTGCCACCACGCGCACTGGTCCGCGTACCAAAGGCGCCAACGATGACGATCGCCTGCGATCGTCATCCCCGTCAGCTCCTGCAGCGCAGCCAGGCTCGACAATCGCACGAGCTGGGAAGGATCCCCCAGGGCTTCGATCAACGGTAGGACCTCCTCACGACGCCCCACCTTGCCCAGTATGCGAGCGGCCTCGGATCGCTCGAATTCGCGGGGACTCGTGAGGAACGGAAGCAGGCTGGTTTGAATGAGTTCGTCCCGGACGTTCGCACCTTGCATGACCGCCCGGTGCAGCTGGTTGAGGATCGTTCCGTCGAGACCGGTTCCCCGTCGCAGGCACTCGGCGATGGCGTCGCCCATCCGGGACCTCGCCGCTCCTTCCAGGACGTCGCGGCCCAGCGGGGACTCGCCGGCGCGAACCAGTCGCAGGAGCATCGCACCATCGAGCAGGCCGTCCAAGGCGACTCTGCTCGTCACGCGCTGGACCGCTTGACCGAGACTTGCCGCGCCGGCTCGCGCGCGCACGCCGCGGAGCAGGTCCTCCAGCTGGGCCGGCACGACGGCGGCCTGGCCGCGTCGTTCCATGATCGCGAGCGATACAGAAGCGACTCGAACGGCGTCACCGTCGCTGAGCTTCGGGGAATCGAGCAAAGAGAGCCCCACACGGGGGACCCCGTCCAAGGCTCTCGTCACCTCCACCATCCCTTCACCCGTGGATCCCGATGGCCGCTTCGCCGGCGAGACCAATTCGACGAGGGTGGACACAGCCCTCGGTCCTCGTGCGAAGAGAACCGCCGCCACATCCGCTGGCACGAGAGGCGCTTCCGCTGCCTGGAGCTGGGCGAGGATCTCTCGCCCCTCGCCTTCTTGTGACGGACTCGGAGAGCCCACGCCCTGGAGCGCCCCCAAGGCGATGGCGCCGATCATGACCCTTAGTTTCGACACGTGACGACGCTCCTCTTTTGGGTCGACACGAGCTGGCCTTCCTTGTCCGTGCGCTCCACCGTCACATGGATATTGATCCTCTTCGAAGCCATGGTGAAGGCCAGGCCCGCTTCGTCGCGTAGGCCGTTCTCGTTGTCGTCGGTGAAGTTCTCCAGCAGCTCAGCCTTGTACGCGATCGGCACGTTCTTGGACCAGGTCACGCGCCTTTCGGCCTCTTCGTCCGGACGCTCCCGCCAGAGCACTGAACCGAGCCCCTGCTGCGTAGGGTTCCACGCCACCTCTTCGACCGGCCCATAGATGACCTCGCCGCCTGCGGTTCCGAGCGCCGCCTGGTAGCGAACGGACGAGGACGGCAACGGCGCCGCCGTCAGTCCATCCACCTCGCTCGCATCCGCCGCTAGCAGCGCCAAGCCGATCCGGTCGACGGTCAGGTGAAGCTCGTCGTCGACGCGCATCATCAGAACGCCCGAGTCCGCCGCCGACGTTCCTGCCCTGGCAAGCAGCCCCACGTTCACGGCGATCAACACCAACACCGTCAGGCTGATGGAGACCTCCACGAGGGTGAATCCAGCGCGGGTTCGATGGCCCCTGCGGCACGACGGCAACCTCATCGCGAGATACCTGAAGAAGTGTCAACGACCACGGTAGCGATCTCCATTTGCCGATCGCCCAGCCGGCCTCGCCACCGGGCGCGAACGATCAATGGGAGGAGCACGTAGCGATCGGAGCAGTCGCCGGATTCGACGAACATGCTGCCGTCTAGATCGCGGGGCATTCCGAACTCGGCTTGACTGAAGCTCTCATCAAGCCAAGCTCCGCGACCGGGCAGCAGGATCTCGCCCACCGAACGGGGCTTGCCGCTCCGATCGAGCTGCGGGTCGAGCCCAGGGATTTCGAAGCGATGACCGAAGCCGGTCCCCGGACCGTAGGGGTCGTCGGAGGAGTCGGAGTTGAACAGCGCGAAGACCTCGGACGCGGGCCGCGCACGAATTTCCTCCACCATGTTCGCCAGGGCCTCAGCGGCCGCCGCCTTCTCGCGCTTGTAGCTCGCGTTCATAACCGACGCCATGACCGTGGTGGTCAAAATGTAGGTGGCCACCGTCACGATGACGAGGGACACCATGACCTCGACGAGACTCAGCCCCGTGCGGTGATGGAAGTTCGGCGCAGCCACGGAGCGCCGCTCCGCGGGGTCACGGGAGGACTGAGCGCCATCAGTACCCAGCATCAGTCATCTCCTTCGCTCTTGTCCGTGCCCGTTCTAAGTCTGCTGCTGCCTTCCCCTCGTGGACCTCGGCGTCGTCCGCCTCGGCGGCGATCGCAGCTCCGGTGGCAGTCGAGGCCGCCATCGCGGAGAGCCGTGCGTCTTCAGCGTGCACCTCCGTCTTGGTCGCTTCATTGCCGACGGCATCCGCAAGACTCCTCGCCTCAGCGCTCCCGTCGGCGTCTGCGCGGCTAGCGGCCGCATCCGCCAACATCCGCGCATCGCTCGCCATGGTCAATGCGGACCGCGCGGCTTGCGCAGCTCGATCACGCTCCGCCTGGGCTGCGTCATCCAGGACATCGTCCCTCGCCAGCGCGCGCTCAACGGACTGCGGCGCTCCGGTCATGTCCGCCGTTTCAGGCAGGGCCGCCAGCTCTACGATGGCGTCCTCGTCCGACAGGATGGAGACGTCCGCGGCGGGCGTTTCCCGCGACACGATCGCGCGAATCGCCGCCAGGTCAGCGCGCACGCGTGCCGTGGCGTTCGTCGAGTCCGTGCCCGGTGGCGTCGCCCACGCCCGGGGCTGCCCATCGCGCGGGTCATCCCAGCTCGCGCCGACGATCTCCGCCGCCCCTGCTGGATCGAACGCCGAAATGGCTCCGCGATACAGCGCAGGCTGCCCGTCCGTGTCCACGTACTGCAGGGTCAGGTCCTCTTCTGGGGAAGCCTCCCCGGGCTGAAGCGGTGTCACGCCACGCATCCGAAGCGCCATGAGCGGATCGAATGCAAGCTGCCGTGCGATGGTGTCACCGGCAGGGAGCAGCTGCCACGCGAGGACTTCGGGAAGCGTCGGTAGCCCGTCCCCGCCGATAGCCAGACGCCGGTCCACCGTGAGTTTGGCGTTGGATTCAGTCCTCAGGACGCGGGCGACGATCCCCCCGACCCAGCGCAGGCCCGCGGGCACGCAAACGACGTCATCGGGGGCGTAGAGGAGCCCGTGGAAGTAGCCCGTCGCCGATAGCGAGATCCGATCACGGGGCTCTGCGGTTCCCGCGACGAAGATTCTGGTGCCCCGGGCATCGGTGTCGATCGCAGCAGAAGTGAGGACCGAGGTCGGCTGGAACTCCAATCTCTCGCGAAGGAAGATCTGAATGGGGCCGCGGGTGTCGTCGCAGACAAGCGTGCCGCCCGACTCAACGATGAGGGCGTCCGCGACAAGCACCGCGGGACCATCGATCCGAAGCAGGCCGCCACGTTCGATGGTGAGCGTTCCCTGCAGGTCCGTTTGGGCCGTGCTCCCCACACCCACCTTCAAGCTGTTGATGACTACATCATCGGAGATGCGCTCGGACGGCGCCGGTAGTGCGATCTCTGGCAGGAACGGGGGCTTCTCGAAAGGACGAACGCCCGCCGTCACGATCGGGCTCCCGTCGCACTCCAAGATCGCCGATCGACCTGGACGGGCTTCACCGAAGATGCACGTTAGGTTTGGGCTGGCCGACGTTGATTCCTTCCCTTCCGCTTCTTCGTCGTCTCCACCGAGGGGCGGCTCAGCTTCGGTCTCCGCTCTCCCCAAGATCTCCCGCCACGCTTCCACCGACGACCCCGCTTCGCTCTCGGGCGGCCGCTCCCCCGCAGAGGTCAGCAGGGTGATGTCCTGATCACTCCCGACCAGCCCCAGCTCCCCCGTCGTGACGAGCGATAGGCTAGCGTCCACCTGAGACAAGTACGTGCCGCGACCCGAGTGGTAGCCGTCGATGACGGTTCCAGCCCCAAGCTCCACGCCCGAGGACCCAAAGAACCCAAGGCGAGCCACGGGGTTCACGTTGGGAATCACGAGGGTGCGAGCCACGATCTCTGCCGAGGCGACCTGTGCGGTGCAGGTGAGCAGCATGCGGTCGTCCGGAAGGTCGGTCGAGTCGACCCAGTAGACGCCCTGGCCAAACGTCGCCGGAACGGCTTCGCTGGCGATGATCCCTGACTTGCCGAGCGAAACGGCCAGGGCGGCTTCTCCGAGTCCCGCCTCGGCGAGATAGAGCGCCCGACGACGGTCGATCGCGAACGACTGGCGCCGCTCCGTGATGGACTGCAGCTGGATGAGGCCCGCGCCGAGACTGGAGATCAAGAGAACCGCAATGAGCGAGAAGACCAGCGCGGTTCCGCGTTGGCGATTTGGGGCCCGGCCGCGCTCAGTCGACCCTAGGCCACGAGCACGGGGGAACGATTCTCTGAGAACATCCATCCAGCCATTGCTTCGAGAAGCCAGGACCCTCCCCTGAAGACCGAGGGTGAATACCGATGCAACCGGTGGGCTTTTCGCTATGCGCGTCCCAGGCTGGATCCCGAGCGGGTACCGAAATGGGAGCTTGGACCGTCATGGGCCCGAGGCCGCTCTGATCGCGGCTGGTCCCGCTCTAGGAGTCAGTGGCTGTCGCAGCAGCTAGCGTCACGCATCGAAAGGGCGTGGGCGGTCACGAGCAGCAGCCCCCCAAGCATCGTCACCACGCTGGCGAACGGAAGGCGGAAGGTGCTCGATCCAGAGCGATCAGAATGCACGGACGCGCAGCACTCGTCATGGCACTGCACGGCATCAGGGGCGGCGTCTGGAACAGGCATCCAATCCGCGCAAGGGATCTCCAACGCGAGGTTCTGGGACCAGCTAGCGTTGGGGGCCGAAAGCCCGAGGATCACCAGGCTAGAACCGAGAAGGGCGAGTCCGACCAGCCAGCGACGAAGTCGTAGGGACTGGCCCCTAAGGCGGCGGCGAAGCAGCGAGAGCGCCGCCGGGAGTGACACGGCAGCGAAGACCCAGTGCGTCGCCGGCGAGGACCAGATACCACCGATCAGCGGTGCGAACGCGAGCACGACGGGCGCGAGCATGCAATGAACCGCGCAGGCGGAGGCTGCCAGGACTCCGGCACGATCCATCCAGCGATGGCGGGCCGACGTCGGGCGTGCTTCATTGGATGGATTCCGAACGGGGCTGCGCTTGGACATGTCGCGATGAGTGGAAGACAGTGGGGCGAATGAAGCCTTGACCCTACGGTTCTCCCAAATTCCAAGGTTGTGCAACTATCCACGCTGGAGCCCCGAGGTCGCCTACGCGAGTCGGTCTAGCGTCCCTCGATCGCTCGCCCGAGCGCACGCCCGGCGATCTCGCTTCCCGTCCGGTTGAGGTGACCGTCCACATCGGGGGGAAAGATCGCCAGCCCGTCGCCAAGCGCATCGATCAGCTCATCGCTTGGATCCACCACGGTCATACCGCTGCTCGTCGCGAGATCGACGATCACCTTCGTGAGCTCAACCTCCAGCTCCGCAAGCCGAGCGATCGGCTTGGGGATCGCCTCTTCTCGACGCCGCATCAGCTCGTGGTAGTAGAACTCCTTGTTGTGGATGAGCAGCACGAACGGCTCCACGTCGGCCTCGGTGAAGATCGTGCGCAGCTCAGCAAAGCAGCGCTCGGTGACCTTGAGGCCGTCCTTCAGATGGTCCAGCGAAAGATCCATGCACCCGATCCGAGGCCCGGGCTCGAGTCGCGTGGAGATCTCGCCGCTCTCGTAAGCCGTTCCACCCTTGTTGCTTCCGACGATCCCGTGCAGCCTCGGATTCAGCTTCGCCGCAAGCTTCATGTGGTTACCGATCCGCCGCAGGACAAGCGAGTGAAGCATCAGTCCGTCCGCGATCGCCATGCCAAAGTTGAGCGAGCGCTTGTCGCCGAAGTTGACGTCGTTAGGGATCGGGTAGCTGAGCTCGGGATCCCGCCGGGTCGCCCAGTGCTCAAGGCCCAGGAAGCGGTGCGCGTCGGCGAGGTCGTTGCCAAAGTAGTAGCCGATCGTGACGACATCAGGCTTGAGCGCGAGTGACCGCTTCGCCAACTCGACGTACTGCAAAGGCCCGTAGCCCCCGACGCTCATGTTGTAGACCTCGCTCTTCAAGAAGCGGGCGAGCTCGCTGGAGTAGTTGTCCTCGCGCTGGATGCTTGTCCCGAACGTCTGGGAGTCGCCGATGCAAACGACGTCCGCTTTCTCCGGAACGTACCGATTGCGGTGGCCCCAGTCGTCGTGCCCGCCGCGATTGGGGACGTACGCATGCCCAAGAACCGGGTCCGCCACCACCTCCGGGTACGTGAACATGCGCAGATCGAATGCGCGCGCGGAGACCTCAAGGCCGACGAGGAGAAGCGCGAGGGTTGCAACGGAGAAGAGAAGCCCGTTGCACAGCTTCAGGGCGCGTTCTCCGCCGAGCATGACCACGAGGATCGGCAGCATCAGCAGAGCCCCCATCGCAACCGCCACGGCCTGGTGCCGGATCTCCCCGCGCAGGAGACCATCAATGACCAGGACGAGCCCGACCGCGCCCACGGCGGCGTGCAGTGTGAGCGAGCGAGGGTGAGACTTGGCGAGTGCGACGATCGAACCCATGGGGCAGGCGGAGTGAATCGAGGGGCGAGCGGCAGGCAGGCCGTGGGGGGAAGCTAGTCGGACTCGGGGAGAGACGAGTCGGACCGTAGAGCGGATCTTAGCAAAGCTGGCACGGGCAGTCTCTCTCGCCTCGCCCCATGGGCTTCCAGGGTTTCGGCTGCATCGGAGCGAAGGGCCTCAAGGTGAGCCAACCAGCGGACTCCTTCCTTCCTCGCCCCATCTTTCATCGTGACAAGGCGCACCTTGATCGCCATCTCCTCCACCACCCCGTCGAAGTGCTGTTGCGCGGCCTGCCAGTACTGAGCGGCCTTGAGGTTCGGAGGGCTAGCGCCCTCTGAACCAGAGCCCCCCGCGGCGATCAGTGACGGCCGAAACCCACGCGTCTTCGGGGGCGGTACGAACGTGAGGCGAGAGACGGTGTGCTGTTCTGGATAGCCGCTCAGCCGGCTCTGCAGAATCGGGATCCACTCGTCCGCGAACGCGATCTGAGTCTGGGCGATGACCCGCTCTTGGTCGAAGCTCATGAGCCGGCTGGCCACGTTCGCTATGCGATCGGCGTCTGCTGCGGAGAGCCATCTTTCCCCGCCCAAGGCCGTCGACGGCCCTGAATTCTCGAGCCCCGCTGGTGAAATCTTGCGGGCCCTGTCGAGCAGCTCACTCCCCCTCTGGCGCAGCGCCGCAGCCAGCGCGGCATGGGCGCGTTGGACCTCACCATTCTTCCAGTCCATGCCGAGCTCCGCCGGTCGACTCTTGGGGTCATCGATCTCGAAAGGGAGTGGCGTTCCGATTCGGGTCAGCTCATCGATCGAATCTACCACCCGCTGGGCTGCTTCCTGGCACTCGGCGAGCGTGGCCCTCGGCCCATGGACCACCAAGCCCTTGACCTGCTTGACCTTCTCATGCTCCGCGGGGCTGAGCACGCGGTACAGCGTTCCAGACCCGCGACCCCCGGCAGCCACGTCGACGTGGAACTCCTCGTTCCGGTCGTATTCGGGCGTTAGGTTCAGCATGTCCCCTGCCGCGGTGGCCACGTGCTGCGCCGACTGTTCATAGGCGAATGCAAGCGCCTCTAGGCAAGCCGCGGACTCGCGCTCGACGCGCGTGAGCCCACGGGGCGTGCTCGCACCACAGGAGGCGAGCGCGGCAATGGCAGCCGCAAGTGCGAGAAAACGAGTGGCCGTCACGGAATGCGTCACTCGAACCAGTCGCCGAAGGCGATGTCCAGCGCTTCCGGCAGCAAAAGCGTATGGCCCTGGTCCTTCATGGGCGTAAAGCGAACCTGGGACCCGGCCTTCGCCGCGCGCTCGGCGGTGGCCTTGACGCCCGCGAACGGGACGATCGCGTCGAGCTCGCCGGCGATGACGCGGATCGGTAACGACTCATCAAAGTCGTAGAAAGAGAAGCCGGCGATGCATGCGGCACCCGCCAAGCGCTCGGGCGCCTCATGGCACAGCTTCGCCGTCGCCATCGCGCCCATGGAGTGCCCGACGACAAAGACCTGCTTTTCGTCGAAGTCAAAGTCGTGCTTGATCCCCGTGAGCAGTGACTCGAACGCCTTCTTTGAGCTCATGAAGTCAATGGTGAAGGGCGCGACGACCAGGGCACCGTTGCGCTCGGCAAGGGTCTTGATGTGCCCCTGCCCCGCGATCTCAAACAGGAAGTTCTCGTCGCCCCCCGCGCCGTGGAATGCCACCACAAGGGGCATGCCTGACTCAGGCGCGGAGTCTGAAAGGTAGACCCGGGCCCCGAGGTTTCGTCGGCCGTGGGCGAACGTACGCCAGTGATCCCCACGGCGCAGCGCGTAGGGGCTCGCGCCACTCTCGAGCACGTCAATCTCGCGCCGGAGGCTGGCCTCGTAGGTCGCGGGATCGATCAGGAACTCGTTGGAGATCGCCGGCGAGGGCGCCTCCCAGCTGAGCTTGAGTCGACTGCGGAAGGCCCGCGCAGCGCCTGCCGGGGCCCCTTCTCCCAGGGCCTTCCACCGCTCGAGGAGCTGGGCGCGCAGGCCGCCTCCCTCTAGCTTCACCGGCGGCTTGCCCTCGAGCCTCGTCGACTGGAAGGGTCCGGCGCCGTCACTTAAGAGCGCCGCCCGCATCGTCACCAGCTCGTTCATTGCCTCCACCAAGTTCAAACTGAAGAACGTCTTGGTGATGGCGTCGAACGCGAGGTTCGTTTCGGCGAGCGCGCTGCGATGCTCGGTGGCCGGCAGGCGCCGCCCCGCCGTGAACGCAGCGTCGATGTCTTGGACGACTTCGGCCAGACTTCGGCGCGTCACCGGGCGCGGGGTCTTATCTATACCGAGCTCGACCTGGGCGAAGGTTGAGTACGGCGAGCAGAAACCGAACGCAGCGAGGATCAAAGACTGGATCATCGACCCATGGTAGACGACCCGCGCGCGCCGCGCTCACGCCCTGGCGTAACGTCTGCGATAGAGCATCACTGAAGCGGCGAACATCACCGCACCGAAAGCCAGCAGCACGCCGAGCTTTCCGATGATCCCGTCGAGCTCCGGCGTCGCCACGAAGGACTTGCCGTACCAGAGGACGCCCTCGTAGGCGTCCATCGCCCACGCCACCGGCGTCACCAGGCCAGCGGTCTGGAACCAAGCGGGCGCGATCTCCCGCGGGAACCAGGCGCCACCAACGGCGCTCATGCCGAGGATCACCAACGTCGAGAGCCCCTCCATCTGCTTGCGCGTGGAGCACGCGGTAGCAAAGAGCAGTCCCATCGCGGACGCAGTGAACGCCCAGACCAACGAAATCACAAAGATCTCCGGCAGGTGATCCATCACGGGCACCTTGAAGACGATCGCGCCGAAGGCGAACAGAACCGCAAGCTGCACGACGGCCATGGTCATCGTCACGAGGACCTTGCCAAGAAGAATGGATCCGCCGGCCGATGGCGTCAGGCGCAGGCGATCGAGCGTGCCTTCCGCACGCTCGTCGATCAGCGTCCCGGCGGCCGCGACCAGGTTGAAGAGCAGCATCATGACGGCCATGGATGCGAA
>CALHGQ010000373.1 GCA_938030175.1 uncultured bacterium | reverse complement strand
GGTGCGATCAGCGGAGAGCTGGCGGCGACCACCAGGAGGCTGCCCACGGTCAGCAGCACCGTCAGGAGCGGCATCAGGTACCAGTGCCCGCGGAACGTGAAGGCCTTCATCAGCTCGGCGATGGTGCCGACCCGGTCCCCGAGCTTGTAGAGCACGAAGGTCAGGATCGCGATCACGAGCCCCACAAGAAGGAGCTTGCCGTAGAGCGGCGGGAGGATCGCCATCAGCTTGGTGACACCGATGGCCGTGGCAAAGACCACGCCGAGGAGGCCGCCCACCTTCAGGTAGCTCATCGCAGCGTTTTCGTCCGAGTAAGTCCGCGCGTAGAGCGTGCCGAGCGCAGCCCAAAGGCCAGCGAAGAAGAACGGCCACTTGGGCATCTTCTTGGGGGTGGCCGGGGGGCTGGCCGGGTTGGCCGTGTCCATGAGCATCACGGGCGGGGTGTCTGCCGCTCCTTTGGACGGAGCTACGCCTGCGGCCTCGAGGTCAGCCTTCAGCGTTTGCGCGAGGACGAGGTTGCCCTGGGCGTTCAGGTGGAAGTCCCGCTCGTAGTAGGGGGTCCAGCCCTTGGCGGCGGCGGTCTTGAGGGGCTCAAGGGGCAGCGAGGTGACGGCGCCCACCGAGTTCGCCGCGTCCACGAACAGCTGGTACGGGCGCACGGGATCGATGGCCTCGGAGAGCTCCTCCGGCGGAGTGACCGCCTCACGGCTCGGGAGTGGGCACACGGCGAAGCGCGCGCCGAGCGCCTTCGACGCCTCCGCGAGTTTCCCGAACAGCACCTTGGTCCGTGCCTCGGCGGTCACGGTTGTCTGCGGCGGCGACTTGAGCCGCGAGGAGCGCTCGACGCTCATGGAGCCCACGCCCTCGACGTCCATCCGTGGCATGCGGGGCTTCTTGCGCAGGAGGTTGCCCACGGCGGTGGACGCGAACCAGCTACGGGGTGCACTCACGGCGAGGTCGCCGTTGGCGCGCTCACCGGTCTCGTCGAAGAGGGGCTTGCCTTCGCCGAGGTACTCGCTCTGGGCGTTCCACCAGATGTCGTTCTCGTAGGGGAACAGCACGACCACGTCCGGGTCGAACTTGGCGCCGTGCTCGCCGAGCCAGACGAGGGCCTGGTCCGTGGAGTAGGCCTGGGTGCCCGCGTTCACGATCTCGACCTTGCGGCCTTCGCTGATCCACGCCTGCTCCAGGAGGTCCACGAAGAGGTCCTCCCGCGCGACGGTGTAGCCCAAGGTGAACGAGTCGCCCAGGAAGAGCATCCGCGTCGTGTCCGCGGGCTTGGCCGGGATGTCGGCCGATGTGTAGTCGTCCCGCAGCCCGTGGGCGTCGGTCTCGATGACCACGTCGTACTCCCCGCTCTCCATGTGGATCGTGGAGTTCGCCTGCTTGCGCCAACCGAGCGCCGTGTCGCCCTCGGTGTTGATCGCGGGCGGAGAGAATCCGAGAAGGCGTAGGCCCACTTCTGCGACGCCGAAGGCCAGCGCGGCGCTTACGAGGAGCGCCAGGATCACGTTGATTGCTTTCATCAGAACTCTCCTCTACGAAACCATCTGGGTGACCGAGTCGCCTTCATGACGCAGGTGGAAGACCGTGTCAGCGATCTTCTTCTTGGCGTCTGCGTCGACGATGTAGTTGTTCATGAACAGGTAGTCCATGCCGGAGAGCGAGAACGTGTTGAACGCGTGGGCCGGGGACTCCACGATCGGCTCGCCCTTGAGGTTGAACGACGTATTCATGATGACCGGAACGCCCGTGAGCTCGCCGAAGCGCTCGATGATCCGGTGGTACGCAGGGTTGGTTTGCTTGTACACCGTTTGGAGGCGGCCAGAACCGTCCTCGTGGGTGATCGCTGGCAGGTCGGCGCGCTTCTCGTCGCGCACAGGTGCCACGTAGAGCATGAAGCGCGCGGGCCAGTGCCGCTGGGGTTCGGGGATCTCGAAGAACTCGTCGGCGCGCTCCTCGGTGACCGAGGGGGCGAAGGGACGGAACGACTCGCGGAACTTGATCTTCTCGTTCAGCTTCTCCTTCATCTCCATGCGACGGGGGTCGGCGATGATGGAGCGACTGCCGAGGGCCCGCGGGCCCCATTCGAAGCGCCCGCGCATCCAGCCGCAGACCTGGCCGTCCTCAAGCGCCTTGGCGACGAAGTCAAAGAACTCTTCGTCGTCGTCGATCTTCTTGTAGGCGATGTCGTTGTCCTCGAGGAACGACTGGATCGACTGATCCGTGTGCTCGGAGCCGAGGTACGCGTGCTCCAGGGCAGGACCCCGGGGCTGGTCGAGGAGATGGTTGTAGGCCCAATACGCTGCGCCTGCTGCGCAGCCGTCGTCCCCCGGTGCCGGGTGGATGTAGACGTCGTCGAACGGCCCGTTGCGCATCAGCTTGTAGTTCGCGACGGAGTTCAGCGCGACGCCGCCTGCCAAGCAGAGGTTGTTGAGACCCGTGATCTCCTTCAGGTGCGCGATCATCTTGAGGAGGATCTGCTCGGTGACGCGCTGGATGCTCGCCGCCATGTCGCAGTAGTAAGGATCGAGCGACTTGTCGTCGTGCTTCGGATCGCGGCGCGGCTTGCCGAAGTGCTTCTCAAACGCCTCTGACAGCGTGTCGTTGGTCGAGTGGTGGTACTGGAAGTAATCCATGTCGTGCCACAGGGACCCGTCCTCGCCCACGTGCAAGAGCTTGTAGATCTCGTCCACGAAGCGCGGCTCGCCGTAAGGGTGCATGCCCATCAGCTTGTACTCGCCTTCGTTGATCTCGAATCCGCAGTACGCGGTGAAGGCCGAATAGAGCAGGCCAAGGGAGTGCGGGAAACGCATCTCCTTGATCACCTCGATCTTGTTTCCACGGCCGATGGCCATGGTCGAGGTGGTCCACTCCCCTGCGCCGTCAACGGTCAGGATCGCCGACTCCTCGAAGGGCGAGGTGAAGAAGCTGCTCGCCGCGTGGCTGACGTGGTGATCGGCGAAGAGGAACTTCGAGCGCGGGAGCTCGAGTCGCTTGGCCATCATCGACTTGATCCAGAGCTTGTCGCTGATCCAGCGCTGCATCGACTCCCGGAACACGGACGCGCTCTTCGGGAAGGTCGCCATCGCCGTGAGCAGCATGCGCTCGAACTTGACGAAGGGCTTTTCGTAGAACACGACGTGATCGACGTCATGGATCGAGATGCCGCCTTGCTTGAGGCAGAAGTCGATCGCGAGCTCCGGGAAGCCCGAGTCGTGCTTTTTGCGGCTGAAGCGCTCCTCGGCCGCGGCGGCAACGAGGACACCGTCCTTGACGAGGGCGACGGACGAATCGTGGTAATAGAACGAGAGACCGAGAACGTTCATGGGATCAGTCCTGACGCCTCGCAGCGCTCAAATTGTCATTCTTGCCAGTCCAGGGGGTCCAGTTGCTGCCGCTCGCGGGCTTCTTGAGGTGCAGCGGGTCAGCGACGCGCTGGTAGACGAGGGCCACTGGGCCGAGCACCAAGTAGTAGAGGACGGTCAGCAGCAAGCGAGAGAGCATGCTGCCGAAGCGCTCGGTGAACTGAATGAGAGACTGCATGGCAGGGGGGGGATGGAAGACACGGGAATGGCCGAGGAGTGTATCCGGCTGCGCGTCGCCTATCCTCCGGAGGCTGTCTCTTCTATGGACTTGGGTTCATATGCGACTCCCGGCCGACTCAATCCGATGACGTCGGTACGGATCCGGGACGGATCCCGCCGCCCCTTTGGCTGGATCCGCCCCGGACCGGCTGTGCCGTCGTCGACGTGCCGCTACCGAACCAGGACGCCCTTCAGGAGCTCGTTGCTGGTGTAGCGGAGGTCACCGTTCAGGTCGCGGTAGGCGTCGATCTCGATCTCGGTGCCCTCGGGAAACCGGTCGAGAATCATCTTAAGCGTCGCCTTATCCGACAGAGCGGTCGCACGGAACCGCCGGCGAGTCCGCGGCCTGGCCGCTTGGAGCAGGTCCCCCTCCAGCACGCCGAGGTCATCGGCGGAGCTCCCCGGCAGGACGGATCCGACCTGGAGGAACGGCCGACTGTTGCCGCGCACCTGGATCTCCCGAACAGCCATACCGACGTTCCGGTAGAAGAACCCGTTGAGCTCATCCCAGCCCTCCAGCGTCGCTCGGTAGACCTCGCCGTCACGGGCGAAGGCCAGTTCGACCGGGCGCCCTGCGTCGACCTGGAGAGACTGCAGCAGGAACGACTCCGAATCAGAGACCTCGGTGCGCTCCAGCGCCACGATGCGATCGCCCTCACAGAGCCCCGAGCCGTCCGCGGGGCCGAGGGGCCAAACCTTGGAAACCACCAGTTCATCGGTCCCCTCGGCCAGGTCGAAGCCAAGCCAGGTCCGTCGGGCGTTGGGGAACAGGAAATCCTCCAGCACCTGGCGGACGCGGTCCACTGGGATCGCGAAACCGATGTTCTCCGCCGAGGTGTTCATCACCGTGTTGATGCCGATGAGCTCCCCATGGATGTTCAGGAGCGGGCCGCCTGAGTTGCCGAAATTGATCGAGGCGTCGGTTTGGATCAGGCCCTGGAAATTCAGGTTGCGCCCGGGGATGGCGACGTCCCGGTGAAGACCCGAGATGATGCCCGTCGAGACGGTGTAGGTCTGGCCGTGGGGGCTGCCGATGGCAACGACGCGCTCGCCGGGCATCAGGTCGGCGCTGGTGCCCATGCGCACGGTGGGGAAGGCGTCCTCCAGGCGCGGCTCACTGGAATCACCGCGCAGCGCGCTGTCGGTCCTCAGGCCGCGACGGCTGTTGGGGCGAAGGGCCTTCCAGGACTCTGGCGCGTCCGGGAGCTGGATCTTCAAGAGGGCGAGATCCTCATCGCGTACGAAGCTGATGGCCTCCGCCGGGTAGCTCTCCGGGTGCCCTTCGAAGGAAACCTTGATCTCCCGGGCGCCCTCGATGACGTGGTAGTTCGTGATGATCAGGCCGCTTGGGTGAATCACGACGCCGGATCCTGAGCCGTTCTGGGGGCGGTTTCTGACCCCGAAGATCGTCTCCACGCGCTGGACCATTTCGGTCTCGACGTAGACCACCGAGGGGCCCACTGCCTGGGCGACGAGGGAGATCGGGGTCTCGCGGGGTAGCTTTTGCAGGGAGTCGTAGATCTCTACCCGCTCCTTCTCCTTGGTGCCCTCCGGCCCGCCGAAGGCGATCTGGGGAGCGGCGCTGGCCGTCCCTGGAAGACCCAAAACGGCGCCTAGGGCCACCCCAACGAGGGCGAGGATCGACCGGGTGGGGCGCTGGAAGGAGGGCTGGTGGGCTCTGGAAGGGTGCTGGTTCATGGCATTCCTAGGGGGTCAGGTCTCTCGCGAGCAGGCGGCTCGCAACGGTCCTTACGGCTCTCTGCTGCCCTCTGATAGGAAAAGCCAGCCGTCTGCTTCCAAAAACAGCCGTCTGCTTCCAAAAAAACGGGGGGCTCGGGCCCAAAAAAACGCCCGTGCGTCTCGGCCGAGGAGCCTCAGGAGAGACCTCGGGGAGCCGCACGGGCGTTGAGGGTGGTGGACCTAACTGGATTCGAACCAGTGACCTCTACGATGTCAACGTAGCGCTCTAACCAACTGAGCTATAGGTCCAGGTGTCACCGACCACGGCAAGCCGCGGTCTTTGAGCGGGGGAAGGTAGCGACGGCCGGGCGGCGGCTCAATGCTTTTTTCGGGTGCTTGGTGTTTTTCAGACCCGCCACGTGTGGGCCGGCCCGCGGAGAGGGTGAGGGCGGGCGGTCCCGGTCTGACGCCGCTCCAGCGCGAATCGGCCGCGCGGAGGCCGGGGGGCCCGGAATGTCATGGGGTCCAGGGTGTGGTGTTTTGGCGGGCGCCATTTAGACTCTCCGCCCCGATCCCTGATTTCACGGGATCGGTCACTCCTCAAAGCTCCCTCCCCCTGGCGCCCCAGCGCGCTCCCCTGACTAGCCCCTGGCTACTGGAGACTCCCCGTGAAGATCGGCGTCATCAAAGAGATCAAGAACCACGAGTACCGCGTTGCCCTCCGCCCATCGGGTGCAGAGCAGTTGATCGCGGACGGCCACGAGGTGATCGTGGAAACGGGTGCCGGGCTCGGAACGAGCCTGATGGACGAGGACTACGCCAAGGTCGGATGCACCATCGGCAGTAGCGCCGCTGAGGTCTGGGCCGCGAGCGAGATGATCATGAAGGTCAAGGAGCCGCTCAAGTCCGAGTGGCCCCACATGAAGGCCGGGCAGACGGTGTTCACATACTTCCACCTCGCCGCGGACAAGGAGCTGACGGACGGCTGCCTCGCCACCGGGGCCCACTGCTTCGCCTACGAGACATTGGAAGACGGCGGGCGCCTGCCGCTCCTTGAGCCGATGAGCGAAGTCGCGGGTCGTCTGTCGATCCAGGCTGGTGCCAAGTACCTCGAGAAGCCGGCCGGCGGCATTGGCACCCTTCTCGGCGGCGTGCCCGGTGTGGCGCCCGCAGAGGTCGTTGTGATCGGCGGCGGCGTCGTGGGCACCAACGCCGCGCGCATGGCGGCGGGGCTCGGCGCCAATGTGACGATCCTCGACGTGAACTCGGATCGCATGCGTTACCTCGACGAGATCCTGCCCGCGAACTGCACAACGCTCTTCTCGAACCCCATGAGCGTGCGTGAGAAGCTCCGGGCGGCGGACCTCGTGGTCGGCGCGGTCCTCGTGCCCGGCGCGGCCGCTCCGAAGCTGATCAAGCGCGAGCACCTCTCGATCATGAAGGAGGGCAGCGTCATCGCTGACGTCGCCGTGGACCAAGGCGGCTGCTGCGAAACGACCCGCCCCACGACCCACGAAGAGCCGACCTTCGTTGTGGACGGCGTCGTTCACTACTGCGTCGCGAACATGCCGGGTGCTGTCCCGCGCACGAGCACGTTCGCCCTGACGAACGTGACGCTGAACTACGCGCGCACGCTGGCGCGTCTCGGTGCCAAGCGCGCCGTCATGGAAAACGAAGCGCTGGCGACGGCCGCCAACTGCCTGGGCGGCAAGCTCACGTGCGAGCCGGTGGCTGACGCCTTCAAAATGGAGTACGTCGCTCCGAAGATCGCTGCGGAGTCGATCTAGCCCATGGCGTGGCTGGGTGATTGGAACGAGCTGAGCGTCGCGCTTCCACTCCAGGAAGCCGCGGCGGAAGTGGTGGCCGAAGTGGCCGCCGCTGGCGCAGTGGAACCGGCCTCCACGGCCGCCATTTTTGCGCTGGCCGTCGTGCAGGGACTCACGGAGTTCCTGCCGGTGAGCAGCTCGGGCCACCTGGCCATTGGGCGTGAGGTCCTCAACGTCCAGGAAGGGGGGCTGGCCCTCGACGTGGCGCTTCACGTTGGCACGCTCCTCGCGATCGTCGTGGCGTTCCGCAAGGACGTCGTACAGCTCTTCAAGGACCTGGCGAAGGGGGAGTTCCGCATGTGGATCTGGCTCATCGTCGCGACGATCCCCGTGGGACTCATTGGCGTCCTCGGCAAGGACAAGATCGCAGAGGCCGCGGGCACCGTCCGCGCTGCCGGCGTCGGTCTGTTCCTGACGGCGACCTTCTTGATGATCGGTGAGCGCTTCCGCAGGCGGCACGAGCAGCGGGAGGCGACCGTCGACTATTCCTCTGGAGCCGCTCCGCCCCTCGCCCTCGCTCTCTTTATGGGCTGCGCCCAGGCCGTGGCGATTTGGCCCGGTATTTCGCGCTCAGGGTCGACGATCTCCATGGGCTTCGTGCGGGGGCTTGCCTCGACGGAGGCGGCGCGCCTGTCGTTCCTCATGAGCCTGCCTGCGATCAGCGGCGCAGCGATCATGGAGCTACCCCATGCGTTTGAGGCGGGCTTCGGCTCGATCTCGCCGGGCGTGGTGATCGCGGCGGCCGCAGTGGCTGGCCTCGTGGGTTGGGCTGCGCTCAAGACGCTGTTGATCGTCCTCAAGAAGGGGTCATTCCCCTACTTCGCGGCCTACTGCGCGCTGCTCGGGACGGCGGCCCTGTTGCTGGGTAGCTAGCGCAGGGCGCTGGGGCTGGGCGCTACAGTGGGGGGATGCTGATTCCTTCCGCCGCCCTCCTCTTGCCTCTCGTTTCTCCCGGCCTGTCGCCTTCCCAGGAGGGAGGCGCAGCATTCGACGACGCGCTAGAGGTCAGCGATCTGCGCACAGCGGCCAGGGTCGTCGGGCTGGAGTTCTCGGACGAGGAGCTCGAGCAGATGCTGGGGGACGTTCGCGGGCGGCTAGGCGAGTACGCGTCGCTCCGGGCGGAGGCCCTCGCTAACGAAGTGGCCCCGGCGAGCACATTCAGCCCGTGGATTCCCGGGCTCGTACCGATGGAGTCCCAGTTTGGCGCGTCCCCGGCGGAAGCCCCGAAGGTGGAGCGGCCCGCCGACCTCGAGGACGTTGCGTTCTGGTCCGTGGCGAAGCTCGGCGCGCTCCTGCGGCAGACCGACGTCACCTCGGTGGAGCTCACTTCGATGTACCTCGCGCGGCTGGAGCGTCTCGACGCGGACCTTCATTGCGTGATCACGCTGACCAAGCAGCGCGCGCTGGCCCAGGCGGCCACGCGGGATGCAGAGCTCGCGGCGGGTGAAGACCGCGGCCCTCTCCACGGAATCCCATGGGGCGTCAAGGACCTGATGGCGGTGGAGGGCTACCGGACGACGTGGGGCGCGAAGCCCTTCGAGAACCAGGTGCTAAGCGGGACGGCCGAAGTGGTGGAGCGGCTTGACGCGGCGGGCGCCGTGCTCATCGCGAAGCTCTCGGTGGGGGCCCTCGCTTGGGGTGATGTCTGGTTCGGGGAGCGCACGCGCAGCCCTTGGGATTTCGAAAAGGGGTCGAGCGGCTCGTCGGCTGGCAGTGCGTCCGCGACGGCGGCGGGCTGCGTGGGCTTTGCCCTCGGCACCGAGACGCTGGGATCGATCGTGTCCCCTTCGGTGGCTTGCTCCACCTCCGCTCTTCGGCCGACGTTTGGAAGGGTCTCCCGTGATGGAACGATGGCGCTGTCGTGGACGATGGACAAGGTCGGGCCGATCACGCGCTACGTCGCGGACGCTGCGCTCGTGTTCGACGCCATCGCAGGCCGCGACGCCGCTGATGGATTCTCGCGGGATGGGGCGGTGTCGGTCGCGGGGCCGCTGCCGGGCCCGTTGGAAGAACTCAAGGACTTCAAGCTGCGCATCGGGGTGCCCGAAGGGGCCTTCAGGAATGCGGCGGGCCTCTCCGAGATCCAGGGGGAGCTCCAGGCCATGGGGGCTGAGCTCGTGCCGGTGACGCTCCCTCGCTACCCGGTCAATGCGATGATGATCACCCTGACGGCTGAGGCGGCGACCGCCTTCGACGAGCTGACACGGAGCGGGCTCGACGATCAGCTCGTGCGGCAGGTCAAGAATGCCTGGCCCAACACCTTCCGGGCCGCACGCCTCATCCCGGCCGTGGAGTACCTGCGCGCCCAGCGCCTCCGCTCCCTCCTCATGCGCGACATGGAGGAGGTCCTTCGGAAGGCCGATGTTCACGCCCTCGTTCATGCGCCCTACGCCGCGGGAATTCTCCCCATGACCAACCTTACGGGCCACCCCGCCGTGGTGGCCCCCTACGTCCCCGAGGCGGGACCGCGGGAAGATGGCAGCCCTCTGACCGTCTCCTTCACGGGGCGCCTCGACTGCGACGAGCAACTCATGGCGATCGTAGCTCGCTGGCAAGCCTTGAACCCGCAGCACATCCTTCATCCCGATCTCTCCGAAGAGTCAGACTAGGGATCGGCAGGGTTGACCTGGCCTGTTGCGTGTCCCACTCTGGCCTCCATGTCAAGCCTTCCTCCCCTTGGTGAATTCGGCGAAGCGCCGATCCTCGACTGTCCCTCCTTCAGCAAGCTTCGCGAGACGCTCACAGGAACCATCGTGGCCACGTCGGGCGGATTCGATCCGATCCACCCGGGCCATGCAAGCTGCATCCTGGCGTCGAAGGACTTCGTCGAGAAGGAAACGGGCAAGCGACCCGACCACCTCGTGGTGATCGTCAACGGCGACGGATTCTTGCGCAACAAGAAGGGGGCCGAGTTCCAGGACCTGAACACCCGGGCGCGTCTCGTGGCCTGCATGCGCGGCGTGGACTGCGTCGTGACCTACGAAACAGCCACCGACATGTCGGTCAACGGGGCGCTCGAAGCGATTCGCCCGAACTTCTTCACGAAGGGCGGCGACCGCACGGACGCCTCCAACATCGCCGAGTGGGATCTTTGCCAGAGCCTCAGCTGCGAGGTCGTAACGGGCTGTGGACTCAGCAAAGACTGGTCGTCGTCCGACATGCTGGCACGCTGGGGCAAGCTCCTCGAAGCCGGCAAGATCAAGTAAGGGAACCGCCTACTCGTCAGATCACAGGGGTCAGGAGTCGGCGCGCGCGATGAAGCCACTCCTCGACTATCGCCCAGCGCTCGTCAACGGCCAGGGTATCGGACGTTACGTGCGCGAGCTCACGCGAGCCCTCGTGGCGTCGCCCGGGGTGGACGCCGCGCTGTTCGCTCCGACGTGGGCCCAGCCTTCGTTCGAGATCGCGGACCTCGGCGTGGACCATGCGCGCGTCTTCCGTCGCCGGGTGCCGTCCAAGGCGGTGACGCGCTCCTTCGGTGCGTTGGGGCTCGGCGTCGAACGCCTCTTCCGAGGTGGCGCGAGCCTCTGTCATCACACGCAGTACCGCCGCTTACCGACCCGGCTCCCCGAGGTCGCGATGATCCACGACCTGGTGTTCCTCGACACCGATCGCTTCATGGCGTCGAAGACGGCGGAGCGCATGTCGGCGTTCGCGCGCTTCGCCGCCTCCCATGCGGCAGCGATCACCACGCCGAGCGAAACCGTCGCAGACGAAGTCGCTGAGCGTTTGGACGTGCCGCGAGAACGGGTGTTCGCGACGCCGCTGGGGGTCGATCACCTTTCGCTGCCCCAGGGAGCGGCCGCCGCCGAGGATCAGGAGGGAGCACGCTACTTCTTCACGGCCGCGCGGGTCGAGACGCGCAAGAACCTCACCCTGGTGCTGCGCGCGCTGGAAGAGCTCGACGTGCCGGAAGTGCGCTGGAAGATCGCAGGAATCCCAGGCGACGGCGCCGAGGCCTTCGACGAGGCGCTCCGGCGCTCGCCCGCGCGCGACCGCGTCGATCGGCTGGGGCACGTGAGCGAAGCGAAGCTCAAGAGCCTGGTCCTAGGCGCCATCGCGTTCGTGCTCGTGCCCCTCGACGAGGGCTTCGGTCTCGCTCCGCTGGAGGCGATGGCCCTTGGCGTGCCCGCCGTCACGAGCTGTGTCCCTGTGGTCACGGAGGTGTGCGGCGGCGGCGCTCGCCTCGTGGATCCACACGATCCGGAGGGGCTTGCCTCTGTGCTGCGCGAGCTTGCCAGCGACCCATCGGCCCGGGCAAGCCTGGCAGCGAAGGGCCATGAGCACGCCCTCGCGTTCACGTGGCAGCGAACGGCGAAGCGAACCCTCAACGCGTACCGGTACGCCCTCCGCTAGTCCATCAGCTCTTCGATACGCTTCGGCCAATCGTCCTTGAGGAGGCGCGACAGGGATCGGTCGCTCAGGACCTTGCCGCCGGTTTGGCAGCGGGCGCAGTAGTGGAAGTCGTGGCCGCTTGCGCGCGTGATCCGTTGGATCGGGGCCTCGCACCTTACGCAGGGCTCCTTGAATCGGCCGTGAACGACCATCTCTGGCTGGAAGGCCGTGACCTTGTCGGGGAAGGCCTCCCGCGCCCGTGTGACGTGCCGTGTGCGCGCCTCGGAGAGGACCGAACGGACAGCCCCGAGGAGCCGCTCACAGTCCTCGTCCTTGAACGATGAGCAGCGGACCATCGGTGACATCTGGGCGGTCCAAAGGATCTCGTCGGACCAGGCATTGCCGATGCCGCTGAAGACGCGCGGCGTGCACAGGGCGCGCTTGACCGTGTGCCCGCAGTTCCTCAAGCGGTCGTCGAACTCCCCTTGGCTGCAGGTCATCGGATCGAGCCCGCCAGGGTCGTGTTCGAGGAGGCTCGCTCGGCTTTCGACCACGAACAGTGATGCACGGCGCTTGGATCCCTGCTCGGTCAGGATGAGGGAGCCACCTTCGAAATCAAGCGCGAGGAGTCCAGCCTTGCCCGGCAGTGCGGCACCTGGCTTCTTCCAGCGCAGGCGTCCCGCCACCATGAGGTGGATCACAAAGTAGAGCTTCTCTCCAAAGCGCAGCACCACGCGTTTGCCGAGCCGCTCCGCCCCCGTGAGTTCCTGCTCTAGGGCCGCATCCATGGGCGGCTCCACCGAACGCAGGAGGAACGGACTCTTCAATCGAATCCCCTTGAGCCTCTGGGGTTGGACGTGGGCCTTGAGGCCTTCGACGTAAGCGTCAATCTCGGGCAGTTCCGGCACGGGGATCAGTCTAGGGCATACGAGGCTCGAATGGATACGGACGTGGAAGAGGGCGTCTGGCTTTGGTGGCCATGGCCATGGCGGCGCTGCTAGTCTTGGCGCGATGGACTCCGACGGAGAAAAGGGCGCACACGTAGACTTGATCCGGGCAGCCATGTCGGAGTTGTCCAGCGAAGACGTGGTGCCCGGGGGCGCGTCCGAGGTGATCTCCTTTTCCGAGGCACCGGGTCAGGTCATCGACCGCTATCGACTCTTAGAGGAGATTGGCGAGGGGGGCATGGGCGTGGTTTGGCGCGCTGAACAGTTGGCGCCGGTGGAGCGGGTGGTCGCACTCAAAGTGGTCAAGCGTGGCATGGACACGCGCCAGGTGGTGGCGCGCTTCGAGCTCGAACGCGCCGCCCTTGCGCGGCTCAGCCACCCGAACATCGCGACGGTCTTCGACGGCGGCCAGACGGCCGGCGGGCGGCCTTACTTCGCCATGGAGTTCGTGCCGGGGCCGCCGCTGGTCGAATCTTCGGACCAGATGCGCCTCGACGTCCGAGCGCGCGTGAGGCTCATGGTGGCGGTCTGCTCCGCGATCGAACACGCCCACGGCCAGGGGATCGTTCACCGTGACATCAAGTCGTCGAACGTCCTGCTGCCGACCTACGCCGACCACGATTCGATCGGCCAGCCACTTTCCCCAAAGGTCATCGACTTTGGAATCGCCAAGGCGGTGGAGGGGGATAGGGACGTCACGGCACTCATGACCAGCGACCAGCAGATCGTCGGCACGCTGGAGGCGATGGCGCCCGAGCAGGCCGACATGGGGACGGTCGACGCGCGCACGGATGTGTACTCCCTCGGAGCGCTCTTGTGCGAACTCCTCAGCGGTTCGACTCCGTTCGGGAGCCTCGGCCTGGCGAACGGGGGGTATGAGCAGGTGCTGCGTTCCATTCGACTCAAGAGACCACCCCTCGCTTCGACCCTCGCCAGCGACGAAACGGCGGCTTCGAAGCGAAGCACGACAGTCGCGGACCTACAGAAATCGCTGCGGCGCGACATGGACTGGGTCATCGCGCGGACGCTAGAGAAGGAGCCGGCCAGGCGCTACCCGAGCGTGGCCGAGCTGCGACTCGACCTCGAGCGCTACCTCGACGGGCGGCCGGTGGAAGCGCGACCCCCGAGCGTTCGGTACCGGGCGGCCAAGTTCGTTCACCGTCATCGCGGCCTCACGGTGGGCGTCAGCGCGGCGCTCATCGCGCTCATAGTCGGCCTCGTCGGGACGGGTCTCTCACTCCGTCGCGCCCGCAGCGCTGAGGCCGCAACACGGCGGACCCTCTACTACGCGGAGTCGCTCTTGGCGTGCGATGCGGCGGCCTCCCCCGGGGGAGCCGCGCGGGTCGCGGAGCTGTGCGATCACTGGCGCGAACCCGTGAGTGGCCGCGCAGATTGGCGTGGATGGGAGTGGCACTACTTGGTGAGCACGACCCGTCCGGACGTGCAAGTGATCGAGAGTTCGGCGGTTCCATGCGGGGTGGACTGGCACCCCTCAGGCGACCGAATCGCGGTGTCCTGCAGCGGTGGCATCGGCGTGTACAACAGCCAGAGCGGCGAACGCCTCGGGGGCGTCGAGCTCCCCCAGGACGATCAGTATTGGCTGATGGAAGGCGTGTCATGGGGCCCCGAGGGGAAGCTGGTGGCCGCGGCGGGGCTGGGTGGCGTGATCGTGCTCGACCCGATGAAGGAAGCCGTTCAGTGGACCTACTCGGCGAGCTACGTGAGTGGCCCCGCGTGGGATCCGTCCGGGGATCGGCTCCTCGGCTACGGTGCCGACGGGGATGACGGGGACCTCCTGTTCGAGTTCGACGTGGCGACGGGCGAGCTCCTTCGAAAGGAGAGTGGCGGCTATCAGTGGATGGGCACCTTCGACTTCAGCGCCAATGGACGCTGGTTGCCGTCGGCGAAGTCGGTGGGGCGGTGCGTTGTGCTGGACTCCGCATCCCACGAGCCACTGTTCACTCTTGACGGTCATCTTTCGGTCTTGACTGCGGCCCGTTGGAGCCAGGGGGACGCAGCGCTGGCGACGGCGGGCTTCGATGGGCGCGTGCAAATCTGGGATGCGGCGACCCGCGAGCTGCGCGCCGCCATTGACGAGTACAGAGAACCGGTGCGGGGCTTGGACTGGCACCCGGACGGACGCTCGATTGCCACGAGCTGTGACAACAAGCAGATTCACGTTTGGGACGCTGAAACCGGTCTTCAGCGCGCCGAGCTATCCGCCCACGCGAGGCGGGTCGACCGGGTCGCGTGGAGCCCTTCGGGCGACCGGCTCGCCTCGACGTCCCAGGACGGCACGATTCGGATTTGGAACATGGAGACGCCGTCTCCCCATCGCTCCATGGCCACCTCGAGGAGCGACGAGCGTGCGCGGCGGTCGACGCTCACCTGGTTGGTGGGGGAAGAGTCGCTGCTCATCAGCAGCGGGCACGGCGCATCCATGCCGAAGCTCGACGGCGACTTCGGGCGCGAGGTCGTCTCCGTGCCTAGCCGGAACAACGCGGCGGTAAGCGCGGGAGGCCAACTCGTAGCCACCTCCTCCGAGGCGGCAGGCAGCTCGACGGTTGAGCTTCGAATCTGGGGTCCAAAGCTCGAGGGGCCAGCCCTGCACGAATGGTCGTTTGAGTGGCAGTCCGGCCACAACCGAGTCGTGACCGACTGGCATCCTGTCCGTCCGCTGCTCGCGTACGCCTACGGCGAAGAGGTTCGCGTCCTGGACTTTTCAAGTGAGGGGCCTCCGGTCGAGGTCTACTCAGCCTCCGTTGATCGAACGTTGGAACGTCTCGCGTGGGATCCTGCGGGAGAGCGCTTAGCCGCCGTCGGATTCGGCGGCGAAATCTTCTTGCTGGACACCGTCAGCGGCGCAGAGCGGACCGTTCTCAAGGTGACCGACCAACGGTTGCTAGACGTGGACTGGTCCACCGACGGAGAGCGGTTGGCCGTCAGTTCTGTTGCAGGCGAAGTCCTGCTCCTGGACCCAGACGGCAGCAACATCCTGCGATTGGCTGGTCACTCTTCCTCGGCCGTTTCGGTCCGCTGGCACCCCGGAGGCCGCCGTGTGGCGAGCGCGTCCCGTGACGGCTCGGTGCTGCTGTGGGACACCGAAACCGGGGAGCTAGCGGCCAAGCTCTTGGAGGGGGACCCCGTGCTGGCGCTCGCCTGGGACTCTGTGGGTGCGAGGCTCGCAGCCGTCACCGACCTAGGTCAGCTTCACATCTGGGACGCGTCGATCAGCCTAGGCCAAGACTAGTCGCGTGAGCGGTACGGTACCGTAGTGATTGTCGCCACTCGCCGAACACATCAGCATGACCCTCCCTGCGAATTTCGGACACCCTAAGTACCGTGATTCACGGCAGGATGTCAGAGATGGTTAGAAGGAAACGACGCAGCTTCACCAAGGAGCAGAAGGAGAGCGCAGTGGCGGCCTACCACGCGTGCAAGAACTAC
>CALHGQ010000372.1 GCA_938030175.1 uncultured bacterium | reverse complement strand
GGTCCATGGCAACATGAACAACGGCCAGGATTCGAACGACGCCCGCGACATCCGCATCTTCGGCCACGGCACGCTGTCGTGTGAGAAGATCGACCACCCGGTGATGTTCGACATCCCCGTGGACGATCGCTGGATCAGCCGGCCGATCCACATCTCTAGCAATGCGAAAGGTTGCCGCATCGAGGGCATCACCATCACCGACTCAGCCCACCATAGCTGCGAGGTGAAGAGCGGCTTCAACGCCGACCCCGCGGACTTCAACTACCTCCGATGGTGCAAGGCCATCACCTGGCGCGCGAACGGCGACGGCATCTCCCCGAACGGCAGCAGCTTCCTCGAAGACTGCTTCCTGCGGACCCAGGACGACGGCACCTACGTCCTTGGCTTGGGCATTCGCCGCATCGTCTACTGGTCCGACGCCAACGGCATGCCGCTGCGTTGCAGCAATATGGTCGCAGAGAACGAGGCTCCCTATGGCGAAAAGCTCTACGTCGAAGACATCGATGTGATCTACGCGAGGTCCGCCTTCGGCTCCAGCCCGGGGCGCTCCATCATCGGCTTCCCCGATCCGGCCGCGAGCTTCCCCGGCAGCAACGGATCCCACGTGGTCTTCCGGGACATCAACGTGGAAGATCCGCTACCGGCCAGGCGCTTGTTCGGCTGGGACATCCAAGCCGGAGACACGGCCGTCTCCTCTGTGCGGTTCGAGAACGTCCGCGCCGCGGCCCAGAACGTCGACGGCGACTCGGAGATCTTCCTCGGAGGACTCCTCGCCCCCATCGATGGACTCGTCTTCGACAACGTGACCCTGGCAGGTGAGCACTTCGACAGCGCCGCTGACTTCGAGCTCAACGCCAACGTCACGGGATTCGGGTTTGAGAACACGGCCCCCGAGACCGTGGTCTACACAGGTGCTTCCGGCTACGGCAAGTGGTACCTGAATGACGATTGGGACCAGAGCGTCGAGCCCGCCAACAACGACATGGTCGAGCACACCGCGGTCGGGCAGGTCCTTACCGTTGACGCCAAGGCGTACGCTGGATCCCTGCGGATCGGCCACGCGGACACGGCCACCGTTTCCATCGAAGCCGGCGGGCGACTGGCGGTTACAGACGCCCTCTCCGTCGGTGCAGGCGCCCGAGGCGTCCTGAACCTCAACGGCGGAACTCTCCGAATCGACAACCCCGCGAGCGGCGCCCTGAGCGTCGGGACCGGCGAACTCCACCTAGAGCGCGGCCTTCTCCGCTGGGCAGGCGACCACGTGTCGGACCTCCGGGCCCTCTTCGCGGCTGGCTCCATTAGCCTCGCCAACGGCCGCAGGTCCAAGGCGATACCAAGCCGCCCAGACTTCGTTGGGCGGGACGGCTCCAGCCTGCTCTTCGCCCGGTTCAACCCAGCGACCGGCTACACGTCGGCCTGGGTCGTTGAACTGCAGCTGCCGCAGCCACGCTAGCGCTGCGGTCGGTCTAGGCGCGCCCACGGCTGCGCCTAGACCGGCTTCGCTCGACCCTCGCTAACGTCCAAGAAGAGAACTTCTCCGTTCGACTTCTTTAGCTCCTTGAAGAGCGCCTTGTCCGTTCGCTGGAGCATCTGGTCTTCGCGGACACCGTTCGCGTCACACAGATCGAGGAGCACGCGGCCGCGTTGGACGCGGGGACGCTGGAGCAGGCGCGCGCCAGCTTGAACGGGCTCGGGGTGGCCGAGGCTGCGGCGGCGGAGCGCTACGAACGAGTACGGAAGGCTGCGTAGGTCGATGCGTAGCTCGCGGTGGATCTCGGACCACTCGCCCGTCGTGTGGACTTCGGCGGGCGGCTTGGCGAACAGGTGGCACCAATCGTTCTTGTGGTCCGGGGTCAGGATTCCGCAGGTCCCCTGGTGGACGCAGGGGCCGAGGACTTGGAAGTCCGCCAAGAATCTATCGCGCTGAACGGACAGGTCCCGGGACGTCTTTTTGGAACCCGGCTCTACCCAGAGCACATGGTCGGCAGCTTCGAGGGTTTGGCGCAGGGACTCGACGCCTTCCTCTTCGAGTTCGTCGAGCACATGGCTGGCGATGGCGAGGTGAGAGCTCTCGGATGGCGGCTCCGTCACGGCGGTGACCTCGACGCTCGGGAACGCCGCCTGCACGGAGCGCTTGGCAAACTCCAGCACGGCCTCGTCGCGGTCGAAGAGCGTGATCGCCTCGATGCCGGGGACCCGGGCGAGCACCTTGCGGGCGGCTACGCCCGTGCCGGTGGCCCAGTCGATGACCGTCTTGACCTCGGGGAACCCGTGCCGCGCCTCTAGCTCGTCGAGGACGGCGTCCCACTTCCAGCCAATCCGCGCGCCGAAGATCTGGTCGTAGAGCTCGATATCCCGCAGGTCATGCCAGTACCTGGGCGCCTCCTCCCCAGGCGGCCGTCCCTCGATCCCGATCAGTGTCTGGCGTAAGTCTCGAAGTCGGTCGAGGTCCTGCTGCTTGAAATAGGTTCCCATAGGTTGCCTGGCCTCTAAGTGTAGGATATACACTTTAGCATTGAATCGTTCGGCCCGGGGCCCCTACAAGCTGCCATGGATCGCATCCACTTCGCCACTGCGGCGGTCAACCAAACTCCACTCGACTGGAAAGGCAACCTCGCGCGCTGCATCGCGGCGATCGGGGAAGCACGCTCCCGCGGCGCCAGCGTCCTGCTGTTGCCCGAGCTGGCCCTCTCCGGATACGGCTGTGAGGACGCCTTCCATGCGGCCCACATCGAGCATCGATCCTGGGAGTCCTTGGAGCAGCTCTGCGGCGAGGTCACCGCGGGCATGGTGGTGGGCGTCGGCCTCCCGGTCCTGCACCGCGGAGCCCTCTACAACTGCGCTGCCCTGATCGCTGACGGCAAGCTCGTGGGCATCGCCGCGAAGCAACACCTCGCCGGGGATGGCATCCACTACGAACCGCGCTGGTTCCGCCCTTGGCCGCCCCAGAGGAGCGTGACGATCCCCGCCCGCGGGCTCCCGACGCACTCAGGCGAGGACCGCGTTCCCATGGGCGAGCTCGTATTCGACGTCGGCGGCTATCGATTCGGCTTCGAGATCTGCGAGGACGCCTGGGTTTCCGATCGCCCAGGAGCGCGCCTCGCCGCGCTGGCCGTCGACGCGATTCTCAACCCGAGCGCCAGTCACTTCGCCTTTGGCAAGCGCGCACGCCGCGAGCGGCTGGTCTGCGACGCGAGCCGCTCGCTCCACGCCGTCTACGTGTACTCGAACCTCGTGGGCAACGAGTCCGGGCGCGCGCTCTACGACGGCGCTTGCTTCATCGCGGTGGACGGCGACCTCCAAGCCGTGACGCCGCGCTTTAGCTTCGAGGACGTCCAGGTCACCGACGCGCGCATCGATCTTGAGGTCGTGCGTCGCGGCTATCAGCGCACGATGAGCGCGCCGAGCTCCGTTGAGGACCCCGAGGGCATGCTCGTGGCGGTCCCCTTCGACTGGCCGGAGGCGAAGCCCCCCGTGCCCCCGGAGAAGCTCCCGCGCTGGGAGCGCGGCATGGACTCCGAGCTCGCGTTCGAAGAGTTCACGCGTGCCGAGGCCATCGCGCTCTTCGACTACATGCGGAAAGCGAGGAGCCGCGGCTACGTGGTCTCGCTATCGGGGGGCGCCGACTCTGCCACCTGCGCGGCTCTTGTGGCGCTGATGGTTCGGCTGGGCACTGCCGAGCTAGGCAATGATCGCTTCGCGGAGCGCCTCGGCCTCGACGCGAGTGGGCCCTTCGTCGAGCAGATCCTCACGTGCGCCTACCAGCCCACCGAGAACAGCGGCGATGTCACGCGCAACGCCGCGGCCACCGTCGCGGAAGCCCTCGGGGCTCGCTACAGCGTGATCGACGTGCAACCCATGCTCACCGCGTACCGCGCGGCCGTTGAGAAGTCGCTCGGGCGAGAGCTCACGTGGGAGCGCGACGACATCACGCTGCAGAATCTCCAGGCCCGCGTGCGCAGCCCCTCGATCTGGGCCCTTGCCAACGAGCGCAACTCGATTCTGATCGCGACGAGCAACCGCTCGGAAGCCGCCGTGGGCTACACCACAATGGACGGCGACTCCAGCGGCGGCCTTGCGCCCATCTCGGGCGTCGACAAGAGCTTCGTGCTCGCGTGGCTCCGCTGGCTTGAGACCAAGGGTCCGGATGCCGTCGGACCCATTGAGGCGATGTCCGTCATCACCGCGCAGCAGCCCACGGCGGAGCTTCGCCCGAAGGAGGCAGAGCAACGGGACGAGGATGACCTCATGCCCTACGCCGTGCTGGACGCGATCGAAGAGCTGTACATCCGCGACCGCTTGGCGCCACAGGCCGTGCTCGATGCGCTCGGTGGCCGATTCCCCGAGCACAGCCGGGACGACCTCATCGCATGGGTCAAGCGCTTCTACGGACTGTGGGTCCGCAACCAGTGGAAGCGTGAGCGCATCGCGCCGTCGTTCCACCTGGACGATGAGAACTTGGACCCCAAGACCTGGTGCCGGTACCCGATCCTGGGCGGCGACTGGGGCGACGAGCTGAGGGCGCTGGAGTAGGGCGGCAAGCGGCTGGGAACCGGACAAGAAGCCGGTTCTCAAGTCGGTGGAAAAATTTGCCGATGAGCCCCAGATACGGGCCCATTGAGCCCTGGCCGCGCTCCTCCACCGAGGCCCATTTGCGGGTCCCGCCCCATGACCGACTCTCCGTCAGCGAACCCGCCAGAAGGCCAGTCTGCCCCACGATCGAGCGCCCGCAAGAGCCGCTCGCTGCTCGCGTGGGGCCTCTTCGCGCTCGTCGGGACCGCCGCCTGCGTCTTGATCTTCGTGGCCATGTCGCTGCGAGACCACGCCGATCAGCGTCGCGAGCTCATGGTCGAGCTCACTGCGCTCGAGGTCGAAGCGACGGCCCAGCACACGATCGTCTGGCGCGCCATGACCCAGCTCATGGCCGAGGAGAAGATGTCCTTCGTCCGGACGCGCGGCGAAGAGCAGCGCCAGCGGACTGAGATTCTGGGCCGTCTGGAGAACCTCAAGGGCATGGAGGAGGCCTGCCGCGCCTGGGATGTGCGCCTCGGCCAGGAAATCGGCACCGCGACCCTGACCCAGCTCGACGACGCGACCCATCGCTTCCTCTCCGGCGTGCAGAGCGCGATGGGCCTCATGAACCTGAGCCGAGAGCGGCTTCGTGACCGGCTCGCCTACTGGGACATGAACTACGGCGTCTTTGAGGAAGCGCTCGTCGCCGTCCGCACGCAGGAAGGGGAGATCGCGGTGGCTGCGGCAACTGCAGCCAACAAGGCGACAATGTTGGCTGCCCTGATCACGCTGCTCGCTTCGCTGCTCTTTGTGATCAGCCTTGGCCGCGTCAAAGCACGGCGGGATCGCGACCTCCAGGAGGAGCGTCTTGCGGCCGTTGCCGCCAGCGAGTCTCGATTCCGTGAGCTCGTTCAGAACTCGTCGGACCTCATCCTTGTGCTCGAGCCCGGTGGGGCGGTCCGCTACGCGACGCCCTCGGCGGCGATCTTGAAGACCGCACTGTCGTCCTCTTCAGGAGACTCGGACCTCCAGCGTGAACGCACCTCAGAGGAGATCCTGGAAGCGGCCGTCGCCATCGAGCGGGCGATCGCCAACCCAGGTGATGCAGGCCACGCTCTCATGGACGCGGCGGACGCCATGACCTGCAAGATCGACTCTCTGACGGGTGTTTCGGTCGCTGAGTTCCTGGCCCAAGAGCACACCGAGATCCAACTGACCGATGAGAACGGCTCCCGTCGCACCTTCGACGTCCGCGCTACGGATCACTCCGGGCACCCAGACATCCAGGGCATCATCCTGAACGCGCGCGATATCACGAGCGCCAAGGAGCTTGAGGATCAGCTGCGCCACCAGGCGCTCCACGATCCGCTGACTGGCCTGGCCAACCGACGCAGCTTCGCCAAGCACTTCGACGAGGAGACACCGGAGGAGCGCGAGTACGCTTCCGTGCTCTTCATCGACCTGGACGGCTTTAAGCTCGTCAATGACTCCTACGGGCACACGGTTGGAGACCAGCTCCTGATTCACACGGCGGCGCGGATCTCTACCTGCCTTGGGCACAACGACGTCCTCGCACGCCAAGGGGGCGACGAGTTCATCGTGCTGTGCTCTGGGGTGGAGGCGGAGTCGTATCCACAGGAGAGCCGCGGTGCTGATGTTGCGCAGCGTATTCAAGCGGCCCTTGCGGCACCGTTCGAGATCGGCAAGGGGATCGGCTCACCGAGCGCCGAGCCCGTGGAGATCTTCGTGACCGCCAGTGTTGGCGTCGTGACCAACCTCGTGGGCATCGACGCAGAGCAGGCGGCTCAACGGGCCGACATTGCGATGTACAAGGCAAAGGAGGCGGGCAAGGCCCAGGCGATCATCTTCTCCGACGAGATGCTTGGGGACGCGCCGGAGCGGCTCGCGCTGGAGTCTGACTTCCGCAAGGCGCTTGAGCGCGATGAGTTCACGGTGGTGTACCAGCCCAAGGTGGGCCTCAAGAGCGGTGTGACCGAGAGCCTCGAGGCCCTTGTGCGCTGGATTCACCCGACGCGGGGCTTTGTCGGTCCGGACCTCTTCATTCCGTTCGCGGAAGAGTCGGGCCTTGTGTCCGAGCTTGGACGCGTGGTGCTGGAGAAGGCCTGCATGGATGCGGTTCGCTGGCAGGAGCACAACGTCGTGGTCGCCGTGAACCTCTCCCCCCTTCAGTTCCGCAACCCCGAGCTGGTGAACGAGGTGCGGAACGCGCTGAAGCAGAGCGGCCTCGATCCGAAGTACCTAGAGCTTGAGATCACGGAGTCCGCGGTGCTCGGCGACGTTCAGAACACGACTCTGGTGATGAACGAGCTGAAGACCCTGGGTATTCGCCTAGCCATCGACGACTTCGGTACGGGCTATTCGAACCTCGCGCATCTGAAGCACTTCAACGTCGACGTGCTGAAGATCGACCAGGCGTTTGTGCGCGGTGGCAACGACGGACCGATGGATCACCTGAGCGATGGGCCGATCGTGGAGGCGGTGATCGGCATGGCCAAGGCGTTCAAGATGCACGTGGTGGCTGAGGGCGTCGAGTCCACCGAGCACGCAGACGAGCTGCGCAGCTTGGGTGCTGACCTCGGACAGGGCTACTACTTCTCGAAGCCGGTGAGCGGCGAGGGGATCGATGAGTTCCTGAGCGCGGAGCTAGCGTCAGGAGCACGGGCCGCCGTCTAGGCGGCACGAAGTGTAGCCGCGACCTAGTTCCGTCGGAGTAGAGTAGCCTGGAGGGCGTCCCCCCGCCCACTCGCCCCCCAGCACTCCCATGCCAAGATTCGTTAGTGGCCTGCTCTTCGCGCTCGCTTCCTCGGTTTCAGCTCTCTGCCAAACGACGCACCTGGTTGACGTAGGAGGTCCTCCCGGCTCCTTCGACACTATTCAAGAGGCCGTCGACTTCGCCCAGGATGGGGATACGGTGTGGGTCCTCCATCCGGCGCTGGTTACCACCGACCCGGACATATCCGCGGGATTCGTCCTCGATGGCAAAGGGCTCACGGTGGCCGCCAAGACCGGCAACGAGTTCTCCATCATGTCGTCGGTGGTGCGGAACGTCCCGAACGGTTCATCCGTCGTGTTCCAAGGGCTAGGGATCAACTGCCGCCCCGTGGATAGCTTCCCCCTACAGCTGTGGCTCCAGGCACGGGTGCACGGCCCGAACGGATCCGTTCCAGGGCTGACGATCAGCAACTGTTCAGGGCTCGTCTCGCTCGATCTCTGCTGCATCTACTCGCCGGACGCCGCCGGCCTCGCGATCCATGACGCAGAGCTTGTGACCCTACGGCGAGTCAGCGCCAGTGGCGGGTACCTTCCGGCCCCGCAGAAGAGCTACGACGGCATGGAGGTTCTCCGGTCACGCGTCGACGCGGAAGGCTGCCTGTTCACTGGAGGAAACGGAGCCGCTGGGCCGTGTACGAGCGGGTTCACGTGCTCCTGGTGCCTACCAGGCGGTCACGGTGGGGACGGTGCTGCGGTAGGGCAAGGCGGATACGTCTTCGCTTCCTCGTGTGACTTCGTAGGCGGCCTGCCGGGGGTGTGCGGAGTCTGCTGGACCTGCGATGGCTTCTACGGCAACGACGCCCGTGTCGAGGCCGGGGGCGTCATGATCGAGCGCAACGCCAACTCCGGCGGCTTCAACCCAACGGGTACGGTTCAGTCCCTTGGCGATGTGCCGCGGGAACTCGTGATCCCTGCGAGCGTAGGCCCCGATGGTCAAGCTGAGATCACCGCGCTGGGAGCCCCTAACGAAGTGGTCTACTTCCTCTTGTCCGAGAGCGGTGGGCTCTTCGGCCAAGGCGTGGACGGGCGTGCCTTGATGGTGGGATCTCCCCTGCCGGGCGGCCGAAGGCGACTTGGGACGATCGGGCCCGATGGTTCCCTCCACCTAGCGATCGAGTTGGCCCCCGCGCTGGCGACCGAAACGAGGACTCGCCACGTTCAGCTCGCTTTCCTTAGCAGCACTGGGACGCGGCTTTCCAACGCGGCCGCCGTCCTCCAAGTTGGCGCAGATCAGCCGATCCTTGCCGAGACCGAGGTTCCCCGCATCGTCCCCGGGACGCCAACCCCGGGGGATGGCCGGAGCTGGGGCGCTCCCCACCGCAACCTAGATGAGGCGGCCGCGCTTTCCCTAGCCCACCCAGGTTCGCGGCGAACGTATTGGATCATCGAAGGCGATTTCTTCGCGCTCGATGTTCTCCATGAACCGCAGTTCGTCGCCTCCACAATCGACCCGAACACATCACTCCTCGGCGGCTTCACCGGGACAGAAGAGAGCGCCGACGAACGGGACCTGACGCAGCACCGGACGCGTTTGAGCGGCGATCTCCTTGGGGACGACGCCTTCCCGTTTCAGAACCGAACCGACAACCTAGCCTCCGCGTTCGTCGTCAACGCCGATAGTGCTGGGGGGCCCCAATCCACGATCATCGAGGGCATCGACTTCTCTGGATTCAACAACACTCCTCCCCTCGCCTTTTCTGTACTGCGTCTCTCTGGCGAGTCCTCTATTCGGTCCTGTCGGTTCACCGACAATCTCATCGTTGGGAATGCATTGATCTCGACGGACGCGACAGACTTCAAGAACACGGAGTGGATTGGCAATCGAGGGACACTCGTCGCCTCTGGCTTCAGCTCTGAGTCGCTTGAGATTCGCGACTCGCTGTTTGTAGGCAACACAGCGACGCACAACATCGTCAGGGCCGGAAGCGCCACACGGTTCGTGATCGAAGGAGTCACCGCCGCAGGCAACCGGGTCGACAACGCGTCAGGAGGTGTCTTTGTTCAATCGCCGCAGGGCAATGGCCTACCCATCAGAGTCCGCAACAGCATCTTGTTCAACAACGCGGCAGGAGGGGCGGTATCCGAGGAAGCCAGTCTTCGCGTTGATCCGGGGGTCGCGGCCCCGCCCGACCTCGGCTGGAGCCTCATCGAAGGCTGGTCCGCAGGCTTCGTCGCACCCGGCATGCTCAACTTGGATCCCGGCTTCGTGGACCCTGCCGGACCGGACGGCATCCTCTATACCGGAGACGGTGACTTCCGACTGCGGCTCGACTCCGCCTGCATTGACGCTGGCGACAATGATGCCGTCATCGCTAGTGGCGTCACGAATGATCTCGATGACGGTCCTCGGCGTATCGACCAGCCCGGCGTTCCAGATACGGGCAACGGTGTCGCCCCCATCGTCGACCTTGGGTGCTACGAGAGGTAGACGCAGAGCCAGGGGATCGAAGCACGCCTACCCTAGAGGAGGTCCCGACGTTCCTTCTCAAGGGCTGCGATCCCTTTCTCGGTGGCTGTCGCGCGTTCATCGAGAGCCTTGAGGGTCGCGGCGACTTGCTGGCGCACTTTGACGGCCTCATCCCGTGAGCCCTTGATCTTCATCTGCACGACCCAATCAGAGATCAAGCCGTCGAAAAAGTAGTCGGCGAAGGTGAGGAAGCCGTCGATCTGTACCTCAAGCGCGGCGTCCAGGCGCACGTCCTGAAGCTCGCGTTCAAAGGAGCGGAGGTCGGCCTGCGCTTCCGCAGCGTGTTCTCGGCTCGCGTTGATGTGAGAATGCTTGACGGCCGTGGCGACCAGTCCCCCACCGATCACGTCCCAGGTGCCCCAGGCACCTGCCGAGCTGAGGCTTTCGATCAAGCTCTCCAGGGAGTCGAGGGCATGGTCGCCTTCGGCGCGCGCTTCGTTGATCTGGTTGAGGTCTACGAGTGCGTTGGCACGCTCCTGCGCGAGACCGGCGAGTCGACTGGCCTCGGGGCTGTTGCCCAGCTGCATCAGATCCTCCTTTGCCGTGAGCGCTCGCTCTAGCTCCGCGTCGGGGTCACCGAGGCTGGCGACCTCGGCACGCAAACGGTCGGTCGTGGCCTCCAGCTTGCGCACCGCGGCTCGGCGTTCGTCGCGGGCGAGCTCGGCGCGCAGGGCTTCTTGGCGCTCCCTGTCGAGCTGATCAGCCTTGCTAAACAAGACGGTGTGAAACAGCGCGGTGAGGCTAAGTCCTTCGAGGCGATCTACGTCAGCCTGCTCCTCTTCGAGCTTCGCATTCGCCCTCTTGAGCCGGCTGCGCGAGGCTCGAAGGTGCTCTTCCGCGAGCGCCATCCGCTTCATGAGCCGCGAACGGCTCACCTGACGCTCCCGAAGGTCGCGAATCGTATGGTCGAGTTCATTCATCCGAGGGCTCATTGTGCCTAGTACTGGCCCAAGCCCGGGATATTCACTCGAAGTGCTGAAGTAGGGTGCGAGATGAGCACTGGTGCCGGTTTCGTGCCCAGTACGGTCTCGCCATGGAAACGTGGGCGGCGCGGCGTTGGGTGGCTGCACAAGCCGGTGTCGGGCTGGGCTCAGCCCGCCGGCGACCATAAAGCCCCCGTTGCCCCCCCATGCCCCGACCTCAGCTAATCACACAGTCCGGTTCGATCCCGGCCCTTCGGGTAAGGCGTAGCAAAGAACGGCCCAATCTCATACGCCGATGGAGCTCCCTCATGGCTGGCGCTAAACAGCCAGTCCATCCCGTGGGGGAAGACGTAGATGTCATCATGAAGCGCCCGAACGTCCGGCCACCGGGGCGCTGTGCAATCAAACAGGCGATCGCGGCCCTCGTGGTACATGTAGAACGGTTTCACCGCCTGGCGCATGTACAGCTCGAACGCTGGATCGCCGGAAAGGGCCTCCTCGTGCCCGCGGTAATAGGCGTGCCACCGAAACCCATCGCTCACCCAGCGGCCTGTTCGAAGCTTGGCGCTCTGGAAGAACCGCTCCAAGAAGTGCTGATGGAGGGAGCGAAAGTCGCGACCGACGATCTCCGTTGCCTGGACCCCGAGCTGCTGCTCAAGCCGTTCAACGAAGTCGTCGGTCATGGAGTCCGAGCCGAAGCTAGCTGCCGGTCGTCACCGGCTGCTGCGGCTCCGCGTCGACCTCGGCCATCTCCTCGACGGAGGGGCAGGTGCAGATCAGGTTCTTGTCGCCGAATCCGTTGTCGATACGCGCAACCGTGGGCCAGAACTTGTGCTCGCGCGTCCAGTCGGCCGGGTAGGCCGCCTCTTCCCGCGTGTAGCCGCGGTTCCACTCCGTCGCCATCACCGCGGCGGCCGTGTGCGGAGCGTTCACCAGCGGGTTGTCTTCTTTGTCCGCCGTGCCGCTCTCGATCGCGCGGATCTCATCGCGAATCGAGATCATCGCGTCGCAGAAGCGGTCGAGCTCGGCCTTGGTCTCGCTCTCCGTCGGCTCGATCATGAGCGTACCCGTCACCGGGAACGACATCGTCGGGGCGTGGTAGCCATAGTCCATCAGGCGTTTCGCCACGTCCTCCGCAACGATGCCCGCGCTCTTCTCGAACTGGCGCAGGTCGATGATGAACTCGTGGGCGGAGCGGCCGCCTTCGCCGCGGTACAGCACCGGGTAGTGATCTTCCAAACGCTTCGCCATGTAGTTCGCGTTGAGGATGGCGACCTCGGTAGCTCGCTTGAGTCCCGCGGCGCCCATCATCGCGATGTACATGTACGAGATCGGCAGGATGCTCGGGCTGCCCCAGGGAGCGGCCGAGACAGTACCGAACGACTGCTCTCCGCCCATGGACACGACAGGGTGGCCGGGCAGGAACGGAGCGAGATCCGCAACGACGCCGATCGGGCCCATGCCGGGTCCCCCACCGCCGTGGGGAATGCAGAAGGTCTTGTGCAGGTTGAGGTGACAGACGTCGGCGCCGAAGTCGGCCGGACGGCAGAGCCCGACCTGGGCGTTCATGTTCGCACCGTCCATGTAGACACGGCCGCCGTTCGCATGGACGATCTCGCAGATCTCCTTGATCGCCGACTCGAACACGCCGTGGGTCGACGGGTACGTCACCATGATCGCGGCGAGCTCGTCCTTGTGCTTCTCCGCCTTCTCGCGGAGGTCATCGACGGCGATGTTGCCGTGCTTGTCGCACTTGATCGCTACGACGCGCATGCCCGACATGACGGCCGACGCGGGGTTCGTGCCGTGGGCCGACGTCGGGATGAGGCAGACCTTGCGATCCGGGTTGCCCTGGGCGCGGTGGTATGCGCGAATGGCGAGCATGCCCGCGTACTCCCCTTGGGACCCAGCGTTCGGCTGGAGCGAGACCTTGGCGAAGCCGGTGATCTCCTCGAGCGCGTGGCTGAGCTGGTTGAGCATCTGCGTGTAGCCCTCGGCCTGGTCGAGCGGCACGAAGGGGTGCACGTCACCGAACTCGGGCCAGCTCACCGGCAGCATCTCCGACGTCGCGTTGAGCTTCATCGTGCACGACCCAAGGGCGATCATCGACGTCGTCAGCGAAAGGTCCTTCGACGCGAGGCGATGGATGTAGCGAAGCAGCTCGTGCTCGGAGTGGTACTGGTGGAACACCTTGTGGGACATGTACGACGACGTCCGCGCGAACGGGGCCGCGTAGCCGAGGTCGACGCGGGCCGCGTGATCCTGGACGGACTCGCCTCCCGCTCCGAAGATGGCGAACAGCGTCGCCAGCTCCTCTGCCGTCGTGCGTTCGTCGAGCGCAACGCCAACGCGGGTGCCATCGATCTCACGCAGGTTGATCCCGTGCTCGCGAGCAGCAGCATGAACGCGATTCGCGTCCGCCACTTCCACGAGCAGGCTGTCGAAGACAGGTCCGTCCGCGACCTTGACGCCCGCGGCCTTGAGGCCCGAGCGCAGCGTCTCGGCCATCCCGTGAACGCGCTCGCCGATTTCGCGCAGGCCGTCCGGCCCGTGGTAGACGGCGTACATGCCCGCCATCACGGCGAGCAGCACCTGGGCGGTGCAGATGTTCGACGTCGCCTTGTCGCGGCGGATGTGCTGCTCGCGGGTCTGCAACGCCATGCGCAGCGCCTGGTTGCCGGCGGCGTCGCGGCTCACGCCAATCAGGCGACCGGGAAGAATGCGCTTGTACTGCTCCGTCGTGGAGAGGAACGCCGCGTGGGGTCCACCGTAGCCGAGCGGCACGCCGAAGCGCTGGCTGCTGCCCACGGCGATGTCCGCGCCGAACTCCGCAGGCGCGCGCAGGATCGTCAGCGAAAGAAGATCCGCCGCCACGATCGCGAGGGCTCCGGCGTCATGCACCTTCTCGAAGAAGGCGGCGTAGTCCTCGACCGCGCCGTAGGTAGTCGGGTACTGCACGATCGCGCCGAAGAGATCGTCGAAGTTGCAGCTGTCCGGTGCGCCCACATCGACCTGGATGCCGATGGCTTCCGCGCGCGTCTTGATGACCGCGATGGTCTGGGGGTGGCAGTCTTCACTGACGAAGAAGCGGTTCTTCTTTTGACGCGCCGTAGTCCACGCCATGCCCATGGCCTCGGCGGCGGCCGTCGCTTCGTCAAGCAGCGAAGCACCCGTGAGCGGCAGCCCCGTCAGGTCGGACACCACCGTCTGGAAGTTGAGCAGCGCCTCGAGCCGGCCCTGGCTGATCTCCGCCTGGTAGGGCGTGTACTGCGTGTACCACGACGGGTTCTCCAGGATGTTGCGCTGGATCACGGGCGGCGTCATCGTGCCGGAGTAGCCGCATCCAATGAGCGACCGCATGGTGCGGTTCTTCTTGGCGATGCCGTGGAGTTCAGCGAGGACCTCGGCCTCTCCGCGGCCGTCCTCAAACCCCGGGCCGAGCTCCAGGGCGCGGCCGAGCTGGATGCCAGCGGGAATCGTCTCTTGAACGAGCTGGTCTAGGGACTCGGCACCGATGGTGCGCAGCATCACCCGCGTCTCCTGGTCGTCAGGGCCGATGTGACGGCGGACGAAGGTATCGGTGGGATCGAGGAACGTGGGGCGATTGTCGGTCAACGCACTGGGCCGGGAAACCGGCAGCTAGGAGGGTGATGCGGATTGAAGGATTCGAAGAGTGCCCTGCGCGGATCGCAAGACAAGGCGATTCGAACCCTCCGCGTGGCATGAGCCACGTAGGTTCGGATCAACGCCGTGTGGCGGTTCGAGGGAGGTGCTGTTCGGATTCTTCAATTCGCAACACCCTCCTCAACGCCTAGGAACGCGCGGACCGAGGTCGCCTGTGACCGGTCCGTCTGCGGGCAAATAGTCTACCCGCAGGCGACTTCCGACTGCTCGTTGACCGCCTTTCCCTTCGCGGCGTCATCAAGCCGCACGTGTGGGCGCTCTACGGCGCCGAGGCAGGGGCCCCTTGGGCCACACCCGCCGTCCGCTGCCCCAATCTGAGGGCGGTTTCCGCGGCCTTCTGCCCCTCGGCTTCGAGGTGCTTGCGACGAACATCTGCGTCGTCCAGGAGTCGCTGCACCGTCAGGCGGATCGCCCGCGGGAGCTCCTCAGGGGTGCAGAACCGCTCTGGAGCGACGCGTCCGAGCTGGTGGACCCACTTGTCCGTTTGGGGCGGGCGCTCGGCGGAAACCGGCTTCGCGCTCATCGGGCGGGTGCCGTCCGAGGGCCAGGTCATGCCCGCCGGGTAGAAGAGGAAGATCTCGCGGGCCTCGGCCACCGGCAGATTGCCGCGGGCGAAGGACCGGCCGGCGATGCCGCTGCAGTCGTGGAATGCGGTCACGCGGGGGTCAGCCAGGTAGCCGGTCGCCCGGGCGGCCGCATCGGCCCCGCCCGTACGGGCTTCGTCCTGCCAGATCACGAAGAGAGCCAGGTCCCGATCGGGATGTGCGCTCAGGACCTCGCGGCGGAGAATCTCGGCGCCGCGCTCGCAGCCCATGTGCGGCATCAGCGCCACGACGCGAGGGATCTCCGAATGGGTATCGAATGCCCGGCGAAGCGGGTTGAGGGAGGCGGTCAAAGGAATCGGCTTGAGCTCCGCCTCGGCGGCCTCGCTGCACGTCGGAGCGCTCCCATAGACGAAGGGCGTGGCGCCACCCGGAGCCTGGCACCCGGTCAGGGCGGCTAGCCCCAGCCATGCGACTCCATACAGCCCCCAAAAGCCACTCGGCCGAGTGGATCGTGTGATCCCCTGGCGTCGTTGGCCCGTGTCCTGGGCAGCTGTGTCTAGAAGTCGAATCATGGGTCCGATGCGATAGCGCTCTCTGTCTATAGCCCTTCGGGATACCCGGTCCCGAACGTTGAATCGAGTTGAAATCAGATGACTAGTCCGTCACCTGACGCCCAAAGAGGGGCAATCTGAGTCAAAACCGTCTCTATGGGGACGACAAAGCACCCATCGGGGGTTCCGTCTCCCCCTCGCAGCCTGCCACCAAACCCAGATTTTCGGGACCCGGTTTGGCCGATTCAGCCCCCTAGGCTGGCTTCTCGACCGTGTAACTTGCGGTCGCATGTCGAATCGAGACGCTGAAACCGGCCGGGATCTCACAGGAATCGAGATCGTCGAGGATCGAACCTCCACCTCGCGGTGCGACGAAGGCTTCTTGAAGCTCCGGCGGCTGACGCTTCGCAATCGATACGGGGACGGCACCCAGTCCGAGCCGTATCCGTGCGACGTATTGGAGAGACCGGGTAGCGACGCCGTCGTTTCCGTTCTGTACGAGCGCTTGGACGGACGCGTACGGGTGCTCCTTCGCGAGGCGCCTCGGGCTCCGATCTACCTCCGCAAGGACAAGAGCTTCGTGCACCCCGATCCCCGCGAGTACCGTTCGATCCTTGAGGTCGTAGCGGGGCTCGTCGAAGAGAGCGATCCGCCCGGGGCTCCGGGCCTACAGCGCCGCGCCGCGGCCGAGGCCCATGAGGAGGGCGGCCTGCGCGTTCGGGAGAATTCCCTTGTCCCCCTCGGTGGCGAGACCTTTGCGAGTCCTGGCACGACAGACGAGAAGATCTTTTTCTGCGCCGCCGAGGCTGCGCTCGACGAGCGCGGCGAGGCGATTGGGGATGGGACCGTCATGGAGGAGTGGTCGCGCGTGCACCTCTTGGACCTCCGAGACGCCATCGAGATGTGCCGCGACGGCAGGATCCCGGATATGAAGACGGAGCTCGCTCTCCTCCGGCTCTGCGAGCACGTCGGGTTCCTGCCGGCGCTCGATTGCTTCGTCGACGACCTTCCCCCAGCGCTTCAAGAGCGCTATGCCCCGCTTGGCCTGGAACAGGCACCGGAAGCTCAATGAGCGCACCTCGCTTTGGACTCATCGGCGCCCGTCGCGTGCGCCAAGGACTCGGCCCATTCATCGCCCGCGATCTCGCGGCGGCTGGCGCGGAGGTGGCCTGCGTGCTCGGCCGAAGCGCGGAGACCGCAAAGGCAGCGGCGGACGCGGCGGCCAAGATGCTGCCGGATCAAGGGGTCGGAAGTCGTCCCCCGGCGGCGACGGCTTCGCTGGAGGAGTTCTATTCCCACGACCTCGACGCTGTGTGCGTCCTGACCCCGGCCGGCACCCACGGGGGCTTCGTCGAGGGAGCCCTCGCGCGCGGCTGCCACGTCCTCGCCGAGAAGCCGTTTTTTTGGTTCCCGGAGACGGACTGGGTCCGGGAGGCCGAGTCCCTG
>CALHGQ010000371.1 GCA_938030175.1 uncultured bacterium | reverse complement strand
CGTCCAGCAGCGGCACGGTCTCGCCAGCGATCCAGTCGACGTCGTCTTCGACCGAAGTGATCGTTTGCGTCGAAACTTCGTGGGAGGGGGCGGGTCGTAGGCCGAGGTACGACGCGAATAGCAAGAGCGCCGCCGCGGCGGCGAGTCCGTACTTGTTCATCATGAGGCTGGCTCCGAGAGCGGTCGAAAGTGCCTTGGTCGACTGCAGGGTGACTCGAGGATGGGCGAAGCAAGCGACGGCAAGGCTTGAGCGCTCCGAGCGGGCGAGCCGCTCTCGCAGATGCTGCTGCGCGCGGCTTAGCCGGCTTCGGACGGTCGCGAGGGGAATGTTCTCGCGCGCGGCGATCTCCCTGGGGGTCAGGTCGTACCAATAGCGAGCCACGAGGACGCGGCGTTGGTCGTCGTTCAGTGACAGGATGGAGTTCACTAGTTCACGGTGCCCAAGCAGGACGAGTTGCTGATGGGCCTCGATGCAATCGGCTTGCTCCGGGCGTGCCGCAAGGCGCTCTCGCTCCGCACGACGAGCGTCACTTCGGTAGCGTGCCCGAGCGTTGTTCCGAAGGACCCGCGCGAGCCAGGGCCTGACATGGGAGCCTGTTGGGAGCTTTGCCGAAGGCTTCCGTGCAAGCGCTAGCGCGTCGATCCAGGTTTGCTGTGCTAGGTCTTCGGCAACAGCTTCTCTCCCAACGATTCGCCGTGCGAGCCCCCGCAGCCAGTCCATGTGCTGAAGAAGCTCCCCAATCGGCTCACCGGAGAGGTTGTCGTCGTGTCCTGAGTAGGAGATGGAGTCCACGTAGCAGCCCTATTCATACGATCCGCTCGGCGACCCGCAAAAGCCCGAGAAATTGCCCGTGATGGGCCGAGCGGCCCATTCGCGGGAGCAAAGACGTGTCTACGAGGTCTCTTCTATCGCGTGAGTGGAAATGCATCGCTCTGACGTACCTGGAGGTCGCCCCCCCCTCGTAGAGGTGGAGCGCGGCTCGCCGAAGGCTTGTTCGGCCCGTGCTGCGAGGCCTCCACGTGATGGCTGTTCATCGAGGAGCCCTCCCATGGCGCTGTCTAGGGGGGATCGAATGCGTTCTAGCTTCATGCGAAGCATCATCGAGCCGGGCCCACCCGAGGACGGCCGATGATCGCCGACGGATCCGACGACTGACAGTAGGTGAGACGGGAAGATGACGCCTCCGATCACCATGATCCCGGTTCCGATGTAGAACGTGCTTTGGCGTGCCGCAGACACGTCGCGGCGAATCGGTCGGTTTCGGAGAGAGGCAGCCATCTTGGGAGTGTGCGCACCCGCGGCGAGCCTATTCACTTCTTGGTGCGTCCACGCCAGTCCTCGCATCCTTCGTCGACGCGTGGGGGCATCGAGTGCAGCTGAGTTGGGCGAGATCAGCTTCGATCTCGGCGTCCCGTTTGTTCGGCTGACGATGGCATGGAGCAGAGCTGGGGGCGGGTCAGCGGACTTTGCAGAAGGGCTAGCTATCGAGATTCGATCCTGTTGGTCACGATGACTGTATGGGGTCCACGAATCGAATCGCCACGGGTCTTGGCGCACTCCTCGCTGCCATCGTCTGCGGGGGAGCGGCTCTAGCGGGGCTTGAACAGCGGCCTCGGCTGCATTCGGTGGATGTCGCTCATCCGGTGGAGCAGCTTGGCGTTTCGCAGGGCGTTTGGAGCGGCGGTTCGCTGCAAGACCTACGTGCGAGCGACGGAGCGGTCGTGGAGGTGACCGCAAACTCGCAGGTGGTCGAGATGAGTGGCTTCGGGACGTGCGCCACCGAGTCGCCGCTGGCACTGTCGTTCTTTGTCGAGTCCGAGTTGACGGGATCACCGAGTCCTGCCCTTCAGTCCATCGCGCTTCGGGACTTCACCACGATGGCGCTTGTCCCGATGGGTGAGCGCTGGCTCAATCCCGGGTCGAGCGTGACCACGACGGTCCGCGCTCCATGGAACGTCGCGCGGTTTCTGCAACCAGGTACGCGCCAGGTGGAGGCCCACGTGACCTATCAGTGGGGCGCGGCAGGTGGCGCGCCCACCGTGCAGATCGATGCCATGGGGTGGCGGACCCGTGTGCGGGCGAGGAGACAGATCGTGGATCTCCGCGGCTACCACGCGCCTGCGCTGAACTCGAGTCAGGACTGGATTCGAACCGTTTTCGATCTCGGCGCGGAACGCATGCTGGGGACCCCGGAAGGCGTGCAGCTCGCGTTCGACGTCACCGACCCAGGTCCCTTCGACTACACGTTCCGGGCAGAGCTGCGCGAGACCAACAACTCCACCTATCCGAGGCCCGGCACGACGCAGGTGTACCGCATGAGCTTCGACGTGGCTGAGCTTCCCGACCTCTACGGGCCGGTCACGATCTTTCAGCGCTTCAGTGTCTTCAACGATGGCCCCGACCTGGAGGTCGAACTGACGGGGGCCAATCAGTTTTCGAACGCGGTCCCCGGGGAGCTTCAGGTGGTGGCGTTTGGAAGCCGCTTGCGGCTCGGGAAGTTCCTGAAGGCTAAGAACGACCTCGCGGTGGCCATTTTCAACGACGCTAACGGTGGGTATCGCGTTTCCTTGAACGGAGAGGTCCTGCACGAGGCCGAGGGATTGGACACGCGCGCTTCGACCCAGG
>CALHGQ010000370.1 GCA_938030175.1 uncultured bacterium | reverse complement strand
GCCTATCTGGATCCATCGGCCGCTACGTGGGAGCCAACGCGCGCATCGCCAGCAGCGCCGGAGCCTTCTCGGTGACGGCCAACCTGTCGGCGCTGCCCCAGCCCCTGGGCCCGGTCGCGGTCCAGCCGGGTGACACCTGGTACTTCCAGTGCTGGCACCGGGACCAGAGCCCGACGGGCCCGACGTCGAACTTCACGGCGTCGCTGGCCGCAAGTTTCTAAGCACGACGTTCTCGGGGTCGAGCAGCCCGTTGAAGAAGTCCGCGCTAACCAATTGCGTCCATCGGAGTCCTGACAAGGCGCTTGAAGCCCTGTCCCTGCCGAATACCCCATCTGCGCCCCTCAGGGCCCGTTGACGGGCTCTTTCGGGCGTTGGTGCATGAATGGTGGACGGCGATGCAGGCCCCCCATCCCCACCGACATCAGCTGGCCACCCTCTCGGGCGTGGGCCATCCAAGCGCACGGATCCGATTGAGCAGGTTGCACGCGACCAACGCCTCCGACTCCTGCGCGTCCAACGGGCGCGCTCGGAGTCGTTCGCCGATCGCCGCCTTGTAGCGGAAGAACGTGTTCTCGACTCGACCCTGCCGGCGGTACCCAGACTCCACCTTCCATCGTCGCCGACCAATCTCCTTCACGCGCCTGATCGTTCGAGCTCGCGTCTTGGGCTGTCGCCGCGGCGCTGACGCACTGGCGCTCACTGAAGGCGGAACCACAACCCGCGCGCCCCTTGCATCTGCCGCACGGTAGATGGGCCTTGAGTCGTACGTAGCCTCTGCGCCCTTTCCCGCGATGTTTGGCCGCTGCCCATTCTCCTTCACCCGCTATCGCAAGGCCACTGCTATCGATGATGAGGTCGATGGGTCCGTCGCTAGTGCGACTGGCCAGCTGCGCCTTCAGAAGCGCGCTGCAGCGTGAGAGCGTCGTGTGGTCTGGGACTTCGAGATCGACTTCCATCAGCTTGAAGAGGCATCCGAGGAAGCCCTCAGCCTGGCGAAGTGGCAGATGGAAGACGAGCCTCAGCGTCACCGCCGTCTCTATCGCCAGGTCGGAGAACTTCGGTTGGGCACCCCGGCGTCCAGTAGGCTTTGCTTTCCATGCCTTGAGAGCATCGGGCGACAGCCAAACGGTCACATCGCCTCGCTGCACAAGTCCGCTTTCGTACTCGCGCTAGTTGGTCACGCGGTATCCGGTCTTGTACTTCGGGTAAACGCGAGACTTCATGCCGTTAGGATGCCCGATGGACGCCAGATCGGCGCGCTAGCGGCCCTTGGAGGACGGTCAGGCGGAGTATTCGTGCACCAACGCCTCGCACCGCCGTACCGCCACAAAGAGATCGATCAGCAGGACGGTGGTCCATCCCGCGAGGCTTGCTCTGTGAAGGAATTCCCAATGAACGGCTGCGGACTCCTGCCGTGCCCCCCGCAGGACTCCGGTGGAACCCGACACCATCCTCCGCCGCGCATTCGTCCTCCCTAGGGAACTCATCGATGACCATAGATCTCAGCTCTTGTTTCGTTTCTCTCCGCCGCTTCTCCCAAACCGCATGGATGTGCTTAGTGGCACTGGCGCCGCTACTGGCCACGGGTTGCAGTGGGAGTCAGGGGGGAGGAGCGGCTGCCCCCCCAGACCTCGGCAGCGAGGCCAGGCTCTCTAGCCTGACGATCTCAGGCGCTACGATCACGTTTTCGCCTGACGTGATTGTCTACGACGTAGCGGTGAAGTTCCTCACGCAAGCAAGCAGCATCACGCCCATAGCGGTCAACGCCGCCGCGAGCATCGAGGTGAACGGTTCACCCGCCGCGTCAGGCACGCCTACGCTCGTTCCTCTGCAAGAAGGGGGCAACACCGTCTTGGTCACAGTGACCTCGGAGGACGGCAGCGCGGCCCGGGTCTACACGCTATTGGTCGACCGCGAATTCGCAGCCGATTTCGCCCAGGACGCCTACGTCAAGGCGTCCAATACCGAAGCCGAGGACGAATTCGGAGTCTCGCTGGCTGTCGATGGTGACACTCTCGCTGTGGGGGCGTCGCGCGAGGACAGCGACGCCACCGGCGTGGGCGGCGACGAGGGCAGCGGTTCGGCGAATTTGAGCGGTGCCGTCTATGTCTTCACGCGGAGCGCGGGCGTGTGGAGTCAGCAGGCCTATATCAAGGCCTCCAACACCGATGCCATCGACCGGTTCGGGATGTCGCTCGCTCTGGACGGTGACACCCTGGCGGTGGGGGCCAGTGGTGAGGACAGCAGCGCCACCGGCGTGGCCGGTAATGAGAGCGACAACTCGGCGAGTGGTAGCGGCGCGGTCTACGTCTTCACGCGGAGTGCGGGTGCGTGGACTCAGCAGGCCTACCTCAAGGCTTCCAATACCGAAGCCGACGACTTGTTCGGGGAGGCGCTCGCCCTGGACGGTGACACCCTGGCGGTGGGGGCCAGTGGTGAGAGCAGCAGCGCCACCGGCGTGGGAGGGGACGAGGACGACAACTCAGCGAATGGTAGCGGTGCGGTCTACGTCTTCACACGGACCGCAGGGATTTGGACTAGCCAAGCCTATGTGAAGGCCTCCAACCCCAGCAGTTCTGACCGCTTCGGGCTCTCCGTGGCCCTGGACGGCGACACCCTGGCGGTAGCGGCCGTCGAGGAAGGCAGCGACGCCACTGGTGTGGGGGGCGATCAGAACAACGACTTGAGCCCGAACAGCGGCGCAGTCTACGTCTTCGCGCGCAACGCGGGCGATTGGACTCAGCAGGCCTACGTCAAGGCTTCCAACAGCCAGAGTGACGATCTATTCGGCAGGGCCGTAGCGATCGACGGAGACACGCTCGTCGTCGGGGCCAACCGTGAGGGCAGCAGCGCAACCGGCGTGGACGGTGATGAGAGCGACAACTCGGCGAGTGGTAGCGGCGCGGTCTACGTCTTCACGCGCGTTGCGGGCGCTTGGAGTCAGCAGGCCTACGTCAAGGCCTCCAACAGCCAGGTTGGCGACGAGTTCGGCGGGGCCGTAGCGGTCGACGGAGACACGCTCGTCGTCGGTGCGCGCTTTGAGGCCAGCAGTGCAACCGGCGTGGGCGGTGATGAGAGCGACAACTCTGAGACAGAGAGCGGCGCCGTCTATGTCTTCACGCGGAGCGCCGGCGTGTGGAGTCAGCAGGCCTACGTCAAGGCCTCCAACACCGGCTCCTTCGACCAGTTCGGGGTGCCGCTCGCTCTCGACGGAGACACGCTCGTCGTCGGGGCAGTCACTGAGAGTAGCAGCGCAACCGGCGTAAACGGTGATGAGAGCGACAACTCTGCGCTTGAGAGCGGCGCGGTTTACGTCCTGCGCTGAGGGCCACTCGTTGCCCGTCTGAGTGGCCCAGGCCCTTCAGTCCGACGCCCGGCACGAATCCCTGGCTTCGACTCAGCAGGCCGCGACGTTGATCAGATCGACGCGTTCAGCGGCACGTTCAGCTGGCCCCCTGGTGCGGACACCGGCGTGCCCCCGCCTTCAGGTCTCCTCGCGCGGCGACTCCAGGTGCCCACCGAGGCGATGGATCCGAGCCTACACCCGAACGCCGTCTACGTGGCCGAAGCGGTCTATGCGGCGCCCGACGATGCGGCGGACGGCCATGGCTTCGACAATGCCTCCTACCGGACGTACGAGCGCACCGGCGGACTCGCGCAAGGGGCCTTCGTGATCGAACCTTCGGGCGTCACCGAGCGCGGGATGCCAGCGGTGGCTGCGTGGGCCGCGATGGACCCCACCGTGCGCCTTGCGGAAGTCCGTGTTCCGGGTGAGGGAGCCTTTTGGGTGGCTAGCCATGGCGCACAGATTGCCGGTGGGCGCTGGCGCTACTCCTACGCGATCTTCAACCTCAACAGCAGCCGAGCCGCCGCAGCCCTCGCCGTCCCGCGCGGATTTCAGCCCGGGGCCTTCGACATGACCTTCCCAAGGGCGCACTCCGGTGAGCTCCGGTCCAACCAGCCCTGGGGCGTGAACCAGGTGGGGGACCTCGTCGTTTGGTCCGCCCCTCAGTTCCAAAGCGACGACAACGCCAACGCTATCCTGTGGGGCACCACCTACTCGTTCTTCTTCGAGACAGCGGCCCCGCCCGTGGACACCCAGGGAACGCTCTTGCTCTTCCGGCCGAACGGCGGGCCTTCGTCGCTCACCCTTCCCATCAGGGGCCCCAAGGCAACAGGCGCACCGGACACTTCTATCGAGTGTTTGGCGATCGCGAACTCCGGCGGAACCGTGGGCAGCCTCCTGCCCGGCGTCTTCAACGGTGCCAGCAACACGCTCGGCCTTACGGTCACGGGCCTTCCGGCGGGTTCGGTCGGCTACGTGCTCACGTCGCGCCAGCCCGGCTTCTCAAGCCTCCCGGGGGGCAGCTCCGGCAACCTGTGCCTCTCTGGGTCCATCGGCCGCTACGTGGGAGCCAACGCGCGCATCGCCAGCAGCGCTGGAGCCTTCTCGGTGACGGCCAACCTGTCGGCGCTGCCCCAGCCCCTGGGCCCGGTCGCGGTCCAGCCGGGCGACACCTGGTACTTCCAGTGCTGGCACCGGGACCAGAGCCCGACGGGCCCGACGTCGAACTTCACGGCGTCGCTGGCCGCAAGTTTCTAAGTACGACGTTCTCGGGGTCGAGCTATTCGGGGCCCTTCAAGCAACGCGGTCAGGGCTTCGAGGGGCGCTGCTCGGTAGTGCGGACGTTTTCAACGGGCTGCTAGTTGCCAGCACGGGTCATCTCGCCCGCGATGACGGAAGCATGTGAGGTGAACTCAAAGTCGCGCTCGGCCCCAAAGCGCCTGCGGCCCCCAGGGAGCTCGGTCTCCACTCTCGGTGCGTCCTTCTTGTGGGCATAGACCGTTAGCTCCCAGTCCCCCTTGGCGACGCCGTGGAGCGTGAGCAGAGTCCCTTCGAGCGACGCCCAGTCACGATGGGACTCGTCGATCTCGCCGTTGACCAGCTTCAGGCGAACGCGATGAGTCGAGCGCATCGCCGCAATGCCTTCGGCCCCAGGCGGCGCGAGCTCAACGACGATGGTCCCGTTGTCAGGTAGCACCCGTCCAGCACCAAGGTCGATCTGAAGTGAGCCTAAGGAGAATCGGACGCGCTCCCGGAACAGCGGGCCGTAGCTCACGTTGATGGGCTCGCCTTCGTGCTTAAGGCGTTGACCCGTCGGAAAACTCACCTGAACACGAGCGTTCTTGACGGCGCGGCAGCGGCCTGCGGCCACGCCTTCCGCATCCGTTTCGCCCACCTTCACCCAATCCCGGGAGCTGAAGCCAAAGGTGGGGTCCGCTCCCTCGGGGGCGGCTTCGATGAAGTCGACCCTCAAGCCAGCGGCGGAGCGCCCGCCAAGGTCAACCTCGAGCTCAACCTCCACCAAGGCCTGGGATCTCAGATCCAAGACCACCTCCGTGGCCTCACCGGGCTCGACCACCGCCTCGACGGAGCCTCCACTCTCGAGGATCTCCGGGCGACCGCGCTGTCCGAAGCTGTGCGTGCCCGGTGCGAGGTTCTCGAAGCGGAAGACTCCCGCCGAATCGGTGACCTGATTGTTGTCTTCTTTCCAGTCGCCGCGGAAGACCGTGAGTCCGCTGGGATCCATGCCCTCTGGCAGGAGCACCTTTCCAAGGACGGTTCCGCCTTCCTGGAACTCGAGGTCACCAAGGTCCAGGACCTTCTTACCCTCAAGACCCTTCAGCATGCGCAGAATCGGCGCTCCGCCGTTCGGGTTGGTGGCCGTCAGCCGCACCTCTATCGTCGGGGGTAGTCCTGTCGTTCTAAACTTCCCATCGGGGCCGCTCGTTACTTGGAACGATAGGCGATCCTGCGGCGAGAAACCCTGGCCGTACTTGGAACCAGGCGTGAAGTCGATCGAGGCGCCTGGCACAGGCTCGCCGTTCTCCATGAGTCGACCCTCAACGCCAGCGCCTCGGCGCAGCAGAATGCGTTGCGCCGGCGCCCCAGCGGCTACGGAATCTTCCGTGGGGTCGACATCGCCCTCAGTCATGAGAAAGCCAGGCGCGTAGGCCACGTAGGCGTCCCGCTTTGCCTTCGCGCCCGCTGTGAACACGCCGTCGGCGTGATCGACGACCCGCGGCAGGTTGTAGAAGGTCCTTCCGCTGTTCGTTGCCTCGGAACCGCCGTTGCGGGCGATCTTCAGCCCGAAGGACGTCAGCAATTCCTCGCCTGTCTCGTCGGCCACCGTAAAGCGAACCTGTGGAACCTTGGCGAGCGTGATCGTTCCGACCTGCGAACCGGGTTCGAACAGCCGATCTTTCTTGTGGCTGTCTCCCCACTGCTCGTAGTCGGCATGCGTAACTTGGAGCGAGTAGGGCTCATCTTGGGGTAGAAAGATGATGAAGGAACCATCGGCCTTGGTCCTTCCCGACAGGCCGCTTCCGTGGGATTCGGGCCAGCCCCCCAATCGCGCACCTTCGATGGGCGCACCCTCTTTGTCGACGACACGGCCCTCGATACGTGGGGCGTTCTGGAGGATGATGTCGATGGGTCCTGTGCTGCGCCCTGCCTCGATGGTGACATCGTCCACGTGCCCGTTGACGTAACCCTCCATCTCCGCCTTCACCATGTAGGTACCGACCTGGGCGTGGGGGATCACAAACGATCCGTCCTCTCGCACGAGCGAACCTCGCGAGTAGGTGGTAGAGCGTTCCGGCCCGGTGTCCATCTCCGCGCCTCCGAGGGGCTGACCGCGGACATCCGTGACGGTCCCAAAGATGGAGCCCGTGCTGGCGAGTCGAATCTCGCCGACTTCCACGAGGCCCTCCGTGACCGCGGCGACTCCATCTCTGCCGAACCGTAGCCTCGCCGAGTCGTGCATCGGGTCCGCCGCCACCGCTAGCTCGTAGAAGGTCTTGGGCCCGAAGGGAGCTTCGATCCGGAAGTGCCCGGCCTCGTCAGCGAGCGTCTCGATGCCGACGCCGCGGCGCGCGTAGGTCTCGTTTCCGAGCGGCTCTAGTTCGCCAACGTTGGCTTCGTCAGGCCATCTCGCTCCGCGCAGCTGTAGCCGGGCGCCCACAAGGGGTTCGCCTTCTTGGTCGACGACGCGGCCTGTGACTTGCGTGAAGGGGCCTGGGAACTCCGCGGCCGCTGGTTCCTCTGGCTCGGCCGTGGCCGGAGCGCGCTCTAGCTCGACGTCAGGCAAGCTGAGGCTAGGGGCTGGCTCGGCGAGCTTTGGAGCATCGACCTCCGGCCCAGAGCCGCGTTCGGCCTGGTCGGAGGCTGCGACGACGGTCTGCGCTGGCAAACCTGGCTCCGTGCCGGAACGAAGTAGAAAGAAAGCGAGGGCGAGGGCGAGCGCTACGCCTGCTGCGAGCAGGTGGAGAGGCTTCATGCGAAGTTGAGTGGGAGCACGCGAGGACGGCGGAGGCGAAGGGAGGCCTCTGATTGGGC
>CALHGQ010000369.1 GCA_938030175.1 uncultured bacterium | reverse complement strand
GGTCGCGGGGTCGAGGGTCTGGACCTCGGTGGTGTTGTTGAAGACGAAGTCGGCGGGCTCGAGGCGCGCGCCGCGGGTCGCATAGACCGCTGCCGCCAGGATCCCGAGCAGCAATAGAGCCGGGACGACCTGGCGGAGGAAACGTTGGAAGGCCATGGACGATGTGGGTGCCCCCAAGTCTGGGGGAGTCGGTGCTGGTGGAGCCAGGATGGGGTGGCCAGCGTGATGGGGCCTGAGTGTAGTCCCTCGCCCGCGGCCAATTCGCCCCTCGCACACAGGTCGAACGCGGGTCTAGATGCGGTGATATGTCGCATGTGGCCGCGCTGTCCGCCGCTGCCCGACCCGGGGTGGCCGTGTGAATGGCTCCTCAGCTCTCCAGCCTGCTAGGATGAGCCCCGCCCTGGGACACCCAGGGCCGCTGTCTCATTCTTGCTCCAGCGTGGCCAGCAGTCCTCGGGCTGCCAGTGGCGCTGGGATTCCGTTATCACCGCACCCCTTCTCTATGAAGAGCCCGATGCTTCGCTCCTGGCCGGCCTCCACCCTTGGTGGACGCTCCGGTCTCGCCCTCGCCTTCCTTCTCACCTCCGCTGGCGGGGCCCTCGGGGCGACCGACCCGGTTCAGGAGACGGAAGCGGTGGAAGCCTCGGCACCGAAAGCGGATGCGACGGACGGGACCCCGCTGTTCGGCGGGCGCGTCATCGTTCACATGCCGAGTCTGCCGGAGAACATGAGCTACCCGATCGAGAACTCGGCGGTGACTCGGCGTATGCAGTACGAGGTCAACGAGACCCTTCTCCTGAAGGACTGGGACACCACCCTGTGGGTCCCCAACGTGGCCAAGGCATGGACGGAGGAGGACCTGCTCCTGCTCAACGACCTCGCGGACGGTGAGAGCAAGATCGAAGGCGAGGTCGAGGTCACCGTCTTCCGATCGATCGAGGACAACACGCTCGTCCCCCGGCGCGCCGTCTACGGCAGCATCACGGAAACGGATGGGGGCTGGACGGTCGAGCCCAAGTCAGCCAGCTCTGACCTCAAAGCCACCGTGACGATCCCGAAGGACAAGGGCGAGCGCGTCGAGCGCGGATCGGTCTTCACCTTCGAGCTCCGACAAGGAATCAAGTGGCAGCCGTCGCGCGTCTTCAAGGACGACGCCCTCGCCAAGACGAAGGGGCAGACCGTCAACGCGGACGACGTTTACTTCAGCTGGGACATCTACAACAACCCCGGCGTCAAGTGCGACGAGAAGCGCTTCCAGTTCGAGGCGATCCCGGGCTGCCGCGTCGTCGACGAGCACACGGTTCGGTTCTTTGCCGCGGGCCAGAGCGCCTTCAACATCGAGGCCCTCGGGGACTCGATGACGCTGATGGCATCGCACATCTACAACCTCTCCGACCCGGACTGTCCCGACTACGACGCGAACGCGACACTCGCCACCCAGGCCGAGTACGTCAACGTCAACGAGCACAACAAGCTCTGGGTCGGCGTTGGTCCCTACCAGGTGACGACGTGGGACCAGCAGTACGTCGAGGTGCAGCGCTTCGTGGACGAAGCGGGCAAGCCCGCCTACTTCGACGCGGCGACGCGTCCGGGCTACTTCGACACCATCCGCTGGCGCGTGATCTCCGACGACCAGACGGCGATGGTTGCGCTGGAGAACGGTGAAGTCGACTTCTTTGAGCGCGTGAAGTCCGAGGACTACTTTGGTCCCCGTACGAACAGCGACACCTTCAAGGAGAACTTCTACAAGGGCTACTTCTACCTCGGCCACTACGGCTACACGGGTTGGAATATGCACGACCCGAAGCTGAGCGACCTCGTCGTCCGCAAGGCGATCGCGCACTCCTTTGACTCGACGAGCTACCTCGCGAACCAGTACAAGGGGCTCGGACGTCAGATTACCGGGCCCGTTCCCGCGGCCTCGGATGGCTACCCGAACGACCTGCCGCCTCTCACCTACGACCCTGAGATGGCTCTCGAGATGCTCGAGGACGCAGGTTGGTACGACCACAACGGCAACGGCATTGCTGATAAGGACGGCGTCGAGCTGGAGATCGAGTTCCTCTACCCCTCGGGCAACGACGCCTCGAAGATCCTGGGCCGCACCATCCAGGACTCGGTCAAGCACCTCGGCATCAAGATCAACCTGGCTTCGCTCGAGTGGGCGACGTTCCTTGAGCGCATGAAGCAGCGCGAGTTCGACGCCGTGAACCTCGCATGGGTCCCGCCGCTTGAGTCCGACCCCGAGCAGCTTTGGCACTCGAAGTGGGGCAAGAAGGAAGTGCTCAACTCCTCGAACAACGCGGGCGTCGTCGACCCAGAGGTCGATCGCATGATCGCCGAGATCAAGCGCGAGGTGAACCGCCCTGCCCGCATGGAGCTTTGGAAGAAGTTCCACGCGTACATCTACAACGAAGTGCAGCCGTACCTCTTTGGCTTCAACGTTCCGCGTAAGTTCGCGGCGTCCAACCGCGTACGCGGCATCGAGCACACGGCGATTGACCCCGGCTACGTCATCCGCAACTGGCACTTCGTCGATCCGTCGATCCCAGGCACCCGTCCAGCTCTCTCGAACCTGTAAGGACAGCCCCTCCGGCGCGCGCACTCCTAGCCGACTGCGCGCGCCGTCATCTTGACTGGACCGGACCCACTCCCCCCTGCTGCCTAGCCTGTGATCGCATTCATCCTGCGAAGGCTCCTGCTGATGATCCCGACAACGCTCGGGGTCGCGCTGGTGATCTTCAGTCTCTATCACATCGCCCCTGGCGATCCCGCCCTCATCGCCGTCGGAAGCCAGGCCGACGCCACCGCGGGAGCTGGAGGCGACGGCGATAGTCGCATCGACCAGTTCCGCCGTGAGAACGGCCTCGACAGGGCGTTCTTCGTCCAGTTCTTCGACTACATCGGGCCGTTCAACTTGAACCCCGACGGGCACCCATGGTTCACGTCTCCGAGGACCGAGCGCAAGACTGAAGAGGTCGAGGTCGAAGGGCGTAACGAGCCAGTGGTCCAGGGCAGCGTCGTGGAGATCGAGCCGCTCTTCTCGGCCACCCTAGAGGAGCGAGATACGTTGGCGACGCTGACGGCTAGCTTGGCCAACGCGGATGCGACGACAGATCCAAGCCGGGCGGAGACCGCCGAGGCCGAGATGCTCGCCTATGCGGCCGCCGGGGGGGAGCAAGAGGACGAGGCGCTCGCCGCGCTGTTCCAAGCGCTCTTTACGCTCAAGCTGGGCGGCTCTAGCGATCTCCCCGGCATCGAGCGCATCAGCGGCGTGCTCGCCCAGATCACCGGCCAAGACATCAAAGAGGTCCCCAAGTACTTCGACGCCACGCTCTTCGAGAAGGACGGCGTCCGCCACCTCCTGAGGAGCTGGTTCGCGTGGTACTTCGAGGACGGGGGTGGTTACCGCACCCGGAACACCGGCGTGAAGCGTTTCGGTGGTCTCCTCGCAGGGGATCTCGGCGTCGAGATGCAGTCGAAAGCATCCGTAGGAGCCGAGCTTTGGAAGCGCCTCAAGGTCACTGTGCCCCTGTCCCTGATCTCCGTGCTCCTGAGCTACCTGATCGCGCTGCCCCTCGGCATCCTTTCGGTGCGCAAGCAAGGGACGCGGACGGATGCCGGCCTCACCGTCGGGCTCTTCATTCTCTACTCCATCCCGACGTTTTGGGCCGGCCTGATGCTGATCCTCGCGTTCGGCAAAGGCGGTATCGCCACCGACGGCATCCTTCCGATCCTCGGGCTTCACGATAAGGACGCTGCGTCGTTCGGACCATGGCGCTACGCCTGGGACGTCGTGCTGCACAGCATCCTGCCGGTCGTGACGCTGACCTACGGAAGCCTGGCCTACCTGTCGCGCCAGATGCGCGCCGGCATGTTGGACGTGATCCGTCAAGACTACATTCGGACGGCCAAGGCCAAGGGGCTCTCTGACGATCGCGTTGTCTACAAGCACGCGCTTCGCAACTCAATGATCCCCGTGCTCACGCTGCTCGCATCGATCCTGCCGATTCTCATCGGCGGCTCAGTCATCGTGGAGAAGATCTTCGAGCTCCCCGGCATGGGGCAGTACGCCTTCCTCGGCCTTCTGCGCCGTGACTTCAGCATCGTCATGGCGACGACACTCTTCGTTGGGGTGATGACCCAGCTTGGCATCCTTCTGTCCGACATCGCTTACTCACTGGTGGATCCTCGGATCAGGCTGAACTGATGGCTACCAACAAGCAGTCGGAGGGCGCTGCGGGCGCCCCGAACGTTCCGGTCGACGGAAACGCACCGGAGGGCGCCGAGTTCGGCGCGGAGTACTCGAAGGACTACTGGGACCTCGTGTTCGAGCAGCTCGGCAAGCGCGGCCTCTTCAAGCTCAGCATGGTGGTGCTCACCCTGCTCTACGGCGTGGCGGTGTTCGCGCCGATGATCGCGAACGACAAGCCGTACGTCATTGAGTCCGTGGACATCAACGGCTACGGCCGTGCGCTGAGGCTCTTGCGGACCACCGCCAGCGGTGCGTCCCAGGTGGCCGCGCTGACGGACGAGGCCTACGCGAATGGTCGCGGCAAGTCGGAGAGCGCCCCGCCCTCGCGCCTCGCCGCAGCCGAGGTCGAGTACGAGGCAGCTACGGCGCGCCTCGCCGTGGTCGAGCCCGCGCTCTCCGAGGAGGACCGCGCTCAGACCGCTCCCTACCGTGCGGCCTTTGAGGCGGGGCTTGCGGCGCTGAAGAGCGGCGACAACGAGGCCGCCGTCGAGAAGCTCACCGAGGCGAAGAACATTGGCAAGGAGCTGCGCAAGACGCTCCTCGCGCTGGACCCGAGCAAGGCCGACTCCCAAGGGGTGGCACTCGTGGGGCGCAAGATCTACCCGCTGCCCCAGTCCATCGCGCCGTGGGAGGCCGGGCTCATGATGTTCTGGTTGCTCGTGGCGCTGTGGCCGATCTGGAATCCGATCGTCAACCGGCTCATTCTGTTCGGCAACCGCGACCGAGTCAGAGCTGCGCGCAAGTACAAGCTCCTGGTGGGGCTCGCGGTCGTCGTGGGAGCAGGGTTCTACTGGTTCTCGCAGTTTGGCAACGTGGCCGAGTTCGACGCGGTGGACTACAAGCAAGAGCTCACCGCCAACAGCCGCGTTCTGCTCGCTGACGGCAAGACCACGCAGGACCTCGTCGGCGTCGACCTGGAGAACATTCCCGATGACCTTCGCGGGCAGCTCGTTTGGGCACCCATCAACTTCGGCTTCGCTGAGTTGCACGAGCCTGAGAAGTATCGGCCACCCACGTGGCACGCGAAAGCCGAGCTCGACCCTGAGACCGGCGAGAAGGTCTACTTCCGCGAGATGGTCGCGGAGAGCGAGGCCGCGCCGGCTGGCTCCCAGATGGTGGAGATCCGCGTCGGCGAGCCCGGACTCAACGAAGGCTCCCGTCACCCCCTCGGAACGGACGAGAGTGGACGAGACATCCTGAGTCGCATGATCTGGGGCGGCCGCGTCAGTCTTTCCGTCGGCATCTTGTCGGCGGCGCTGCTCACGATCATTGGGGTCATCATCGGCTCTATCGCTGGCTTCTTCGGAGGGTGGGTCGATATCGCGATCATGCGGACGATCGAGGTCTTGCAGTCGATCCCCGCCTTCTTCTTGATCCTCTTGGCCCTGGCGTTCACGGACCCCGAGACCCTCAACCCGATGTTCGCCATCGTGATCGTGATCGCGATTGTGCGCTGGACGGGCGTCGCGCGCTTGGTGCGCGGTGAGTTCCTACGCCTGCGCGAGCAGGAGTTCGTGGTTGCGGCGCAGGCCCTTGGCTTCAGCTCCGTCCGAACCATCTTCCGCCACGTCCTGCCGAACGCCATGTCGCCCGTGCTTGTGGCGGCGGCGTTCTCCGTGGCCGCGGGCATCCTGACAGAGTCAGCGGTGTCCTTCCTCGGCTTCGGCATCCAGGAACCCCAGGCCTCCTGGGGCTCGATCGTGAACGAATCGCGCAGCGCCGATCACTGGTGGATCCAGGTCTTCCCAGGCCTCGCGATCTTTGTGACGGTGACCTGCTACAACCTCGTCGGCGACGCGATCCGCGATGCCATGGACCCCAAGATGAAGGTCTAGCACAACATGTCGGACGCAAACCCCAAGGGCCACGGCGAGGAAGACATCCTCTCCATCGAAGGCCTCCAAACCTACTTCCACACCGACGAGGGCATCGCCCGTGCGGTGGACGGCGTGACGTACTCCATCAAGCCCGGCGAGACGCTTGGCGTGGTGGGGGAGTCTGGTTCAGGCAAAAGCGTTACGGCGCTCTCGATCCTGCAGCTCTTGCCGATGCCCCCGGGCAAGTTCGAGGGCGGGCGCATTCTGTTCCGCGGCGAGAACCTGCTCGATGCCGGCGAGGACCGCATGCGCGAGATCCGAGGCAATGACATCGCCATGATCTTCCAGGAGCCGATGACCGCCCTGAACCCGGTGTTCACCGTGGGCAACCAGATCGGCGAGACGGTGATGCTCCACCAAGGGCTTGACGCCGACGCGGCGCGGGCGCGCGCCATCGAGATGCTGACGCGCGTCGGGATTCCTGCGCCGGAACAGCGCGTCGACGAATACCCGCACCAGCTCTCGGGGGGCATGCGCCAGCGCGTCATGATCGCCATGGCCATGGCGTGCGATCCCGCGCTGCTCATCGCCGACGAGCCGACCACGGCGCTCGACGTGACTATCCAGGCCCAGATCCTCGACCTCATCAAGGAGCTCCAAGAGGAAGACGGCATGAGCGTGCTGCTTATCACCCACGACCTCGGCGTGGTGGCAGAGACGGCTCACCACGTGGCCGTGATGTACGCGGGCCGGGTCGTGGAGTACGCGTCCGCGGAGGACCTCTTCGAGCGTCCGCGGCACCCGTACACCATCGGGCTGCTCCGGTCGCTGCCTGACCTCGCCAGCTCGGGCGAACGACTGGTGACGATCCCCGGCATCGTTCCGAGCGCGACGCGCTTTCCGAGCGGCTGCCGCTTCCGAACTCGATGCACCCTCGCGAGCGACCGGTGCACCGAAGAGGTTCCGACCCTCACTCCACTCAAGGGCGCAGACGGCGCCCCTTCCGAGCACACCGTCGCGTGCCATCACCTCGACCTGGCCGAGGGCCTCTAACTATGCCCACCTCCGCGCCCACCACCGAAGTGAATGAGACCGCAGCGGCAGAGCTGCCCCTTCTTGAGGTTTCAGGCCTCAAGAAGTACTTCCCGATCCGAAGCGGGATCCTGCAGCGTCATACCGGTGACGTCAAAGCCGTCGACGGGCTCGACTTTACGCTCCGCCGCGGCGAGACGCTGTCCCTCGTGGGCGAGTCTGGTTGCGGGAAAACGACGGCGGGTCGCTCGATCCTGCGACTCCTGGAGCCCACCGCGGGCAAGGCGCTTTACCGGCCGGACGAGCACACCGAAGTCGATTGGTTCGAGCTGCCGAAGTCGGAGCTGCGCCCGTACCGGCGCGACCTTCAGATTATCTTCCAGGACCCCTATGCGAGCCTGAACCCGCGTATCACCGTGGGCAACTCCATCGGGGAAGCGCTGAAGGTGCACGGCGTGTCGTCCGGTGGCAAGGATCGCCGCGATCGAGTGGCGGAGCTGCTCGTCAAGGTGGGCCTGCGCCCCGACGTGGCGAACCGCTTTCCCCACGAGTTCTCGGGCGGCCAGCGGCAGCGCGTCGGCATCGCCCGCGCGCTTGCGCTCAACCCGAAGCTCATCGTTTGCGACGAGGCGGTCAGCGCCCTCGACGTCTCGATCCAGGCCCAGGTCATCAACCTCCTGAAGGACCTCCAGGCCGAATTCGGTCTCAGCTATCTGTTTATCGCCCACGACCTTTCAGTGGTGCGCTACATCTCCGACCGCGTCGCGGTCATGTACCTCGGACGCATCGTTGAGATCGGTCCGGTGGACCAGGTCTTCGACAATCCCCAGCATCCGTACACGCAGGCGCTCCTGTCGGCGATCCCGCGCGCGAACCCAAAGGAGCGGCGCGAACGGATCCCGCTGACCGGAGACGTGCCGTCGCCGATCAATCCGCCGAGCGGCTGCCACTTCCATACCCGCTGTCACATCGCCGAGAAGGGACTGTGCGACATTCAGTACCCCGAGCCGCGCAACGTGCATGAGGCCGGACAGTATGCCGCGTGCCACTTCGCCAAGCCGATAGGGTAGATCTGAGCCCGCTTCGCTGATCGCTCCAGCGGCTACACTGCACCAGCGGAACCCGTTCCGCGGATGACCCATGCCGACTCGCTTCGCCCCGCCTTCACCGCCGAGTCCGGAGCCGAAGAGCGGGCCGCTCGCGCGGGCGCTGGGTCTCTTCAAGCTGTTGGAGGGGCCCACGCCCTTGCATGCCCCCCGGCCGCGGAGCGAGATCAATCTGCAGTGGCTGATCCACCTGCGCTGGGCGGCGATCGGAGGGCAGCTGATCACGGTCTTCGTGGTGCGCTACGTGCTCAACGTCGATATCCCCCTCGGCCTCCTGCTCGCGGTGATCGCCGCCGAGTTCATGAGCAATGCCGTGCTGCTCATCGGGTTGCGCTGGTGGGTTTCAAGCGCGCCGACGTCCTTGGAGGTGCGTGCTGGGGCGGATCGGCTCCAGCGAATTCAGCTGGGCGTGACGCTCTTCGACACGGTGATGCTCGGCGTTCTCTTGGCGCTGACCGGTGGGCCGTCGAATCCCTTCTGCGCGTTCCTCGTGATCTACGCGGCGTTGACCGCCGTGCTTTTGCCCATTCGCTACGCGCTCACCGCAGCAGCGGCCGTGGTCTTCGTGCTCTTGGGGCTCGTGAATATGTCGAGGCACATCGAGGTGCTGGACAAGGGCACGGACCTGCGCGGTTGGGGCATGGTGGTGGCCATCAGCCTGACGTCGTTCCTGAGCGTGTTCTTTGTGTCGCGCGTGACCACCGCCCTCGTCCGCCGATCGGAGCAGCTGGAGGCGGAGCGCGAACGCCGGGATCGTCGACGGCACCTGGAGGCGCTCGGCACGCTGGCCGCCGGAGCGGCCCACGAGCTCGGGACGCCGCTGTCGACCATCGCCATCGTCGCCAAGGAGCTCGAGCTGCGCTTGGAGCGCAGCGGGACCCGTGAAGAAGAGAAGGCAGACGCGACCCTCATCCGCGACGAGGTCGCCCGCTGTCGGCGCATTCTGGATCGTATGTCCACGGACGCCGGCGGCGGCATCGGGGAACCGCTGGTGCCCACGCGAGTGCGCGAGCTGGCCGAGCTCGTCGTGGGGGAGATGGCCGCGAAGGATCGTGTCATCGTCGAGGTGGACACCGCCTACGGCTTCACGCCGGCGGAGGCGAGCGAGGAGATCCCCTTTGAGCTGCCGCGCCAAGGGCTCGCGACCTCCATCCGTGCGATCGTCCAGAACTCGATCGATGCGTCGCCAGAGGACCGCAGCGTGCGGCTCGTCATCCGTCGTCATCTCGACCAGCTCGAGATCTTCGTGGCCGACATCGGCACGGGCATGGGGAAGGAAGACCTGGAGCGCGCCAAGGACCCCTTCTTCACCACGAAGGAGGTCGGCAGGGGCATGGGCCTCGGGCTCTACCTGGCGAGCAGCTTTTGCGAGAACCTCGGCGGGTCGTTGGAGATCCTGTCTGAGGTGGGAACAGGGACGACGGTTCGGATGGAGATCCCGATCGCGGTGGCGGGCAGTGGCCATCCAGCGCCCCTGGAGCCCGCTTCTTAGTCCCTGAGGGCGACTTGCCTTATGCGCGCGGCGATTCGGGTTCGTGGACGCAGCGCGGTCCTGGCTCGCTCGCACGGGTGGGGGAGCGGCAGAAAGGCGCGACTTCCCCCATTTGGGTTGATCTTCCGCGGCTTCCTGCGCGAACCCTCCTGCACAAGGAGGCATAACAACAGTGATACCATCAGATTCCAGCGCAACTCTTCCCAGTTCTGCTCACCGTCCCGCCACCAGCGTCGAGACTCGCTCGATGCTG
>CALHGQ010000368.1 GCA_938030175.1 uncultured bacterium | reverse complement strand
ATTCTTCTCCCCCTCCTCCTCAGCCCTCAAAAGAGCATCGAACGTGACCAAAGAGGGGCTGCGCGACCTGGCGGAGCTAGCCTGCAAGGATTGCCACTACGGTGCGACAGGGATGGACAGCACACCGACGAGCCGGATCGTCCTCGGGAGCGCGCTCGAAGCGCCAGACGTGGAGCGCGCCGAGCGCGCCGAGCGCGAGCTCAGGGAGCGCGAAGAGGAGATGCGCGAACTCGAAGCGACCTTCGAGGCCGCGGTTTCCGACATCGAAGAAGCCCCCGCAGCCAAAGACATCGAGCTGACCGAGGTCACGGTGCGCGCCCGCAAGAGCGACTTCGACCTGACGCCGCCGATGCTCCTGTGGACTCCGTGGGTGATCGGCGACGACGGCGTCGCGCGCCGCGGATAGCCCTGGCTAAGGCAAGGTCCATCGCCGCCGCCCAGTGGAATCGAAACGCTTGGCGCGCGGCGGCGCGGGTCGCGCCAGATAGGACGTGCTGCTTGTAGGGGGCCAGACTCGACCGCATGGGGACCGAGCCTGCCCCCCGGGCTCCCTACGGCGTCCAGGTGATGATCGCTGAGTCCGACAGGTTCGATGTCGGCGAGCCCGCGGGCGTGATATCGCGGTGCCAGCACTGGAAGTGCGCTGTCCCTCCGGCCTGGGCGGCGTAGGGACCAGATGCCTGCGGAATACTGCTCAGGCTCCATTGACCCGCGACGGTCGAAATCTCGACCTGACCCGCACTGCCAGAGGAAGTGACCAGCTGCTGGAAGCGCCCGATGTCGTTACCAAGGCAGAGGTTGCCGGCTGAGCCGCCAGGAAACGGGACGAAGCCCGCGGTCTGAGCCGTGATGAAGAACGCGGTGGAGTTCGGAGGCACGGAGGCCGTCAAGGTGACGTCGTCGGCAGCGACAGAGGTGCTGCCTGTGATGACCATGGTCGAGTTCACGCCCGTGGAATTCGGGTTCGAGAGGCAGGGGTTGCCGCTTCCCCCACAGCTCGCGCAGCTTCCGCTGTTGCAGCTCTCCAGTTCCGCATGGAGTTCCAGATACCACGAAGCGAACGGATCATTGAGCGGCCCACCGCAGCCGAAGTTGTTGCCGTAGCCGCCGAAGAAGTAGCAGCCCGACGAGACTCCAGCGGGGTCCTCCAGGTACCAGAAGTCCATCGTCTGGAGGCCAGTGGCCTCGTCCGCGGAGCAAAGCGATGCCGGACCAAAGTACGTGTTGGTCCCGTCGATCGGGAGCCCACCCGGAACGTAGTTGGGATCGGTCGACTGCGGGTCCCCGGCCAAAAGGAAGCCGGCCTCACCCGTCCCCGATCCGGTGTACCGAAAGCTCCAACCGAAGGCGTCGTCGTCCGCGTCGTCGTCGAACCCGTCTCCGCCGTCCGCCCCAAGGCAGAAGCAGTCGCCGCAGCCGGACAGGTCGAGATCAACGGTCCAGCAGCCTCCTGAGGGAAGCGCTCCCGTATTGAAGGTCTTGTCAGGAAACGAAGCGAAGGTGCAAGGCACGTAGCTGCTGTAGAAGCTCAGCTGCCAACCGCTCGCCCCCACCCCAGAGTCGCAGTAGCCAATCCCGACGCAGTTGATGGCGTAATCATCGCGGTTGCCCGGGTTGTTCGTGTTGGTACTCGACGGAAGGTTGCCTTCGTCGAAGTTGATGGCGCCGGGCGCAAAGCCGCCGCTCCCTCCCACCGCGAAGAAATACCCGGACTGGACCGTATTGCTGTAGACCGTATCAGGACCAAAGTTGCTGACAGCGCCGCCCGAGCGAGTCCAGGTTCCCGCCGACACGTGGAGCACGCCCGCATGCTTCACCTGGCTCGGCACTCTCTGGGCATTCAGGGCTTGGGGCCCGTTCTGCGCCAAGGCGCTAGACGGGGTGACAAGGGCGAAGCCCGCGAGGGCAAAGAAACGAAGCATGGTGATCTCCAGGGGAAGGTCCAGAAGCGAGACCGCGCCATCAAGACGCAGGCACGTAGAGACTACCCCGGCGCAGCCCTTCGCCTACGACATTTCCAGAACTCACCCCGCATCGCACAAGAATTGCCCGCGCCGTGAGACGCGCCCCTTCGGTAAGCCCGAGACCGACCGCCTCACGACGTCGAACCGAGGGGTGAGGCTTGGATCCTTGGGGCAACGGAGCGACTCCCGGCTTGGGGCCCCGGCCGTGCCCGTCACAGTCGGAGCTGCGCACATGCGCTTCTCCTCGGGTTCGCTGCCGGGCATCTGGGCGTCCTGCTAGGCTCAATGAGTCGAGAGCATTGCGGCTTCCGACCATCGCTCTCTTCCCAGAGCACTCTCACTTGGATCCCCCATGCTCAACCTTGCGCTCGCACTGCTGCTTCCCGTCACCTCTGACCTACACGTGGACGCTGCGGCGAACTGCGCGTTGGCCGATGGATCCCAAGGGGCTCCCTACTGCGCCATCAACGACGCCCTCGGTGTCGCCGTGGATGGCGACGTGATCTTGATCGCGCCGGGGACCTACCCCGAGCGGCTTGTGATCGATGTTGACGTTCAGTTGATCGGGGTCGAAGGGTCGGCGGTGACGACGCTCGACGGAGAGCTCACTCGATCGCTCGTCGAGACAGCCACCGACACGGATGTTGAATTCGATGGGCTAACGCTCACGAGGGCTCGGGGCGACGCCGCGACGGTCATCGTGGGCGGGGACTTCACCCTCAGCCGCAGCACGATCAGCGAATGCTGCCCGGCGCCGGTTCTTGGCTTCGGCACCATCTTTGGGATTCCAGGCTCGGGATCCCTCACGGTGCAAGACAGCCTCTTCTCACTCAACGGCCTCGGGTGTCCGGGACAGCTCAACGGCGGCATCCTTTGGACGCAGTCCAATGGCCCTATCACGATCGAGCGAACCACCTTCGATCGAAACCGCAACGGCATAGCGGCCATCGACGTCGACGTGACCATTCGCGATTCGACCTTCAGCGACATCTTCGCGCGGTCCGTGGATTCCGCTGGGTACGAGACCATTGGATTCGCGGCTACCGTAGGGCGAGGCCTGTTGACAGTCAGCAACTCGACGTTCACGGGAGGGCTTTCGGGCGCGGTCGCTACCTGGGGCAGTCCGGGGGTCAAGCTTGAGATGAAAGACTGCACGGTCACGGACTGCATCGCGGATGCCAATAGCGGCGGGGCCGTGAGCGCCCTGGGATCCACTTCCGGCACGATCGAGAACTCCATCATCGCAGGCAACTCGACGAGGTCGCTGCCATTTCAAGACCTGGCACCGGGTGACATTGCTGGCACCATCGTCAGCCGTGGGCACAACGTGGTCGGCGTGAACGGCACTGGCGGCGCGATGCTCGTCGACGGTTTGAATGGGGATCAGGTCGGAACACTTGCGGCCCCGCTTGAACCGCTCCTCGCAGCTCTCGCGGACAATGGCGGGCCAACGCCCACAAGAGCCCCCCTCTCCTCCAGTCCTGCACGTGGGGCGGGAGGGCCAGTCGACACTTACTTCTTTGATCAGCGGGGCATCGTTCGCCCGAGCGCCTTCAACGATGTCGGGTCGTTTCAGACCACCGTCAGCGTGCCGGCCGGCGCCTGCGCGGCTGAACCGAATTCCACCGGCGATGTGGGCGTGATCTCTGTGAGCGGCAGCGCTCTGATCCAGGAGAACGTGGTAACCCTTGGGATGTCCCACCTTCCCCCAGCCTCAACGGCGTTCTTCATTGTCAGCCGCACCCAGGGGTTCGTCGCCGGCGCGGGCGGCAGCGACGGCAACCTCTGCCTAGGCGGCCAGATCGGGCGCTATGTTGGACCAGGCCAAGTCTCCCACTCCGGAGCCCTCGGGCAAATCGTTCTCGATGTGGACCTGCAAGCGATCCCACAGCCAGGGGGCTTCGCTTCGACCACGTCGGGAGAGACGTGGTACATGCAGGGTTGGCACCGGGACGTCTCATCGACCGGCTTGACGTCGAACTTCACGGGCGCTGTCGAGGTCGCATGGTGGTAGTGACGTGAGTTCAGTTGCGCTCAGGGCCGTCCCTACTTCAGGGACCTGAGTGGCACGATCTCTTCGAACGCGACCTTTCCGTTCAGCGTGCGGGCTTGGAGGCGCAGCTGTGTGCCGTCCCCGTCCCAGTCCACCTGGACGACGCCGAAGCTCTGCTCCCTATGCACCATGCCAGGCCGGCGGAACGAGTTGACGGACTGGTGCCATGTGGGATCGGGAGACTGGGTCAGACCGCTCGACGTAAAGTCGTAGAGAGGGTATGGCCCCTCGTCCGTGCGAGAGATCTCAGCGAAGTGAACGTCGCCGCTGAGGAAGACCACCCCTTGGGCCCCGGTAGACTCGATGAGATCGAACAACGCGGTCCGCTCGTGGGGCATGTTGCCCCAGCACTCCATGCCCTTCTCGTTGGGCACGACCTGAACGCTCGAGACAACGAGCCGCACGTCGGCGTCCTTGCGAAGCTCCTCCCCAAGCCACCGCCACTGTGCCTCGCCGAGCAGAGTACGGGTCCTGTCCGCCGTAGGCTGATACCACCCCACCACGTTGGCCGCCGACTTCTCACTCAGACTTCGAGGGTCAGCGTCGAGCGGATCGCGGAAGTAGCGCGTGTCGAGCAGGATCACTTGCACACGTCGTCCCGGCTCCCCCGTGACGGTGGCGCCGTAGACACCCTCGTGCCCACGGCGCGGGTCTTCAGCGGCAACGCCGAAGAAGTCCAGGCACATCGCGGCGGACTCCGCACGCATTGGGTACTCGCGCCCACCGTCGTTGAGACCAAAATCATGGTCGTCGTAAACGGCCAGGATCGGGCAGGTATCCAGTAGGCGCTGGTAGCCCGGTACCGCTGCGAGAGCATCGTACTTTGCCCTCAGAACGGCCATGTCCTCGGTGTCTCCGTAGATGTTGTCGCCAGCGAAGATGAAGAGATCGGGGTCGGCGGCGACGATGGCCTCCCAAATGGGCTGCTCCTTGTCCTGATGGCAGCAGGCACCAAAAGCGATCGTCACAGGGCCGCCGCTGTGCACCACGGGAGAGACAGCGCTGCACCCCGCCAGGAGAACGCAGCCGACAGCCGCGACGACAAGTACGATGGATCTCATGGTGCCTAGGGTAACGGGTATACGGCCGCAGTCCGTCGCCGGAGCGTCGTGATACGCCTCCGAGACGCTGCTCTACCGCACGATTGGTGAAGGGGCCGCTCGCCGCGGACGCTGTGTCAATCGACACAGCTTCCCCGTTCCCGAATTGGGCGGAGTTGAGTCAGACACCGTGTCGACCCGCTGGGCCCAGGGTACGCTCTAGCCCGTGACTCCCCTCCTAACGCTCGCGCTACTGTGCGCTCCCCAGAACGAAATAGACCCGGAGATCGAAGGGTTCCGCGAGCTAACGGAGCTGGTGTGCATGGACTGCCATCGCGGCTCAACGGATGCGGGCAGCACAGCCGCAGCCCGAATGGACTTCGAGTCCGCGCTCAGCGCACCCGGCCAACACCTCGAGCTACTGACGAACGCTTTCGCCCAGGTGCGCCAGGGGTTCATGCCGCCGGCGGACACGCCCGGCGGCGGGTTCGACGACGCAGAGCGCGACGAGTGGATCCAAGGGGTCCGAGCGCTGACCCGCGACCTTGAGGGGGCGCCCGCTCCCGCAACGCTGCGGCGCATGACCCGGCGCCAGATCAAACGCACGCTTCGGAGGCTGTTTGGCCTCGACGTTCCCGTGGAGCGGTTCCTGCCGCGCGACGCGTCGGGCTATGGGTTCGACACGACGGGCGACACGCTGTTTGTGACGCCGCTCTACTACGAGAGCTGGTACGAGTGCGTGGACTACGTGGTCGGTCAGCTCGACGCCCCAGAGACGGATGGCGGCTTCGACCTTACAGCTGCGGCGCTTGAGGACAACGAGGCGGCAGCCGCGAGCCTTCGGCAGTTCCTCATGCTGGCGTTCTCGCGCGAGGCCACGGATGAAGAGGTCGCGAGCCGCCGGGAGCTCGCCTTGGATCCCGACGGTGACGGGTGGCGCGACGTGGTGCGCGCAACGCTCCTCTCCCAGGAGTTCCTCTACCGAGTGGAAGAGCGGGACGATGGGTACACCCTCGCATCGCGGCTGTCGTTCTTCCTGCACGGAGAGCGGCCTGGCACGGAGCTGCTTGCCCATGCAGCGAACGGCGAACTCGATGGACCGGAAGCCGCCGCGAAGATTGTCGATGCCATGCTTGCGGATCCGGCCTCGCGATCGCTCGCCGAGGACTTCGCGACCCAGTGGCTGGGTACCTCCGAGCTACGGGATG
>CALHGQ010000367.1 GCA_938030175.1 uncultured bacterium | reverse complement strand
CTACGTCGGGGCAGGGCAGATTCAGCAGTCGGGTCTCGGCGGGACGATCTCTCTTCCCCTGGACCTCACTCAGATTCCCCAGCCCTTGGGGTTCGAGTCGGCTGTGGCCGGAGATACCTGGAACTTCCAGGCTTGGTATCGCGACTCCGACGCAGGCGGGAACCCAACGTCGAACTTCTCCAACGGGCTCGAGATCCTTTTCCAGTAGGCCGCTTTGCGCGCGGCCGTTGGATTCGGAGGCTCCTGGTCACGCTTTCGTGCCGTGAACGAACGGCCCGACGAAGGCATCCGTATTCTCCCCGGAAGAATCACAGAAGAATCAGCCCGCCTTCGGGCTGATTCCCATTGTCGCAGGGTCCTAGGTGGACTAACTGCATCCCATGAAGAACGCGCTGCCGGATCGTGGGGCTGGGAGTCGACATCGTGTGGTCATTCTCGGGGCGGGCTTCGCTGGGCTCCGGGTCGCGAAACTCTTGAAGAAGGCGCCGGTGGACGTGGTCATCGTCGACCGCCAGAATCACCACCTCTTCCAGCCGTTGCTCTATCAGGTTGCGACCGCCGGCCTGGCGGCCCCCGACATCGCGGCGCCCATCCGACGGATCCTGCGCGGGAACCGCAACGCGCGCGTGGTCTACGGTGAAGTCACGGGTCTCGATCCTGCGAGCCAGACGGTCCGCATGGGCGAGGACGAACTCGGGTACGACACGCTGGTCGTCGCCACGGGCGCGACCCATTCCTATTTCGGGCATGACGAGTGGGCGGAGTATGCCCCCGGCCTCAAGACCCTTGGGGACGCCCAGCGCATCCGCAGCCACGTGCTCCGCGCCTTCGAGTCCGCCGAGCGCTTGAGTGATCCCAAGGACCAGGCGCCGTGGCTTCGGTTCGTCGTCGTTGGCGCGGGACCCACGGGCGTCGAGCTCGCCGGTGCGCTGGCCGAGCTGGCCCGAAAGATCCTCCCGAGGGACTTCCGCCGCTTCGACGGTTCAAAGACCGAGGTCATGCTGATCGAGGCGGGACCCCGCGTCCTCGCTCCTTACACCGAAGAACTCTCCGCGAGCGCCCAGCGGCAGCTTGAGAAGCTCGGGGTCACCGTGCGTACGGGGTCAAGCGTGACGAACATCGATGGGAACGGGGTTACCCTGGAGGGCGGCGAGGAAATTCCCGCGCGCACGGTCCTCTGGGCCGCTGGCATCCGCGCCTCTTCGGTTCTGGAAGATCTCCATGCGCCCCTCGACCGAGCAGGGCGAGTGATGGTGGAGCCCGACCTGACGGTGCCGGGTAGGCCGAATGTCTTTGTCCTCGGGGACGCCGCCCACCTGGAGCAGGACGGCAGCCAGGTCCCGGGTGTTGCGCCCGCCGCTATGCAGATGGGCAAGCATGCTGCGAAGACCATCGCCTCGAGGCTGCGGTTAAAGCAAGGGGCGCAGCCAGCCGCACGTCCGTTCCGCTATCGCGACAAGGGGTCGATGGCCACGATCGGCCGCGCTTCCGCTGTCGCTGACCTGGGCAAGGTCAAGCTCAAGGGCTGGCTCGCCTGGATGGCCTGGCTCGTCATTCACCTGATGTTCTTGGTCGGTTTTCGCTCCAAGATCGTCGTCCTCATCAACTGGGTGTGGGCTTACATCGGCTACCGGCCCGCAGCGCGCGTCCTGCCCGAGCTGGCGGATGATGGGCTGGCCCGAACAGAGACCCCGTGATGCAGGGGGGGGAGGCACCATTGGGAGCTGGAGCGCTAGTCTTGGGAGGCCAATGTAGCTACTCTTCCCTGCGTGGAGACTCAACTCGATCGTGGGCCTTTAGGCCTTTGCTGGCTAGCCGCCGGCCTCGCGTTGTGCAGCTGCGCGACCCCTCCCCCGGGTCGGCTAGACGTCGTAGACGTTCAGGCCTCCCTCACGGCCCGATCCAACCCTGACGCATTGCAGGCAGCACTCGACGGGATCGAGTTGTCGCCAAGCGTGCTGCAGCTACCGGCCGAGTCAGAGCGCTCAGGGCCTGGACAGTCTGGATTCTGGAAGGTGAGGGCGCTCGCTTGGTCGCCAGGCGTACGCGAGGCTCGGCGGGCGCTTTCGGCTAGGTTGGCTGAGGCGAAGAGTGCTGGTGCTCCGAACCCGATCGCGGTGCAGGTTGTCGACCATGAGCTCGGCGGCGATGATGAACTTGTCGAGGCGATAGGCGTCCTTGATCTTGTCGGGCTCCTTGGACTGGGGCCGTCCCATGCCGAGCGTCGTCTCGCCTCGGCGGAAGCGCAGCTCGCCCTGGGACGGCTCGAGCATGCAGCGTTCCAAGCCACCCTCGACGTGGAGTGTGCTCGTATTCGGGCGGTCGCGGCACGGGCGCGGCACGATCGACTCACTGCCTTGCAGGCCGACGCGGCCCGCGACCTAGAGCGCGTCGTGATCCTCGAGCGAAACGGGCGATTGAGCGACGCGGACTCGCGCCTAGCGCGGGCTGAGGTGGCACGCATTGAGCGGGCTAGCTCGATGAGCCTCGTCGCGTTGGTGGGAGCGCGCGGCGAGCTCGCGGCAGCGGCCGGCTCGATGCCTATCGACTGGGCCGAGGAGCAGGGCGGGGACGTCGCCGCTGTCGGATCGGGGGGATTGGCGGAGCTCGAGACGAACCGCGGGCCGCGGGTGGCGCTTTCGATCGAGGATCTGGTGGCGCGCCATCCTCAGCTGCGGGTCGCACGACTGGCCTTCGCGGTACGCGAGGCGGAAGTCCGTGAAGCAGCGTCGCGCGCATGGCCCGGTATCGGACTGGGCCCGCACCTTGGCTATCTGGAGAGCGCACGGATCGGCGCCGTGCTGCGGCTCGCCATTCCGTTTCCCTCCAGTTGGCGCGGCAGGCTTGACGCGGCCGTCGAGCGTCGGGACCGCTCCATCGAAGCCTTCGAAGAGTCATTGCAGGGTCTTCTGGTCCAGCAAGCCGAAGCTCTAGCGCGCTTGGACGAGCTCGACGCGAGGAGTGCGGCGGGCGTTGGCGCCACGGAGCGGGCCATGGCCCCGGCCCAGGAGCACTGGACGGCGGCACGGGCGGTCTTTCGGTCGGGCCGCGGGCCGCTCTCTGGTTGGACAAAAGCGCTCAACCATCTCACCGAGACGGTGACTTGGTCCATCGACGACGCGGAAGCCCTGGCCTTGGCGCGCCTCGATCTCTTGGGCGCATGGGGCCCGCCTGTCATTCTTCCAGATGAGGCCGTGGAGGTAGCGCCATGAGCCTTGTGGACGGAGACGTGGATCTCGCGGGCCTGTCCCGGGGGAGCGCGGAGGTAGAGCCTCCGCGCCCAAGCTGGCTGCGGATCGTGGTGCCGCTCCTCATCGTGGGGGCTTTTGCGTTCGTGCTGCGCGACACGCTGCTGGGCATGTTGCAGAAGCGCCCTGAGGTCACGCTCGTGCGTCCCGTTCGGTTGGAGGCGGCGCCTGCGGCGAACGAGAAGAACGCAGAGACGAAAAGCGCGGGCCCTCGGCAGCTTGCCGTGCAAGCGGCGGGCTGGATCGAACCGGATCCCTTCCCCACTCTGGTGCCCGCGTTGGCGGGTGGTGTCGTGCTGGAGGTGCCGGTGCGGGAGTCAGAGACGCTGGAGCCCGGCGCCGTTGTCGCCCGGCTCGTGCGCGAGGACGCCCAGCTAGCGTACGACGAGGCAGCGGCGAGCGTGGCGACAGCCCGCGCCGCGTTGGAGCTCACGAAGGTCCGGATGACGGTGGCCGCTGAGAGCTACGAGGCCGCGATCGACGTCACGGAGGCGGCCCAGTCCGCGAGTGCCCAGCAAAGCGGCCGCGAGGCTGAGGTGAAGCTGCGTGACGAGGCCATCGCCGAGGGCAACGCGCTGGTTTCCCTCGCGGAGAGCGAGGTCATCGTCCAGCGTGAGCTCGACGCGGCGGGCGCTGCGGGCGCGCGTCAGGTTGAGATCGCGGAGGCTCAGCTAGAGGTCGCCAAGGCCAAGCTCGCCACGCTGAAGGCCCAGGCGGAGCTGGCGAGGAGCGCGGCCTTGACGGCGAAAGCTGCCAACGAGCGCGCGCAGGCTGATCTGCGCCTGCGGTTCGCCGATCGTCTCGCCAGGGATGAGACGGCCGCGGCCGTTGCGCACGAAGAGGCGCTACTCGCTTCGGCGGAAGCAAGGCTCGCGACGGCCGCGCTCGCCCTGGAACGGACGGAGGTCGTGACGACCTCGGGCGGCGTGGTGCTCGAGCGGCTCGTGGTGGCGGGCGAAACCCTCAACCCTGGGCAGGCGGTGTGCTCGCTGTTCGACCCCGCTTCCCTGCGCGTTCGAGTCGACGTACCCCAAGACGAGATCGGCCAGGTGCGCGTCGGGCAGATGGCAGAGATCCTGGCGGATGCTCGCCCGGGTGAGCCCTACCAGGGCGAGGTCATCCGCATCGTCGAGCAAGCCGACATTCAGAAGGTCACCTTGGAGGCCCAGGTGCGCGTCGTCGACGCCGATGGGCTTCTGCGGCCGGACATGCTGACCCAGGTGCGCTTCTTTACGGACGGCGGGGACGGCAAGGAATCGTCTTCGCCGTCGGGCTCGTCCATGGCGGCGCCCCAGACCGTGGGCCTGCGGGTCGCACTGCCGCGCCGGGTGATCGACGGTGACGGGGTTTGGCTGTTCGATCCGGTGGAGAGCAAAGCTCGCCGCGTGGGCGTGGAGGTGGGGGCCGCTGTCGCGACGCCCGACGGAAAGTCCGGGGAGTGGGTGGAGATCCGGCGCGGGATCAACCTGACGGACAAAGTGGTGGACGGCGGCCGTGGGACGCTGGCGGCGAGCAGCGACGGCGCCGCGCCAACGGCCGTCAAGGTCGTGGAGGACCTCCCATGACCTTCATCGAGCTACGCGGCGTCACGCGAACCTACTCCAAGGGCGAGCACGAGGTGACGCCGCTTCGAGAGGTCGACCTCGACATCGAGCAGGGGGACTTTGTCGTGCTCCTCGGACCCTCCGGGTCGGGCAAGACGACGCTCCTCAACTTGCTGGCGGGTATCGATCGTCCCCAGGCAGGAACGGTCACGGTGGGCGGCCTCAACGTCGGCGGAACCCGCGCGGGCAAGCTCGCTAAGTGGCGCTCGCTCACGGTGGGCTACGTCTTTCAGCGCGCGAACCTCGTGCCTGTGCTGACCGCCTACGAAAACGTCGAGATGCCCCTTTGGCTCCATCGTCATCGCGGGAAGGAGCGGCACGCGCGGGTTGCTTTGGCGCTGACGGCCGTGGGGCTGGGCGACCGCGCGCGTCACTTGCCCAAGCAGCTCTCGGGAGGCCAAGAGCAGCGGGTGGCCATCGCTCGCGCGATCGTCGCCGATCCCGACCTGATCGTCGCGGATGAGCCCACGGGTAGCCTCGACTCCGTCAGCGCGGAGGGCGTCCTTACGTTGCTCCGACGACTCAACGAGGAACACGGCAAGACGATTGTGATGGTGACCCACGATCCGCGTGCCGCCAGCTACGGGAAGCGCGTCCTGCGACTCGACAAGGGCAAGCTTCTCTCCGTGGAAGAGCAGGAGAGCGCGCCTTGAGGTTCCTTCGGCTGATCTTCGTGAACCTGAAGCGACGCAAGGGCCGCACGGCGCTCACCATCCTCGGTGTGGCGTGCGCGCTGGCGCTCTTGGTGCTCGTCGAGAGCCTTGGGACGGGGATGGCGCGGGCCATGGAGTCCACGGACGCCGCGCGAACGCTCGTGGTGTTCCGCAAGAATCGCTATTGCCCCCAGACATCGTTCCTTCCCGAGTCCTACACGCGCCGCATCGAAGGCGTCGAGGGCGTGAGCCAAGTGCTGCCCGTCAAGGTCTACCTGAACAACTGCCGTGCGAGCCTCGATCTCGTGACCTTTCAGGGCGCGCCCGTGGATGAGATGCTAGCGCAGCGCAGCATCGAACTGATCGCAGGGGACGCTGCACAGTTCGAGCGCCAGAAGGACGCCGCGCTCGTCGGCGCACAGTTCGCGGCTCGCAAAGGGCTTAGCGTGGGCGACCGCTTTCGCTTCGGCGACATCGACGTCAGCGTCGTCGGAATCTTTGAGTCAGAGGAATCCACCCACGAGTCGTTGATCCTCACGCATCTAGAGTTCCTGCAGCGCGCCGGTCCGGTCAACCGCCTTGGAACCGTGACGCAGTTCGAGGTTCTCGCGTCGGAGGACGCGGAGGTGGAGCGCGTGGCAGCGGAGATCGATGGCCTCTTTGCGACGGCGGAGGAGCCGACGGATACACGGCCGCGGGTCGCTTACCTCGAGAGCGCCACGCGTGATCTGCGGGAGATCCTTCGCTTCGGTCGATACCTCGCCTTGGCGTGCGTCGTGGTGGTGCTCTCCCTCGTGGCCAACACCGTGCTCATGTCGGTGCAGGAGCGGGTACGTGAGATGGGCGTCA
>CALHGQ010000366.1 GCA_938030175.1 uncultured bacterium | reverse complement strand
AGAGATACTGCACTGTCACGGCGATCGCTCGGTTCGGCTCCACTTGCATTGGTTTGAGTCGTTCCCGGTACCGCGCCGGCCCACGCCGTCTTCCCGGTACCGTTAACCGGCCGTCGGCGCGCAGCGCCCGACGCGTGGCTTGTGCCACGACCCAAGCCGGCTTGAGTAGCCACCCCATGCCGCGCGACCCCACGCCGTCTTCCCGGCACCGTTAACCGGCCGTCGGCGCGCAGCGCTCGACGCGTGGCTTGTGCCATGACCCAAGCCGTCTTGAGCAGCCACCCCACGCCGCGCTAACCCACGCCGTCTTCCCGGTACCGTCAACCGGCCGTCGGCGCGCAGCGCCCGACGCGTGGCTTGTGCCACGACCCAAGTCGGCTTGAGCAGCCACCCCACGCCGCGCTACCCCACGCCGTCCTCCCGGTACCGTCAACCGGCCGTCGGCGCGAAGCGCCCGACGCGTGGCTTGAGCCACGACCCAAAACGGCTTGCTGACCCACGTTTCTTGGCTTGGCTCCCCACCGCCCACACTTGCTTCTTCGCCGCCAAGGGCTCGCCTGCTACTAATGGGCCCCTATGGCGAATCAGAAGCCGATCCCAAAGCACGTCGCTAGCCCCAAGAAGATCCTCGTACGGCTTCCTAGCTGGGTCGGCGACGTCGTCATGTGCACCCCCGCGATGCGCGCCGTGCGCCGCGCGTTCCCCGACGCCGAAATCGTCGTCGAGGGCAAGGACTACCAGGCTGACCTCGTCGTCGGGCTCGCGTCGGTGGATCGGTATCTCGAAGACCCCGGCCAGAAGCCCAAGGACATCTGGGGCCGGTCGCGGCTGCTCAAGAAGGAAAACTTCGACTGGGCCATTCTCTTCGGCGAGTCCGAACGCGTCGCCGCCGCCCCCTTCCTCGCCCGAATCCCCGTGCGCGCCGGCTACGGACGCGGCTTCCTCCGTCGCTCGCTGCTCACCCACGACATCCCGCGCCCTAAGGACGACGAAGGGAAACTCCTCGCGTTCTCCATGATCCAGCGCTACCTCAACATCACTCGCATGCTCGGCATCCCCGACGCGGGCGACGAGATGGAAACCCCGATCTACGACGAGGCTCGCGCAACGATCCAAGAACGACTCAAGGGCGTCGGGATCGAGCCCAGCGACAAGATCGTGACCGTCATCGCCGGAGCCGCCTTTGGCTCGGCGAAGATGTGGCCGCCCGATCAATACGCGGCCGCGTGCGACACGCTCTACGAACAGCGCGGCTGGAAAACGGTCCTCGCACCTGGCCCCGGGGAGGAAGCCATCGGGCACGCCGTCGCCAAGCACTCAAAGCACGGCATCCACCTGATCATCGACCCCACGCTTAGGCTCTCCCAGCTCGCTGCGCTCCTCGAGCGCTCCGAGATCGCTCTTTCCAACGACACAGGTCCGCGCAGCATGGCGGTGGCCCTCGGGCTCCCGGTCGTCGTGCCCATCGGACCCACCGAAGACGGACACACGCGGCACCATCTCGAGCGCCAGCGCGTGCTCATCGAGGACGTCGACTGCCGCCCGTGCCGACTGCGACTCTGCCCCATCGATCACCGCTGCATGACGCGGATCACGCCGGAGCGCATGGTCTCCGCCGTGGACGATCTCGTGAGCGCCGTCGGAACGGGGCTCGCTAAATAGTCCGATGGCCGCAGAGATCATCCCGTCCTACACGGACCTGGCAAAGCTCCTCCAAGCCCAGCACGCCGGCCGCACCGTCGCCATGACCAACGGCTGCTTCGACGTCCTCCACGTCGGGCACATCCGGCTCATCGCCGAGGGTGCGCAGCACGGCGATCTCTTCGTCGTCGCGCTCAACGACGACGCTAGCGTCACGGCGAACAAGGGCGAAGGGCGCCCGCTGGTCCCGCTCGAGGAGCGAATGGAGGTCATCGCCGCGCTCGCCGGGGTCGACTTCGTCACCAGCTTCGGCGAACCGACGGCCCACGATCTGCTCGAGACGCTGCGGCCCAACGTCCATGTCAAAGGCACCGACTGGACGGCGGAAGCCGTCCCTGAACGCTCGGTGGTCGAAGCCTACGGCGGCCGAATTGCGATCGCCGGAGATCCAAAAGCGCACTCCAGCACGGATCTCATCAAGCGCATCTCCTCGTAGCGGTTAGGCTGCCGCCCATGTCAGCCACGAAGCCACCCACGACCCTCGACGACGGCCGCATCTCCTTCCCCGAGAAGGACCTCCCCCTGCGCCGGGATGTCGGCTGGCTGGGGCGGCTCCTCGGCAAGCTGCTCCAGGAACTCGGTGACGAGACCCTGTTCCCCAGCGTCGAAGTGGCCCGCAAGCTGAGCCGCAGACGGCGTAAGGGCGACGCCGAGGCCAGCGAGCGCCTGGGCGCCATCCTGGCCGAAATGGAGCCAACCCAGGGCTTCGAGTTCGTGCGGGCCTTCTCTGCCTACTTCGGGCTCGTCAACATGGCCGAGCGCGTCCATCGAATCCGGCGCCGCACCGACCGCCTGCGTGCGCGGGAGCCCCAGCCGGGCGGGCTGCGCGACGTGCTGCTCGAGCTGAAGAACGCCGGGATCTCGGCGGACGACGCGGAAGAAGCGATCCTTGGCTCGGTCGTCGAGCCCGTGATGACCGCTCACCCCACAGAAGCGGTGCGCCGGACTCTTCTGCGCAAGGAGCAGCGCATCGCGCGCCTCCTCATGGAGAGGTTCCACAGAGAGACGCTGACCCCAGAGGAGATCGAGGCGAACGAGGAGAAGGTCGTCCTCGAGATCGCCACCGGGTGGCAAACCGAGGAGCAGCTGCATACGAAGCCCACGGTCGGCGACGAGGTGGAGCACGTCCTGTTCTATCTGTCCGATGTGATCTACCGCATCGTGCCCGCGCTGAACGACGAGCTGCGGCGCGCGTTCGAGATGGCCTACGGCCGCGAGATCAGCCTCGAATCTCCCATGGCGCGCTTCGCGAGCTGGGTCGGTGGCGACATGGACGGCAACCCAGCCGTCGGCGCAGCGACGATTCGCGCGACGCTAGCGCGGCACCTCGACCTCGTCGTCGAGCGCTATCGCCGGGAGGTCGAAGAGCTGTTCCGGCACCTCTCGCAGTCTTCGTCCCGCGTCTCCGCGAGCGAAGGGGTCCATGCCTTGGTGGAGAGCTACCGCGCAGCGTTCCCGGCCGCCTACGACGCGCTGCCTGAGCGCTACCTCGACATGCCGTACCGACTGGCACTCCAGGGGATCCACGCTCGCCTGGGCGCGACGCGTGAGGAAGGTGAGGATCGCTACCGCTCGCCGGAGGAATTCAGCGCGGACTTGGGTGTGCTGAGCGCGAGCCTTGACGAGCAGCGAGGCCAAAAGGCCGGGCTCAAGCTTCTGGAGCGCTTGCTCGCCCGCGTGGCCACCTTTGGCTTCCACCTCGCCCACCTGGATTGCCGACAGGACGCGGAGGTCCACCGGCGCGTGATCGGCGAGCTATTGGGTGACGGCGCCTTCTCGGACAAGCCGCGGGAGCAGCGCACCGACTTGATCACGAAGGCACTCGAGTCCGGCGCGATCGAATCGGACTCCGGGGCCGATCCGTCGGACGAAGCCGTCAGCACTCTAGAGGTCTTCGACGCGCTCCAGGCAGCCCGGGAACGCCACGGGTCCGACGCCGTCGGAACGTTCGTCATCAGCATGGCGCAGGGCCCCGACGACGCGCTCGCGATCCTGGCGCTGGCCCGCGCGGGCGGCTGCGTTGATGAAGACGGGCGCGTGCCCCTCGACGTTGTCCCGCTCTTCGAGACCGTCGACGACCTACAGCGCGGCCCCGAGGTCCTCGCTTCGCTCGCGAAGAACGAAACCTACGCAGAGCATCTTGCCCAGCGCGGAGGGAAGCAGCTGGTCATGCTGGGTTACTCCGACAGCAACAAGGACGGAGGCATCACGGCCTCGCGCTGGGCCCTGCAAAAGGGCCAGGCGGCCATGGTGGAAGCCGCAGCCGACACCGCCATGCGCGTGAGCTTCTTCCACGGTCGCGGAGGCTCCGCCAGCCGCGGCGGAAGCAAGCCCCGCGCGGCGTTCATGGCTGCCCCGAAGGGCGCGATCGCATCTCGCGCGCGCACGACCGAACAGGGCGAGGTCATCCATGACAAGTTCGGCCTTCGCGGCAACGCGCTGCGCACGCTCGAGCTGATGCTCGGCGCCACCATCCAACGCATGGCCACCGGAGACACGCCGCCGACCCCCGATCCCCTGTGGGTCGGTGCGATGGACCTGATGGCGACCTCCAGTCGGGCCCACTATCGCGCCTTCGTTCACGACGATCCCGACTTCCCCGAGCTCTTCCAAACGATGACCCCCATCGACGTCATTGAGCGCCTGCGCATCGGCAGTCGCCCGGCCAAGCGGCGCGCAATGCGCGGGGTGGGCGACCTGCGCGCGATCCCCTGGGTCTTCGCGTGGACGCAGGCACGCGTCATCCTCCCAGGTTGGTACGGGGTCGGGACGGGACTCGCCGCGATCGAAGCCGAGCACGGGATCAAAGTCCTTCGCGAGATGGCCCAGGGCTGGCCGTTCTTCAACACGTTCATCAGCGACGTGGAGATGGTCCTCGCCAAGGCCGACATGAACATTGCGGCGCGCTACGCGAAGCTCAGCGGTTCAGTTGGGGAGCGCATGTTCCCGACGATCCTCGAGGAGTTCAACCGCACGGTGGATCTGATCCTGCGCATCCGTGAGGGCGCCGAGCTCCTCGATGGAGACCCGACGCTTCAGCGCTCGATTCGACTGCGCAACCCCTACGTGGACCCGATGAGCCTCGTGCAGGTCGATTGCCTCGCAAAGTGGAGAGCCACGGGCCGAGAGGACGAGACCCTTGAGCGGCTCCTAGTGGAGACTGTCCGAGGGATCGCCCGTGGTCTCAGGAACACTGGGTGATGACGGCGGCCGCGGGATGATCTCGTTGGAATCAGGTGGGAAAACAAGTTTCTCACCGGCCCGGAGCGGCGCCAAGGAGACGACGGCGCGCACGACCGTTCCCGTTCCCAGCATCGTGTTGACCCGCAGATCTCCGCCCACGAGGGTCATGCGCTCGCGCATGCTCGCGAAGCCGATGCCTCTTCGGACGCTGGACTCGGATGGCTTCTTCCTCGGCAGGGAGAAGCCGCCGCCGTTGTCCTCTACGGTCAGGTCCAGCTGGTTGCCGTCTTGGAAGATCACGACAGCGACGCGGGTCGGATGCCCGTGGGTCAGCGCGTTCTGAAGCGCCTCTTGCACCACGCGGAAGAGCGCCAGGCCCGTTGCCCCGCTGGGCTCGCCGTGCTTGAGGTTGCCCTCGCAGGTGATCTCTACCCCGCTTCGCTTAGCTCTCCGTGCGCACTCAGAACGCAGTGCGGAGAGGAGCCCGAGATCGTCAAGCACCGTGGGGTGGAGCTGCCGGGACAGAGAGTGGACGTCCGTGGCGACCGACTCGACGCTGACCCGAAGCTCTTGGAACGCGACGGCCAGATCGGGCTCGCCTAGGTCGGCGATCCGGCTCTCACTCATCTGCAGATCGAGGGCGACCGCGGCCATCCTTTGGGAAAGGTCATCGTGCAGCTCTCGCGCGATCCGCGCTCGTTCCGTTTCTTCTGCGCGGGCGAGCTGTCCCCTGAGCGCCTGGAAGTCACGGTTCACCCGGTCTTCCTGGCTCATGTCGACCACCGTCGAGATAAAGGCCCAGACCTTGCCGTTCGACTTCATGAGTGGCGCAAGGTGCCACCGGCAATTGCGCACCTCGCCCCGCGCCACACGCGTGCGCACCGTTTCCACGCAGTCGCGTCCACCGTTCAAAACTCGGCGAACGGAGGACCGCATCGCGTCAATGCCCACCTCGCCGTCGATGATGCCGTAGAGGTTAACATCGTTCGGCTGAACGGCTGGGGCGCCAGCACGGATGCTCCAGCCAAAGAGGTCTGTCGCACGCTGGTTCCATTCCAGCATCTTGAGCCGCGGGCGCCAAACGATGATCGCCATCGGGACGGTCTGATAGAGGCGACGATACCGTTCCTCACTCCGCCGAAGGCGCTCAAGCATTTGCTTGCGGTCACTGATGTCACGGACGATCCCCACGAAGCAGCCATCGTCGGAGTTCACGTCGGAGGCGATGGAGACCTCTAGGTCGAACGATTCGCCGTCGATACGGCGGGCGCTCGCCTCCAGGGTCTTCCAACGCTGGCGAACTTCCGAGGCGGACACGAGCTCCTTCAGCGACGCTTCGTCGTTCAGGCCGGGAATCCCTAGCGACTCAAGCTTCGCCCCCACGATGTCCGCCGACGCGGCGCCGAAGGTCCAATGCATCGCCGGGTTGGCGTAGAGGATCGTCCCCTTCGCATCGAACGCGAAGATCCCATCGTGGGCTCCCTCCAGGACGCTCTCGAACTGCCGGCGCTGGCCGAGGAGCTCACGCTCGGCCGTTTCCCGACGTTCGATCTCGTCCTCCAAGAGCTGGCTCCGCGCCAGCAGCGCCCGAGTCCGCATGAGGAAGGCGAGCGCAGCCAGAGCTCCGAGGCCAAAGACCGACAAGACACGGAACCAAAGCTGCGCGTACCAGTGCCGGCGGATCACGATTTCGCGCGACCTGACTTCGTCGCTCCAAGCGCCCGAGGACCCGCGCGCGCGAAGCGCGAAACGATAGGTTCCCTCGTCGATGTTCGTGTAGCGCTTGGATCGCTCACCGCGACCGCTCGTCCATTCTTCCTCGTGGCCGATGAGCCTCGACTGGGTTTCGACCCGGTGGGAAGAAGGGAGGTGGACGATGTCGTAGAAGAACTCGAGATCCGTCTCCCCCACGGCACGTATCGACTCGCTGGGCCGGACCGACTTCTGGTCCACGTGGACGGCGCGCAGGATCGCTCGAGGAGGCGCGGGCCGCCGATCGGCAACGGCCGAGCTCACGGCGATCACGCCGCCCATCGTCGGCAGCACCACGGTGCCATCTCTGGTGGCAGCACCACCGATGCCGCTCGCTTCGTCGGAGCCAACGACCCGGCAGTCTAGAAGGTCGGCGCTCCCTTCCGCGACCGCGTCGAGGGACTCGCGCGCTACGCAGATCGCCCCGCTGTTGCTGTTGATCCAGAGCTTCGACGCCCCAAGATCCCCTGGGACCGCACCGATCCATCCGAGGAATGGGTCGGGAAGTCCATCGGCGATCGACCAGTGATCGAGCCGGCCGTCGCGGCGCAGGCGATAGAGGCCGTCCCCGTAGGTCGTCACCCAAAGGCCGCCCTCCGCGTCGAGGTAGAGCGTTCGAAGCCATGACCCCTCAGAGCTGAACACCTCGGTCTTCTCCAGCGAGTCGAGGCTACAAACGAAGAGCGTGCCGTGCTCGGTGAGGTAGAGCTCCCGTCCGTCCAAGAGACAGGATTCGTTCCATCGACCGCGTGAAGCGATCGACCGCCCGGTGGGACGCCCATCCTCCGACATCTCGACGAGCCGGCGCTTCTGCCTACCCCACAAGAACCCGTCGCCGGTGCTGACGAGACTCTCCATCGCGGCCGCGCCCACCTGAAGCGTTTCGATTCGGCCGCCGGAAAGCCGACCCAGACCAGCGGCCGTAGCCACGAGGATCTCCCCCGTCGAGGACAAGCAGGCGTCGTGGGTCCGCGCGTGCACGCCGGGCTCTGCGGGGAAGAACTCTGAGCGGTATCCTCGCCCGGGAGCACGAGACGGCGTCACGAGCAGCACACCGTCGTCCTCCGAACGGTTCACGAGGACACGCTCGGAATCCACTTGGATGACCTCCCGGACCGGCCGCCCCGCGCCCTGGACCGGCGGCTCCATCACGAACTGGTCTCGATCCTCAACGAGGAGCATCCCGTCGCTGAGCGTCGCGAGCCAAACGCAGCCTGGCCGGTCCGAAACGAGAGCCCGGATCGGCTTCTCGATGTCGAGCTTCCGAAGCTCCGGCGAGCCATCTTCCAATGAGAAAACGTAGTTCCCGTTCGAAGCACCGATGAAGTGTCGCCCGCCTCCGATCGGCTCCACGGTCAACCATTGCCCCGCGGGCATCAGAGCAAAAAATTGCTGCTCGCCATCACGGTAGATCGCGCCCGAAGTGGAGAGCTCCCAGCGCCTCTGCGATTCATCGAAGAACACACCGGTCCGGCGCTGATCGTGCACGACCTCTAGCCCGTTGCCGCCGGTCCAGCGAAGGAGCGCCTTGCTCGTTCCGACGAGGACGGAACCGTCCGCGGGGTCCTCCACGAGGAAGCCTGCGTTGAGCGGCTCAACCACTTCTCGTGGAGCCGAGCTGGCCCCTGACGTCGTGCGCGCTTGCGCGCCAGCATCCGCGACTACGGGGCGACGGATACGCTCCACAACGCCCTCGGGGGAGAGACGGTAGAGCCCCTTGATTCCTCCGAACCAGAGGTTCCCGTCACTCGCTTCGAGGATGCACTGAACAGCGGTCACGCCAGCCAATCCCTCGGGGACAACCACCCGACTGTCGACGAATTGAACGAGCTGCCCATCCGCTACGGCGATCCACAGCGCGCCTTGGCGATCGCGGTGCAGCGCGCTAATGCGTTGCCCGCCTTCGAGCTTGCCATCTTCGTCGGCGAGTGCCCGGAAGTCTGAGCCGTCGTAGGAGAAGAGTCCGCTCGTTGTGCCGATCCAGAGCAGTCCGTCGGAGTCGATCTCTAGCGCGTTGAGGGAGAGGCCCGGCAGCCCCTGCGTCAGTCCGTACGTCGTGATGCGTGCCTTGGCGAAGAGGTCCTCAGAGAACGCGGCGGAGTAGCTGCCAAGCTCACCAACCTGCGGGAGCTTCAGAAGCGAGTTCGCAGACGACAATGCTTGCGAACCGACAAAGATCACCATGCCCCAGACAGCAGCGCCGATCCATCCCCGTGGGGTACGTTCCTGACAACGACGGGTTTTACGGGAGCCTTCCATTGGGACAATGAACACTACGCTCCGACTATGCGGAAGCTCGGCAAACAAGCAACGAATCCCAGGGCGAAGTCGAAGGAGCGACGCCCACGACACTAGGTCCCAGGAAGACGCGCTAGGGTGATTCCCAGGATTCACGAAGTGCCGTCCCTAGGACTCAGTGCCCAGGTTGGCCCCTGGACTCCGTCGGCCTTGACACGCCTCGCGTGCCGTCGTCTAGTCGTGAGGTAGCGGCTTGCCCCTTCCCAGGCTCAATCCGCTCTACCGAGTCGCAATAGTCCGCTTCCCGCGCTCACGTCGCGACGACTCGCACCGCACTTTCGCTGTACTGCCGCTTCTGCCACGCGGCGCACACCCACTGACACACCATGCCAAACTCACCCAGCGGCGTTCCGCAAGAAGCCGCACCGCGCGACCTCGCCTCGCCGGGACCGCCCACCCCGAGTCCCCCTAGTGAGACGCCCTCGCCTCCTCCCTCAGCGTCCCCGTCCGCCGGTGAGGGCACCCCGTCAGAAACGCGGTGCAAGATCGCGCTCGCTGACGATCACCCGATCTTCCTGGAGGGATTGAAACGACTCCTCCAGACGCAGTTCGACGTGATCGGCACCGCCGCCGACGGCGACACCCTGGTGAACCTCGTGTCCGAAACCGCACCCGATATCGTCGTCACCGACTACTCGATGCCCGGCATGACAGGAGTGGACGCGGTACGAACCTTGAAAGAGCGTGGGATCGACTGCAAGGTCGTCGTCCTCACGATGCACGAAGACGTGGAGTACGCGCTGGAGGCTCTCGAGCTCGGCATCGACGGCTACGTCCTCAAGCGCGCAGCCTCCTCAGAGCTCATATCTGCGATCAAAGGGGCCCTTCGGGGCGAACGCTGGATCTCCCCGGCGCTGGCGGTCGACATCATCAGTGCCTCGAAGGGGCTCGCGCAGTCGAAGCAGGCCAGCGAGCCTGTGCCGCTCGAACGCATCTCCAGCCGCCAGCGTCACATCCTTGAGGGACTCGTCCAAGGCAAGATCGCCAAGGAGATCGCAGGGGAGCTCGACCTCTCACGCAAGACCGTTGAGTACCACAAGTACAAGATGATGGAGCAGCTGGGCGTCAAGTCGACAGCCGAGCTGATCCGGTTCGCCGTGCGCAACGGCGTCGCCTGCTAGACGGGCCATTGCGGGGGTCCACCCGCCCGAGAGGCATCGAGGGCTGACGCGTGGCGCGTACAGGCGCTACCGTAGGCCCACGATGCTCGACTACGCGCCCCACCCCCTGCTCGAACAGGCCGCCTTCGTCACGGAGTTCTCAAGCCCCCTGGGGGAGCTGACCAGCCCCCCAGAGCTATTGGCCTGGCACCAAGCGGCCGCGCCCGGTGATCCAGGTCCGGGCCTAGGACCGCCCCTTTTAGACGACGACCAGCGCGAGCTCCTCAGGCAGGACGTCCGCGACGTGCTACGCCACGGGGGACACAAGCCGACGGGACGTGGGAAGCCCTCAGCCGAATATCTGGTGCGTGCACGGGGCGAAGGAAAAATCCCGTCGATCAACCTCGCGGTGGATGCCTGCAACGCAGTCAGCGTGCACAGCGGCCTCCCTATCAGCGTGGTCGATCTGGATCGAGCCACCGCCCCCTACGAGGTCAAGGTCGCGGGCGATGAGGCCTACATCTTCAACGCCAGCGGACAAGAAATCGGCTTGAAGGGGCTACTCTGCCTCTTTGACGCCACGGGGCCCATCGCCAACGCGGTCAAGGACTCCCACGGCACCAAGACGTCGCCCGCCACAAGGCGCACCCTGAGCATTCTCTGGGGCCCGATCGCCCACGCGAGCCACGTTCGCCAAACGATGGCGTGGTACCAGGAGATGCTCACCACCTACGGACCAGCCTCCACCACCGAGCTCTTCTAACTGGTATGCAGAAGGCTCTTCCCCACTGGATGACCTACGACGCGGAAGTTGACGGGGCCGCGGCATCCATCCGCTGCGACTTGGCCCTCTTCGACCGTGAGGCGCGCCCGCAGGGAACGAACACGCTCTTCGTGGTCGGGGCAACGCTCCATTCACCGAGCGCCTCTGGCCTTTCCACCCCGTCCGAGGAAGCGGCCATCGAACGAGCCCGAGCCGCACTGACCGAGGACCTCGCGACCTTCGAGGTCGCGATCGCTGGGAGCGTCATCTCCCGGGGCTCATGGCAGACTTTCTTTTACGGGAGCGACAGCCCCGAAGAAGACCTGATCCCCACCGCCCAGCGCCCCCTACGCGCGGAGGGTTGGAGCGACTGGATCCAAGCGGAGTCCGACCCCGAATGGACCCGCTATAGCACCTTCCTCCTCCCGTCCACCGCAGAGAGGATCCGGTCCGTGAACGAGCGGGCCACCCAGTCCCTAAGCACCTTGGGCCTCGACCTGTCCGAG
>CALHGQ010000365.1 GCA_938030175.1 uncultured bacterium | reverse complement strand
TCTGGGGGGCTCCTATGCCTCGTAACGCATGATTTCTCCGCACACCGTTCTCCATGAACCCATGAGCTCCTCCATTTCTCCACGCCAGTCAGCCCCTCTCTCAGGGCCCCAAGGGCCCTTTGTCGGCGCCTGCGCCGTCGTCGCGATGATCGCTGCCTCCTGCAGCAGCGACGATGACAGCACTCCGATCCTCGTCCCGAACACGTCCACGGCCTTCACCTCGACCCTCAACCGGGCCCAGACCGTCAACAACGCCACGCTTGGCGCCGCCGTCCGCGTGACGGTGACCAACGGGGCGCCGGCCTTCGGCACGTTCCAGACGCCCGTTTGGCTTGGCATCCACGACGGCACCTTTGACATCTACAACAGCGGGGAAGCGGCCTCGGCCGCCCTCGAGAGCCTCGCAGAGGACGGCAGCGCCGCTCTTTTGGGCGCGGACTTCGACGCGGCTGCGGGAACGTCCACGGCGGACGTCGTCCTCGGAACGTTCGGCCCCGCTGACGGCCCGATCGCCCCGAACGAGACCCAGTCCACGGTGATCCGCCTGGACCCGAGCGCGGCCGAATCGCGCTTTCTCTCTTGGGCCACGATGGTGATCCCGAGCAACGACGCCTTCGTGGCGAACGGTGACCCGATGGAGCACCGCATCTTCTCCGACGCGGGCGTTTTCGAGGCCTCAACCATCGTTGTGGCAGGGGACGAAGTGCTCGACGCCGGAACCGAGACGAACGACGAAAACCCGACGAACACGGCCTTTTTCGGGCAAATGGCGCCCAACACGGGCACCGACGAGGGCGGCGTCGTCGGCAACCACGTCGGCTTCATCCCCGGTGGCAACATCCTCTCTGACGCGATGTTCGCCGGCGCGGACTTCGAGACGGTGGATCCGTACACCGTGCTGGAGATCGACATTGCTGACGCAACGGGTGACATCGCCGAGCCGACTGGCACGGCCGTCGCGAGGATCGATGCGGTCACCGGTGAGCTCAACATCGACCTCGCGGTCGGCCAGCTCTCAGGACCGGCCACGCTGCTGCACCTGCACCGCGGGGCGGCTGGCACCACTGGCGACGTGGAGATCGACCTGATGGGTCTGATCGACGTGAACGAGAGCGGCGTGACCACCGCGTCGGGCTCGGTGCCGATCACCGACGAGCAGCTGGAGCTTCTGCGCGCCGGCAACATGTACTTCAACCTGCACACCGACATGAACCCGATGGGCGAAGTGCGCGGTCAGGTGCGAGCGAACAACGCCTCGACGGCAGCCATGTCGACGGGCGCGAACGTGACGCCCCCGATCGCCGGTGAGACGGTGACGGTGACGGTTCAGAACGCAGCGCGTGCCAACGGGACGTTCCAGACCCCGGTTTGGGTGGGCTTCCACGACGGCACCTTCGACATTTACGACCTCAACTCCCCGGCGAGCGCCGAGCTTGAGCGCATCGCTGAGGACGGCACCGCGATGCCGCTGGGCGACGCGCTCCGCACCGCGATCCCAGGGGCCACCGCCACGGTCCTCGCGGGGGCCGCAGGCCCGATCGCTCCGGGCGAGGTCGTTTCGGGCTCGTTCCGCTTCGATCCCGCCGCGCTCACCAACTCGCACCTCTCCTGGGCGAGCATGGTGATCCCGAGCAACGACGCCTTTGTCGCCAACGCTGGCGAGACGGATCACGAGCTGTTCAGCGGTGGCTCGTTCACCGGAGTGGACTTCGTGGCTGACAGCGCCCGCGATGCGGGCACCGAGGTCAACGACGAGGACCCGACGAACACGGCCTTCTTCGGTCAGACTGACCCGGACACCGGAACCGTCGAGGGGGCCAACGTGACGGTCCACGTGGGCTTCATCCCTGGCGGCGCGATCCTCATGGACCCGATGTTCGCTGGCGCAGACTTCATCAACATCCCTGGCTACGAGTTCCTGCGCTTCAGCCTGTCGTCCTCGACGCCGACTCTCGACCCGACGGGCATCGCTTCGATCCGCGTCAGCGGGACGACCGCGACCCTCGACGCCTCGGCCATGAACCTGAGCGGTGACGTGACGGGGCTTCTGCTCCGCGACGCGGCTGCAGGCGCCGTCGGTGCGATCCTCGTGGACCTCACCGCAGATATCGACAGCAACGCCGACGGCAAGCTGGAGATCAGCAGCGCCTTCACGGCCGACGATACGTTCCTCACCGCACTGGAGGCCGGCACGGTCTACATCGAGGCACAGACCGCGCTCAACCCGGACGGGGAGCTTCGCGGTCAGATCACGCCGCCGATCGAGTCGCTCTAGAAAGCGACTTCCGTGATGGGGCCTGGGGTGACGTCCTCAGCCGCCCTCTGGACTCTCCCAGGGACCCGGAACTCCGTTCCGGGTCCCTGGTTTTTTCTAAGCAGAGTCCCTCGCACGCCGCGGTTATTCCTAGGGATAGGACGGGCGCGTTCGCCTTGGGTAAGGCGGGTGCGCCGCCGATACCTCTTCTGTGCAAGGGGTGGCTCGCCACCCCGAAGGTCATGCCGAGGCAGCGAGGCTCTAGCTTCTAGATCCTCCGCCGCGGTCACCCTTCAAGTGAGAGACAGTTGAAAGTGAGAGAGAGCTCTTCGGCCCCCCCAGGACAGGGAGCGCTCTCAAGAGATGAGAAGTGAGTTTTCGGTCGACGGCCATGCGGTGTGCACGCATGGCCGTCGCTATTTCTACCGAGTGTCGCTTCGGGCTGTCGCCCTTGCCTAGAGCGGCGCCAAGAGCTGCTTGACCCGCTGGCGCATGGTATGGCGCTCGCGCACGGCGCGGAGGCCGCGCTCTGCGATCGCCCGAGCTTCGTCGGGGTGGGCGCGGTAGTGGGCCACCTTCTGCTCGAGCTCTTCGAGGCTGCGATAGGACTCGAGCTCTTCGCCGACGGAGAAGAGTTGGTCGAGCGCGTCTGAGTGCTCGGCGATCAGGAATCCGCCGCAGGCCAGCACATCAAAAACGCGCAGCGGCACGACGTCCGGCTGATAGATCCGGTTCACGTCCACGTTGATGCCTGCACCGTTGTAAACGAGGGTCATCTCATGGCCGAACGAGGCCGCGCCCATGTAGCGCATTCCCCGGTTCTTCGTGGCGATACGCTTCCACTCGGAGTCGCCCCAGACGTGGATGTTCTCATCGGCGAGGGCGGAGACGTACGCGATGCGCTTGTGGGACGCAACGATCTCGGCCACCCACTTCTGTGGATCGTCCGGGGTGCCACAGCGTTGGGCCGCACGCAGGAACTCGCCGAAGGACTCCTCGACCAGCTCGTCCGTTACGTACGTCGAGTAGTCGACGCGCTCGGCGGCCAGAAGGGACTCAAGACGCTCTTCGGTCTCCTCAAAGGTGACCGTGCCGGCGCAGTCGAAGGAGGCGTAGAGCTGCAGGAAGAGTCGCTTGAAGCGGCGCGCACGATGGATGAGGCTCGACCCAACGAAGGAGACCGGAGCGGCGTAGCGCTCGATCTCTGCTGGCTCTAGCTGCATCGGGCGGCGCTTCTCTACGTCGACGCCCACCGGCAGGTGCCCGACGTCCGTGAAACCAGACTCCTTCAGGGTCTCGACGTTGGCCTCGCGCAGCGTCAGCACGCGCACGTTCTTGGCGGAGGGCGAGGAGATGGGGGTGCGGTCCGTTTTCGGATCGACGTCCCAGATGACCAGCGGGACGCCCTCGTCCTGGCACGCCAGCGCGACCTCCTGATCGAAGTTGACGGTGATGACGCGCTCCATGTGAAGCTTCTGGATCGCGTACCTGGTCTCTTCAGGCTCCCAGCGGCGGATCTCCAGCGGGAAGACGGAGTAGCCTTCGCTGCGCAAGGACTCGGCGATGTCGGTGACGACGACGCCTCCCATCCCGAGCCCAATCCACTTGCGGCCTTCGCTGGGGGAGATGCCCGCCACGCTCTCGGACACGAGGCGCATCTCGTCCGCGTAGATCCTGCGGAAGGCGGGATGCAGCACCACGCGGCACCTCTCCAGCCGCGGGAGGTAATCGATCAGATCGGCGCCCATGGCGATCGTCAGCCTCCCAGAGCGGAGCGATGAGCCGTAGTCCTGGCGGGTGAGCGCCAAGCGCACCAGGTACGGGTCACGGTCCCACACGGTGATCCGCGCGTTGGGGCGCGTGCGCAGGACGTGGGCCACCTGCTCGCCGAGGCTGATGCCAAAGACGAATACGCTGTCCCCGTCGCGGACGTCGCCCATCTGCTCGAGCAGCTGCTCTCGTGCCACCACGAACTCACGCAGGGCGTTTTGGTTCCGGTAGAGCGGGGGGTTGGGGCCTCCGATGATCACGTGGTCCCCCTGGTCCGCTCGCAGGATGCGACGGATCATCTCCTCGGACTTCTCGGGCCCGTTGGGGGAGGCCAAAAGAGAGCAAAGGTTGTTCTCCAGGATGGGCTCGAGCCCCGAGTGGTGGTGGCTGTCGCGCCGTCCGGTCGGGTTCGCGAGCATGGCGATGTGACTCATGGCGAAGAGACTAGACAACACCTTCGAAAGAGGCCAAGGATCCCGACGAGAACGGGGGGGGCCTGGCGAGCCCAAGGGGGCCCATCGCTGCCCTGCGTCAAGAACCGCCCAAGGAGCGGCAGCGACCCGCTGTCACCCACATGAGGTGAGCGTGAGAATGGGGCGGGGAGCCCAACGAAAAAGACGGGCGCACAGAGTCAAGCTCTGCGCGCCCGTCGCTGGCTGCCTAGTCAGGCCCGTCGCTAGCTGCCTAGTAAAAGGTGACGCGCAGTCCGCTCGTGAAGTTGGTCGTCACGGACGGGTTGGCATCGCGGAACCAAGCCTGGACGTGCCAGCTCGACCCGACGGCCACCGAGGTGTTGCCCGTCGGCGTCGGGACGGACGCGAGGTTGAGGAGCAGGGAGAACATCCCGCCTCCGCCCGAGTTCTGGACCGAGCTGCTGTAGCGCCCGATTCCGCCGCTAAGGCACAGGTTGCCCTGGCTCCCGGCCGGATTGGCGGTGAAGCCAGAGGTCGGCGAGATCAAGAAGTACCCGAGGGTGTTCGTCGGCAGGTTCCTGGCGTTGAGCGTCAGGTTGTTGGACGCGCGACGATCGGTTCCCGTGGCCGAGATCCGGGCCGCCGTGCCCGACGAGTTGGGGTTGCTGAAGCAGTACTCCGTGCCACACGTTGCGGTCCGGATGAACGGGCCGAAGTGAGCGGTGCCCGAAGCGTTCCCCGCGTTGTCGATGGTCCGCACGTGGAGGTACCACGCTGCCACACCGAGGAACCTAGTCGCCGTCGTGGAGGTCTGGTTGATCGTGGTGTTGGGCGTCGATGTGGCGCTCGTGCTCCACAGGATGCTGTAACCATCGATGCCAGAATGAGCGTCGCTCGCGCCGGTGAACCGAACCGTGACCGTGGGCTCGCAGCGAGCCGTACCCGTCGGGTGCGTCGTGGTCGCAAGGCTGGTGGGCGCGCTCGGTGCCGTGGTGTCGATGAAGTACGGGCCCGCCGAGACGAAGTCGTTGTCCCAGTTGTCCGAACGATCCACCGACCGGATGTTGAAGTAGCGTCCAACCGTCGACGACGGGTACGCCCCGCTCGTGAAGAACGTGGCCGGTCCGATGTCCAAGAACGCTCCAGGAATGCTCGCGCTGGTCGTCTCGAAGAGGCCGTAACCCTGAAGGCCGCTCAGGCTGTCCGTGGCCGCCGTCCAGGTCCACTGGATCGTGGGGTCGTTCGACCACTGGTTCACGGTGTGGCTCGGCGACGACAGGTTGGACACTGCGCCTGGCATGGTGCCGTCCACGACGATGTTCACCGACGCGGCCTTGTTGACCATGTTG
>CALHGQ010000364.1 GCA_938030175.1 uncultured bacterium | reverse complement strand
ACTACCGCGGGACCGTCCTGGACGATGCTGGCAACCGGGCTGACGGACGTTCGGCGGCCAACTACGAGGGTCACTATCGCAGCCCCGAAAACGAACGCACCTGAGGCTCGAGGCAGGCCCGGCGCGAGCGGACCGGAGAAGATCAAAGTGGCGAGGGAAATCGCTACACCAGCAGCGGAGAGCGCCAGGGCCACCCCGGCCACAACTTCCTGCGACAATCCTCTGGTCACACCGGTATCTCCAGTTGTCGAGCTGCTCACCGGCGGGAAGCCACATCGAGAAGATCGGTGCTCTGCTGTTCGAAGAACGGCGAGCCCATGCCCCTAGCCTGTTCCACGGCCTCCTCCAGTGCATCTGTGGCGAGCGACCTGTCGCCCACGCCAAGGGCCGCGTGACCGATCGAGGTAGAGACCAACGCGTAGGTGAGCGTTCCCGATGCGATCACCCCCAACCGACCCCGGTACGGAACTAGTGCGGCCAGAGCCTTCGCGCAAAGATCACCTCGCCCCAGACCGTGGCCAGCCTCGGCCAGCATCTGCATGGTTACCAACCACATGAAGTCGACGTTTGGCTCGACGAGGCGGTCGGCCAGACGGCTGGCGGCCTCACGGTCGCCGGGACCTCCTCGATCGAGCAATGCGTTTACCAGCGCATAGCTCCAGATGCCTTGACCGAGCCGCCCCCCGGCCGCCTTCTCCAGGGAGGCAACCATGTCGCCGAAGCGCCGCTCGTGGATGGCTATCCCACCGTGTTGAGCCGCCCAAGTGCCTGCCGCATCGGCTTGGCTGTCACCGGCCTCGAGGAAGAGGGCATCGACCCTCGAAGCGGTGTCCGGAACGTCCTGGGCGATGGCGAGACCGATCTTCATCCGCTCGACCAGAAACGAGAACCAGAAGTTGCCAGTGCGTTCAACGAGCGGCGCCAAGGCCTCCATCTCCCGCTCGGCGGCTTCAACCTGGCACGTCTCCAGAAGAATGGAGGTATCGAAGAACCGAGCCAGGAACTCGAGATCCGAGACATCCCGGCGGCGGGCGATCCGCCCCAACTCCTCGGCGATCTGCCGGCGCCGCTCGAGGGTTGCCGGGTTCCACATCGCCAGATGCTCGGCTACCAGCGCCGACGCCACCAACTGTTGATCGTCAAGCCGGCGGGCCAGGGAGACTGCTTCATCAACGAGACCCTGTCGCCGGACCTGCGCATCCTCAAAGGCCAGGCTGGTTGCGAGGATCGACAACACCTCAACCCGAAGCGGGTCATCCTCACTCAAGCCGGCGAGGGCGTCCTCGCAGAAGCCGACAATGACATCGCTGGTCTCGTTGGCGTTATTGAACCAGGTGCCGGGCTTCATTCCGCCGATCGCAGCCCTGGCGATCAGGTCCGGACGCTCGGCGCGACGGGCTTGGCGCCCGGCCTCAATCATCGTGTCGAGGAAGTCGCTCTGGCCCGCCGCTCGCTGGGCCAGGCCCATGGCGAGCCAGGCTTCAGCCCGAGCGGCATCGCTCAACACAGCGCTGCTGCGAACGCGATCGAGCACTCCCCGATAGCGCGTGACCGCAGCCTCCCAAGCCAGCGCGTCGGCATCACGCTGGGCCGCGGCGAGTTGATACTCGATGGCTTTGCTCTCAGCCTCTGGCCCCGCAGCTTCGGACCAGTGACGGGCCAACTCGTCAAGGTGGTCGCCAGGGATCTCCTCGAACGCCCTGGCGATGGCCTCGTGGTGGAAGGCGATGCGCGTGGCGGTCGCCTCGTGAAGCAGCGTAGAGCGCACCAAGGCGTGGGCAAACGTGTAGGTGCGAGCGCGCTCACCTTCGCGCACCAGCGCCAAGCGAGCAGCCGCTTCTACTGAATTCAGGACCTCCAGCAAGGGACGATCGAGGACCCGGGCAAGCAGATCCAGAGAAAAAGCTGGGCCCACGCACGCTGCGAGCGCGAGGAGTTCGTGTACCGACGGGTCGAGCCGGGTGAGACGACCAACAATGGCCCCTCGGATCGTGGGTGGAATCGGAAGGTTCTCGACCGACCCGCCGACCACCACCTGGCCCTCCTCCACCCGGAGTTGGGCGCTGGTGGCCAGTTCCCGGACCACCTCGCCGATGAAGAACGGCGCGCCTCCGGTGTCGTGACTCAGACGGTTAGCCAGGGAAAGAGCCGCGCTGCTGAGCGGCGCACCGAAGTGAGCGGAGATGTATTCGCGCACCGCAGGAGGATCCAGAGGCGATGGTGTGATCGAGGTCGATTCCAAGCCGAGCTCGGTGAGGTCGGCGTTGAGGCGCCGGTAGGGGTGCCCGTGCCCAATCTCTGATTCGCGAAAGGTAAGAATCACCAGGAGGCGGCTTTCTCGCAGGTTCGCCGTGAGATGACGAATGACGAGAGCGGTGGAGGTGGTTAGCCAATGCGCGTCGTCGATCACGAGAATCAAGGGGCGTCGGTCTGCAAGCTCCGCAACCACTGCCGCAACCTGCTCGAACACCCGCTCCCGATGATCGCCGGCGGCCTTGTCGTGCAACTCTGGGGTGCCCGGGTCAGATCCGAAGGCGGCCTCGACCTTGCCTGACAGGTCGGGCGCCAGCTCGACGGCCCGAGCGAGAGCGTCGCGAATGGGACCAAACGGAACGTCGAGTTCAGGGTCGCAGGCTCCCAACAGGACCATGGCACCGGTCTCAGCAGCGGCACGAGCCGCAGCGGCAACGAGGGTCGTCTTGCCCATGCCCGGCGCTCCAGGCACCTCGGCGACACCGAGTTCGCCGGTAGCGCTGCGACGATACGCTTGGTTGAGCTGGTCCACCTCTCCGGAGCGACCGACCAGCCCCTCTCTGGCGCTCGCATCAAGCGAATGTGGCAGGGGCAGGGACAGGTCGCCGACTTCGATGTGGAACGTGTCGGCGCCCACAACGGTGAAGGTGATCCCCCTGTCCCGGCTGAGTCCGGCGGTTAGGGCATCGGCGAGTGCTCGGCCAGCCTCGGCCTGATCGACCAACGCTGCCTGTTTGGTGTTGTCGACGTCAGCGGTACAGCTGATGCTCACTCGGACATCGAAGGCGGATTGTCCGACATGCAGGTTGTCTTCGGCGACGATTCGAAGCAGGCGAATTCCCGCCTCGCAGGCCGCGGATGGGGTCGCGAACGCAACACCAAACCCGTCGCCGTGTCGAAGGAAAATCTCACCGCCATGCAACTGCGCACACTCGACCACCGTGGCTTGGTACCTCGCCTGAACCCGGGCCGCCTCACGATCTCCAACCCTCGCCAGCAATCCGCTGGAGTCCACGATGTCGATGTCCATACGAGGGATCAGACGTCTCGCGACCTTGGCCCGAGGCGGAGTAACCGATTCCCATGCCGGCACCGGCTCAGAGAAGCCCTTCAGAGTCATCCGGCCCAGAGAACGAACACCGCTGTCGCCAGTTCCGGAAAGCTCTCGCACCATCCCGGTGATGAGAATCTGGCTCGGATCGGCAACCTGGTGCAGCCGCGCCGCCTCGATCACGACCGATCCGAACAGCTCTCCACGGTTGTCGTAGACCTCGCCAAAGCTGATACCCAGATGAAGATCCGGGAGAGCGGACCGAAGCTGATGTGCACTCCGGACCGCTTGTGTCGGTTGAGCAAAGAGCGCCAGTAGCCCTCGACCCCGCTGTTCGACGTGGGTCGCTCCGCCCGAGCGAGCCAGTGCCTCAAGCGTCGGGTAGTCGGGGTCATCAACGAGCGAGGGTGTTGGGGAGTCACAAAACAACACAGCC
>CALHGQ010000363.1 GCA_938030175.1 uncultured bacterium | reverse complement strand
CCTCTTCCTCGATCGGCTCGGGCTTGACGAGACGAAGGCGCACCTTGAACGGGTAGCCGTAGCTCATCCGAAGCTTGCGGCACTCGTCGATGTCGTAGCGCGGGCGACCGAGTTCGTACCCGACGTACTCAAGGCACATCGTCCGGTCGTAGGAGTAGATCGGGAAGATCTCGCGCAGCAGGGACTCAAGCCCCTGCACGTCGCGGGCGCCGGATGCCACATCCGGAGCCAGGAAGGCCTCAAACGCCTTGGTCTGGATCTCGACCAGGTTAGGCAGCGGAACGATCTCTTTAACTCGACCGAAGTTTCTCACTTCAGCCGACTGCTCGACCATGCGGCCGGTGCGGTTGACGATCATGTGCAATCAGAGCGGGTTCGGGAGGGAGTGCTCACCCGGCAGACGCATCTAACCCGGGGTTGAGTGGACTCCCCCTCGGTGGAGCGCTTGGAGAAGCGTCCAGGGGGCTGCGCGTAAAGGTCGCGGACTACCGATCGATCTCGCTCGCTCGAAGCTGGACCAAGGGCGCCTGAGGGGCGGCCCGAACCAGCTGCGAGGAGAGTGGAATCAAGAGGAAGCGGACGACCCAGACGGGCAAGAGTGACTTGTCCGAGGAACGGTCAAGCCGAGAACGAGATGGCGGAGGGCGCTTCGCGCGGCCGGCCGAGGAATCCGAGGGGGGGCAGATTCCGTAGGAAGCGAACGCGCGTTGCAAAGCAGTTCAGCGTTCAGGCGAGCCTGCCGATGATCTGCCAAAGGAAAGGGAGGCGGGTCCCCCCTGACCGGTGAGTTGTGCTAGTGCTGCGGGAGCCGCAACAGGACGTGATGGGACCTACATCTGCCTACAATTGCAGCGACCCGGGACAGCAAAGCTGGCTCGGGGGTCACAATTGACGTGCGGTGCGGGGAGTTCCAGGCGATCAAGCGATTGGCTTGCCAGCTCCATGACGGAGCCCGACGGCTATGAGAATAGGAACGTCGGGCAACGAGCGGAACCCTTGTGGCATCAACTTTGGCTACGGGCGCTCAGATTTCACTGAACGCTCACCCCGGGCGAATTGCCCGTGAAGGGGCAGATCTGCGGGGTCTAACCAAACGCCAAGACGAAATTTGGATCCCCAGGTATGAACCGGGGGGGTCTAGGACCCTGCGTCACGGGGCCCCAGGGGGCCCTATGCACGCAGAGATCGACCCCCCTGGAGGACCCCGTCAGCGCGGCTTCACCGGGATCCATCCCGCTGTCGCCCCGCTCAGGGTTCCCGCCTGGGGAAGCCAGATCAGTCGATCTTGACGGTAGCGCCGGCAGCCTCGAGAGCCGTCTTGAGCTCCTCAGCTTCGTCCTTGGTGACGCCTTCCTTGACGTTCTTCGGAGCGCCGTCGACCATTTCCTTGGCCTCTTTGAGGCCCAGGCCGGTGATGGCGCGGACTTCCTTGATGACCTGGATCTTCTTGTCGCCGGCAGCTTCAAGGACCACGTTGAACGCGGTCTTCTCTTCAGCAGCGTCGCCGCCGCCACCAGGAGCAGCCATCATCACTCCCCCAGCAGGGGCAGCAGCGCTGACGCCCCACTTGTCTTCGAGGGCCTTGACGAGCTTCGAAGCCTGCAGGAGGGTAAGGCCGTCCAGGCTATCAGCGATTGTCTGGAGCTCGGGCTCGAGCTCGACGGTAGTTTCTTCGGACATCGTTGGATTCCTAGGGAGGTATGCCGTTAGGCAGTCTAAAAAGTGACTTGTTTGGTCGGGACCGACGCGCGCGATGACCGCGCGAGCCGTGGGAGAGAAAGGATGCTGCTGGGAAGCTCCCTCATCGGGAGGCGACAGCAGCGCGGGCGATAGCCCGGACGATTACTCGTCCGAACCCTCGTCCACATGGGCTTGGATGACGCGAGCGACGCTGCTCGGGACCGCGTTGATGACGGTCGCGAGGCCGCGCGATGGGCCAGCCAAGCAGCCGAGCAGCATGGCGTGGAGCGTGTCACGATCGGGCAGATCCGCGAGCGCCTTGGCACCCTTGGCGTCGAGGGCGTTGCCCTCGAGGACGGCGCCTTTGAAAGCCACCTTCCCTGCCTTGCGGACGTCCTTGTCGTTGAAGATCTTGGCGGCGTCGACCGCTGCCTCGGCGTCGCCGTACGCGACTCCGGTGTTGCCCTTGAGGGCGCCTTCTTCGGGGAACGAGATGTCCTTGTCGGCCAGCACTCGACGGGCGAGGCTGTTGCGGACCATCCGGAAGTTGACGTTCTTCTCGGCAAGCTTGCCACGAAGACCATCGGACTCCTCAACGGAGAGGCCGGAGAAGGAAACGAGGACCATGCCCTCGACGTCTTTGAACTCGTCCTCGAGTTCAGCGACGACCATTTTATTGACGATGTTCGGCATAGGATCAGCCTCCGTACTCGATGAAGGCGCCAGGGCCCATGGTCGTGGACACGCTAACGCGACGGACGAAGGTGCCCTTGACCGCCGACGGGCGCATGCCCGAAAGGTGGGTCAAGAACGCCATCATGTTCTCAACAAGGTCGTCGGTAGAGAACGAACGCTTGCCAAGCGGGGCGTGGACGGTTCCGCCCGCGTCGGTCCGAAACTCGACCTTACCCGCTTTGAATTCTTCGACGGCCTTGGCGACGTTCGGGGTCACCGTGCCGCTCTTCGGCGAGGGCATCTTGCCCTGGGGGCCGAGGACCTTACCCAGCTTGCCGACGTGCTTCAT
>CALHGQ010000362.1 GCA_938030175.1 uncultured bacterium | reverse complement strand
CGCTCTGCTTATCTGCAGCCCGCTACATCTCCGGATCGTTCCAGAGAGTCTCTGACGAAGGAACCATGGAGTTCACCCTCTTACCGACGCAGCTCCCCACCGCTTCGGGCCCCGTCTCCGCAACGGCTGGAGCCAGCTGGCACATTCAGGGATGGCATCTAGACAACACGACCAGCAACTTCACGAACGCAGTAACGATCACGTTCGATTGAGCAGTACGGTACCGTACTGTTGAGGCTCCGGCGCGCGACCAATGTGGTTGCGGATCGGCGGATCGTCGGGCCCCAGGCGAGAGCGCCGTTTCCGTTCCTTGCACAGCTGTGCGCAAACGTTTTCGCACATGAACCGCAGAAGCCAACGATGCAGTGTGATGGTGCTTCTGCTGGCTCTGTTTGCCTCCAGCTCTGCACTTGCCTTTCAGCAAAGAGTTGAGAACTACACGATCTCACCTCTTACCTCTGTCCTATCCAATCGGTTCGCTCAGCGGTTGGTTGTGGATGGAGGTGCTGCAGCGGTCATCTCCGGAGAGGATGTGCAGGGCAGTCATGTCGGATCGACCGTCTACTTTTTGGCGCTGGAGAACGGGCGCTGGGAGATCGAGGCTACGTCTGGCGATCTCCCAGGGGCGAGTTCGCCCATAGGTCTCACCGACATCGTGCTTGAGGGGGACCTCGCGGTCGTCACTGGTTTCGCGTCTCCACTTGGCGTCGGCTTCTATCAATACCTCTATACGTTCCATCGGACTGACGGTGGCGGCTGGGAGTACGAGTCCATTCGAAGGGTGCCGGGCGTGGAGGGCTTCGTGGCGGTGGTCGAACTAAGACTCATGGACGGCCTTCTAACGTTCTCGAACAGGGAGAAGATCTTCACGTACGAGCGGGTTGGCGGGGCATGGGAGCGGCGGCCGAACGCGAACATCAATCCAACTACGGTGGGCGCGCCTGACGTGTTCTCTCACTCCCTCTCCACCCGCGGCGAGGACGAACTGATGATCTGGACCGACTTGATCAGCGGTTCCGTCGATGGGTGGCATCTGTACCGCTGGGCAGGCAAGCGCTGGCTTTACTCGCAGTCGATCGGCAACGTGCAGCCACCCAATCTAAGCGGCAACTATATCCCGAACGGAGGGAGAGACATTGACGGTGAGTGGCTGATGTACGGAGCGCATCCAGAGTTCTCCGGCGTCGGAGTCGTCATCGTGATGAAGAAGGACGTTGTTACGGGGCAGTACGAGTATCACTCGACCCTGAAGCCAGCCAGTTCTATTCCGGGTGGAGCAGATGCCCGAGACCAGTTCGGTGCATCCCTCGATCTCGATGGAGCCCGTGGTCGTCTCATCGTTGGTGCCTCTGAGTCGGGACGCCCCATTGGCGGAATCGCCGGCAGGGCGTATCTCTACGACTACGACGAGGCGACGGACTCCTGGGAACAGATCGAGCGCATCAGCTACTCGTGGAACACGCAGCACACCCCGGACACCTACATCACATTCGGGCACGGAGTGGCGCTCTGGGGCAATGGTGCGCTTGTGAGCTCGCCACTTGCTCCGAGCGACGATGGAACCGAAGCGGTCGGCCGCCTTCATGTCTTCGAAGACAGCTTTGGTACGAGCTATTGCCCAGGAACGGTCAGTCCCTCTGGGTTGGCCGCTGAGCTGACAGTGAGCGGCTCGAATGTGCTTCCCGACGCAGGCTTGCAGCTCCGGGCAGAGGGCTTGCCGTCTCTCACACCATTCGCGGTCCTACTGTCAGGTTCGTCTGCGTCTGTGGCTCTTCCGGGCGGAAACGGCGAGGCCATTTGTATTGGCGGACCGAGGATCAACACGGGGGGGCTTAGGACCAGTGCAGCCGACGGAACGGCCGTTGTGGGCTTCGACCTGGACGACGCAGGACTATCGGGCGTTGTCGTGGGAGATCGCCGCTACGCGCAAGTTTGGTTCCGCATGCCTGCGAGTGCGGGGCAGCCTGTTGGACTGACGAACGCAGTCGACGTTCAGTTCGACTGAGCGGTACCGTACCGCTCTAGCTTGCCGCGCTGTCTACTACGCCGTCGTGGGGGACGTCTTGCGCGTGCTCGTGGGTCACCGGTTCTAGGTGGCTGGTGATTTGAACGCGGCTCTTTGGAAAGAGCGCGCGTTGTTGAGCTTCGATTTCGGAGGCCCGGTCGTGGGCTTCTACGAGGGATAGATCGTCGGGCATCAAGAGGTGCTGCTCGATCCACATTTGGTCGTTGACGCGGCGGTGGCGCAGGTGGTGGTGGCCTTCGATTCTCTTTGAGGCGACGGCCTCTTCCAGAACGGCTGCGACCTGGGCCGTTTCCTCTGCGTCGACGGTTTCCATGAGGCCGGCGAAGGCTTCTCGGATCAGCCGGCCGCTGGTCCAGAGGATGTTGAGGCCCACGAGGATCGCGATGAGGGGGTCGAGCCAGACGATGCCGGTGATCCAGACGAGCGCGACGCCGATCACGACGCCGAGGCTGGTCCACATGTCGGTGAGCACGTGGCGCCCGTTCGCGACGAGCACCAGAGCGTTGGTCTTGCGGCCGACGCGCACTAGGGCTAGACCCAGGAAGAGGTTGATGAGGCCGAGGCCGCCGGTGATGGCGAGCCCGACCCCGAGGCGCTCCACGGACGGCCCCTCGATCCACTCCACCGTCGCGGAGGCCAGGATGATGACCGCCGCGATGAGGATGAGCCCACCTTCGATGCCCGACGAGAAGTACGCGATCTTGCCGTGGCCGTAGGGGTGCTCCTCGTCCGGCGGCTGCGACGCGTACCAAAGGCTGAAGCCCGCCATGGCGGTGGCCGCGAAGTGCACCACCGACTCCGCAGCGTCCGAGAAGATCGCGGACGATCCGGTCAGGGACCATGCTGCGAGCTTACCGATGAGCATGACCACGGCCACGCCGAGGCTGAGCGTCATCACGCGGCGCTGTAGCTCGAAATCGTGCTCTTCCCGCTGGGCGTGGGGGGCGCCCTCAGTGCGATCGGCCGGACCGTGGGAATGGGTCGCCATGGGACGGGGCGGCTGGCTAGCGCTCGCGCAGGTAGTTGAAGACGTCGCGGGGGCCGTAGCTCGTCCCGGCCGCCAGGTTGAGCGCCTCGACGATTCGCAGCCGCACCTTGGGGGTCAATCTGCGCCCCTTGGCCGCCCGGCTGACCATCTTGTGGGTCAACCCGCTCGTCAGCTCGACTTGCTTCATCGAGGCCTCCACGAGGTCGTTGGGCTTGAGGCCGTGCTCCGCCATGAGGTCCCCGAGGGGCTGGGGACCGTTGTCATGGGACGCAGAATGGGACTCGGGGGTCGTCATGGGGGTAGCCTATCAGGCCGCGTCCCGCGGTATGGGGCGGAGCGGCGTTGATCCTGTGGGATAAGGGGTGATCCGTGCCGATCAGTGGCCGGGGCGCTCGGTGGGGAGTGGCTCCAGTGCTGGTCTCGCCTAAGTTGCTTCGAGTTAGACGTTTGCGGGTTTCTTGGCGGCAGCGTAGCGAGTTGGCACCCCGCTCGCTTTACCGGAAGGCAGATACGAACGAGTCAGACCGCGATACTCGAAGAGGAGAACGCCATGAGTCACCAACATTCACACGGAAGCCTGCCCCAAGTCGCCTACGAAACGATCGAGACGTCCAAGGGCGTTCCGATCAAGGCTTGGACCCGCGGGGTCGGCATTGAAGAAAGCGCCCGTCGCCAGCTCATCAACACGGCCCAGCTGCCGATCATCCACGGTCACCTCGCGGTGATGCCGGATGTTCACTGGGGCATGGGAGCGACGATCGGCTCGGTGATTCCTACCCTCGGGGCCATCGTGCCCGCGGCGGTTGGCGTGGACATCGGCTGCGGCATGTGTGCCACGCGGACGTCCCTTGTGGCCAGCGACCTTCCGGACGACCTCAAGCCCATGCGTCTCGCCATCGAGCGCGCGGTGCCCCACGGACGTACGACCCGAGGTCGCGACAAGGGCTCTTGGCACGACGTGCCCAAGCGCGTTTCGAACCTCTGGACGACGCACCTTGAGAAGGGCTTCAGCGCTCTAACGGATCGCTACAAGACCCTCAAGAACACGAACAACCTGAAGCATCTCGGAACCCTTGGAGGGGGCAACCACTTTGTGGAAGTCTGCCTCGACGAGGAGGACCGCGTCTGGTTCATGTTGCACTCGGGTTCCCGAGGTGTGGGGAACCGCATCGCATCGGTGTTCATCGAGAAGGCGCGCAAGGACATGGAGTCGGTGGTGGGCAACCTCCCCGACCGTGACTTGAGCTACCTCACCGAAGGCACCGAGCACTTCGACGACTACATCGAAGCGCTGCTTTGGGCCCAGGAGTTCGCCCGTCTGAACCGTCAGGTGATGATGGAGAACATGGTTGCGGCCGTCCGCAGCGTCCCAGGCATCAAGCCCTTCAAGGCCGACGCCATGGTGGTGAACTGTCACCACAACTACGTGGCGAAGGAGCGACACCTCGGCGAGGACGTCTGGCTCACCCGCAAGGGAGCCGTGCGAGCTGGCAAGGGTGACATGGGCATCATCCCCGGATCGATGGGAGCCAAGAGCTTCATCGTGAAGGGAAAAGGCAACGAAGAAGCGTTCGAGTCGTGCAGCCACGGCGCTGGACGCGTCATGTCCCGGACCGCGGCGAAAAAGAAGTACACGGTTCAGGACCAGATCGACGCGACGAGTCACGTCGAGTGCAGGAAGGACGCAGGGGTGATCGACGAGATCCCCATGGCGTACAAGGACATCGAGAAAGTAATGGAGGCCCAAGAGTCCCTCGTGGACATCGTGCATACGCTCCGCCAGGTCGTTTGCGTGAAGGGCTAGAACCGTCATGACACCTATCAACAAGAGTGAGCTCCGCATTGACGGTAGCCAAGGTGAGGGAGGAGGGCAGGTCCTGAGGACCTCGCTCTCCCTCAGCGCCGCGCTCGGCCAGCCGATCACCATTGAGAACGTGCGCGGGGGCCGGCGCAAACCCGGCCTCCTGCGCCAGCACCGCACAGCCCTGCGGGCCGTCCGTGACATCACGGGCGGCCAGGTCGAAGGCGACGAGCTGGGCAGCCTCACCGTGCGCTTTACGCCGGGCGAGCGCTGTCACGGCGGCAACTACCACTTCGGGATCGGATCCGCGGGCAGCACCATGCTCGTGCTCCAAACGGTGCTTCCGGCACTGCTCCTGGCGGACGAGCCGTCGACGCTGACCCTCGAGGGCGGGACCCATAACCCTATGGCCCCTCCGTTCGATGCGTTCGCCGAGTCGTTCCTTCCGCAGCTCCGTGCCATTGGTCTTGACGTGGACGCGACGCTCGTTCGCCCCGGGTTCTTTCCCGCGGGCGGCGGACTCCTGCGCGTGGAGATCCAGCCGGCTGGCGGAACGAAGGCGCTTGAGCTCCTCGAGCGTGGCGCCCCCGGTGAAGCCTCGTGCGAGATCCTCATCCAGAACCTCAGCCGCAAAGTTTCGGACCGCGAGTGGATCGCGTTCCAGAAGCGAGTGCATTGGAACTCCAGTCAGCTCACCGTGACCGCGGTCAAGGGGGGCAACGGCCCGGGGAACGTCATGTACGCGCGGCAACCGTTCGCCAACGTCACGGCGGTCCACGCGTCCTTCGGTATGCGCACGGTCTCGTCCGAGCTCGTGGGTGCCCAGCTGGCCAGCGCCGTCCGCAGCTACGAAGCTACGGACGCGCCGGTCTGCGAGCACCTGGCGGATCAGCTCATGCTTCCGCTCGCCCTGTTCAGCGGCGGAGTCTACCGCTGCGGCCAAGTGACGGAGCATGCGCGTACGAACGCAGAGGTCATCAACCTTTTCCTTCCGGGAGCGGTGACGATCGAGCCAGAGGGTGCTTTGCCAGGTGCGGCGACGCGGCCCGGCGGGAGCGATCGAACCGGCCCTGCCTTGATTCGCGTGCGCCCGAGGTTGTGAGCGAGCGGTGGATCCCCCCGCGGGGGCTTCATCCCGACATTTTGGCGGCGGTCCAGCGGCGGCTCCTTTGGGGGCCGCTGCCCTGGGCCGCCGCCTCGGCATGGGGGCGCCCGTCCTTCCCAGATCGATGGGGGAGGCCGTTGGGAGGGGGCCGCCCCCGATATTCGCGCTCTGGGCCGGTGTTTTGGCTTGACGTATAGCCGATTGGTTATATGTTGACCCCATGGACGCCGTCCTCAAAGCAGTCGCAGACCCAAGCCGCCGGGCCGTGCTCGACCTCCTTGCCGAGGGCGAGAAGTCCGTGAGCGACCTGCTCAGTCACTTCACGTTCAGTCAGCCAGCGCTCTCCAAGCACCTCCGGCTCCTGCGCGAGGCAGGCCTCGTAGTGAGCCGACCCGTCGGCCGCACCAGGGTCTACTCCCTGGAGGCGGCGGGGCTCCGGTCCGTTGCGGAATGGGTTGCCCACTACGAGCAATTCTGGACCGACCGGCTCGATCACCTGGGCCAAGTCCTCGATCGAATGGCCGAGGAGGAGTCCGGACATGCCGACTGAGAAGCCAACGCTGCTGCGGCCCGGATCGATCCACGTGGACCGCTTGTACCCGCACCCGAGGCCCCTTGTCTGGCGTGCCCTGACGGATTCGAAGCTCCTCGGCCAGTGGCTGATGCCCAACGACTTCCGCGCCGAGGTTGGCCACCGCTTCACTTTCCAAACGGAACCGGGGCCGGGCTTTGACGGAGTTATCCACTGCGTGGTACTCGAGGTCCAAGAGGAGGCCCGTCTCGTCTTCGAATGGGTGGGCGGACCGGTCGACACAGTGGTCTCGTTCGACCTTCAGGAGACGCCCGAGGGAACGCGGCTTCGCATGAGCCAGACCGGTTTCCGCGGACTCGCCGCGCGACTTGTGCAGCGCATCTTGAGCGTTGGCAGCCGCAAGATGTACGGCAAGCATCTGCCCGCGCTGCTCGATCGTCTAGCCGGTGGGGAGGGCTCGGACCTGAACGCAGCGGCCGCACCTGCGTGCATGACCAAAGAACAAGGACTGATCCAGCGAATCCTGACACGCCTCTTCTAGGAGATTCAAGCTATGACGCCCGTTCCCCAACGAACCATGACCCTGCATCCCCAAGGAAAAGAGGGGGTCAACATCGAGACCGACAAGTACGAGTCTATGCGCCGCGCGCTCCTCAAGGTCATCCCCGGCCGCACGGCCAGCGTGCCGTTCAAGAGCCTCGCGAAGCTTGTGGAGCCGCACCTCGACCCGGTGGCGTTTCCGCCGCAAGCGTCGAGAGTCTGGTACGTCACTGCCGTCAAGCAAGACCTGGAGGCGCGCGGTCTGATTGAGCAGGTGCCCGGCCTTCGACCCCAGCACATGCGGCGCGCGGGTGGAGGAAAGTCGTGAGGCTTCGCTGGCTGTGGGTGGTGCCGGCAGCGCTCGCCGTTGCGATGGCCGTTCTGAGCCTTGGGCCCTACGGTGAGCTCAGCGAGCTTGCGCAGCGTTCCGGTGGGCTCCTCGATGAGGCGCCGCGGTCCAGTCTGCAAGCGCTGCTCGATCACGTGGCCGCCGTCGGTGATCGTGGCCGCGAACTCTACGGAGCCCACCGTGGATGGGACGCTTTGTTCATCGCTGCCAACTCCGCGCTGCTCGCGGTGCTGACCGCGATCGCGGCGCCAAGATCTTTCCCGGCTCTGAGGCGCGGCGTATGGCTGCTGCTCATTCCGTCGATAGCCTTCTGTTTCCTCGATCTGTGGGAGAATGAGCTCGTCGCTAGCGCGTTCGCGGGGGCAGCGGAGCTCGGTGAGAGCGGGGTCCAACGGCTCCGCGCCGTCACCATCGCAAAGATGGGGGCGTTCTCTCTCGCCATGCTCATCGCGGTCGCCTCGCTCGTCGGCTGGGGCGCCCGCAGGGTCTTGGGACGGCGCGAGAAACGCGAGCCTCGGAGTGTCGCCGTCGAAGGCCGCCAGGTCGCGGCTCCTCGGTGACCGCTCGAGCGGTCGCCGGAAATCAGGCCCTCGGCCGACGCAGGCGTCCGCGCTTCCACGGGTGCGGGTCCTACCAAGGGATTTGCCCCCAGTAGCGAGGCGATGATCCAGAGGGCGAGGGCGCTCACGCTAACGATGGCAACGGACTTGAGGGTCATGAGTGACAGTGCAGCGACTTTGAGGGAGGCGAGAGCGGGAGCCGGAGGCGAATTCCTCACCAGAGGCAGGAGCGAGGCGATCCAGATGGAGCGGTCGCCGCCGCTCTCCTCGTCGAGGGCCTCAGCCAGCTTGCGCCGCGCCCTCGCAATTCGATTGCGCACCGCGTCGCTGGACACGCCCAGCTGCTCCGCGATCACCACGTTCGAGTGACCCTCGAAGTCGCGCAGGAGCAGCACCGAGCGATGGGCTTTCCCCAGCCCCATGACCGCCTGCACGAGTCGTTCGGATGATTCGGCGGCGGCCACGAGGTCGGCCGCGCTGCGACTCTCGTGCTCGCGGTCCTGCGCCGCCCTCTTCTCATGGTCGCGTCGCCGACGAAGCGACCGGCTCTGGTTCGCCGCGCGGCCCCTCAGGGTCGTCGACAGCCACTTGCGGAAGGCAGGCGTCCCCGTTGCCGCGTTAGGCGGCGCGGTGAGCGCTAGCCTCAACGTGTCCTGAACGGCGTCGTCCGCCTGTGCCGCGTCCTGCAGCAGCGAATGGGCAAGCCGACGAAGCCAGCCCGTTTCCGCTGTGAGCTGGTTCGGGTCAACGTTTGGGTTTCTCATCGACAAGAGAGCACCGATCCGCAGCATTCCGTAACGGAGAAGTCTGAAGTTGTTCCCCCGGAATGGCAGCGAGCTCCGCTTCCGTGCTATCTGCCAGCATGGCGAGGTAACCACTTGGAACTGGACCCAAATCGTGTGGATCCAGCCCTAACGGCCAACCTAAGCCTGCAACCGGCAACGATATCGATCGGTCACTCCTATGCGGGGGTTCTCAGCGCTACGACCCAGGAGCCGAACGAGCGGGAGGGAAGCCACCGGGTGCACCACCGGTAGCGCATCTGTAGCAGGATGAGATCACGGCCCAGTACCTGGAGATTCTGCCAAGAGGATTGCGCTCCGCTTCGTTGGTTCGTCGACGCCTGTTAGGGCCGCCGCGAGTCGACTGAACTATCCGGAGAACGTGATGACGAAACGAGAGCTGAAGATCGAGTCCCCGTGCCACATGCAGTGGGCGGAGTTGAAGGGGGCGGGCGCCAAGCGCTTCTGCGACGAATGTGCGCTGCACGTGCTGGATGGGTCAGCCATGACGAAGAGTGCCGCCGAGGACTTGGTGCAGTCGTCGGACAGCCGAGTCTGTATGCGCGTGGCTGTCGACAAGAACGGCCAAGCGATCCACCAGCCGGAGACGCCTGCTGAGTCGCCCGCGGGATCGTCAGGCAAGCTCGCAGGAGTGGGGCTTGTGCTGGCATCCGCGATGCTGGTTGCCTGCGGCAGCGAGCCAGTGGAAGGGGATGCGTCCACGATCGACCCGCCGGACAGCTCCCAGAGCACTCCGCCCGATGGGGAGGCTCCCCATGAAGTCTTGATGGGCATCGCCTATGTCGGCGAGGACCTTCCAGAGATGATGGGGGAGGCCGTATGCATCGAGCCCGAGGACATCATTGAAGTCGGACAGGCCACAGGCGGGGACTTGGACGCGTCGGTTGACACAGCGGAGCCGCTCCGCGAGGAGAACACAGCGAAGCCGCTTCGCCAGAAAGACACAGCGGAGCCGCTCCGCGAGAAGGTAGGGCGGATGATGCGCGTCGATCCATCGGACGCGCCCCACTGAGCCTCCCTGCTGAGCCTCTATGCGGCCCATCTTTGGACCCAAAGGGAAGTGAAGGTAAGGGTGCTGTCGGTCCCGACGCACCCAGGGAGTCATCGGCACGTCGCGGTTACCATGGGGCCATGCTCCTTTCTATCACCGCCGCGCTGATTCTCTCCTCCCCCGCTCCGACCCTGGCCCAGGGGTCGATCACCGTCGACGCCGGGCGCGGGCCGCTTACGGTCACGCTTCCCGCGGGCTACGACGCCGCCGAGCCGGCGCCGCTCCTCTTGCTGCTCCACGGCTTCGGCGCCTCCGGAGCCGTCCAGGAGGGCTACATGCGCTTCCGTCCACTCCAGGACCAGTACGGCTTCGTCTACTGCACCCCGGACGGAACAGCGAACAGCGCGGGGCAACGCTTTTGGAACGCGACGGACGCGTGCTGCAACTTCCAGGGCAGCTCCGTCGACGACGCCGCGTACCTCCTCGCTTTGATCGAAGCGATCGAGGCGGCCGTGTCCATCGACCCGCGCAGCATCCACCTGATGGGTCACTCCAACGGCGGCTTTATGGCGTATCGCATGGCGTGTGAGTACCCGGACAAGATCGCCTCGATCGCCAGCTTGGCGGGCGCGACCTTCCAGGACCCCGCCGATTGCGTCGGCACCGGTCCCGTTCACGTGCTTCAGATCCACGGCACGTCCGATGCGACGATCGGCTTCGGCGGCGGCGCGATCTTTGGGAACCAGTACCCCGGCGCCCTTGAAACCTGCCAGATGTGGGCGACGCGCAACGGCTGCGCGCTCACGACGACGTTTGAGGACCAAGCTCTCAACCTCGTGTCGAGCCTGGCGGGCAAGGAAACGACGAAGACGCGCTTTACGGACGGCTGCGATCTTGGCGGGTCGGTCGAGCTCTGGACGATCGTCCTTGGCAGTCACACCCCTGCGCTCAGCCCGTTTTTCGCGCCGCGCATCACAGAATACCTTTTGGCCCACCCCAAGCCGGCGGTCAGCCCGGAAACCTACTGCTCGCCTGCGACGCCCAACTCCTCAGGTGCCTCCGCCGTGATGGGGGCGACGGGTAGCGACGTCCTTGCCGACAACGCGCTCGAGTTGACCGCTTCCGGCCTGCCCCAGGACTCGTTCGGCTACTTCCTGAACAGCCAGACGGAGGGACTTGCCACGCCGCCGGGAAGCCAAGGCACCCTTTGCCTTGGCGGTCAGATCGGCCGCTTCAGCGCGAACGTCCTGAACGCCGGTAGCACCGGGACGTTCACTCTCGCCATCGACCTGACGAGCATCCCGAACAACCCGACCGCGTCGGCGATCGTGGGGGACACGTGGCGCTTCCAAGGGTGGTTCCGCGATGCGAATCCCCAGGTGACCTCCAACCTGACCGACGCGATCCGCGTGACGGTTCGCTGAGCGAGTCTCTACTTCTCCGCGTTCTTCGATGTAGGAGCGCTCGGGCCGCGCATCTCAAGGGCGTTCCAAAGCGCCTGCGCGAGGTCGTCCACCGCTGCGTGCGCTAGCTCGTCGCCTGGCAACGCATCGAATTGCTGGTGGGCGCGGTCGAGCCAGGGAGTGTCGCCCTGGGAGTCTGCCTCCAAGAGCTCATGCAGCGAGAGGGCGGCCTCGCAGCAACCTAGAGCGACGTAGAAGTGCTCCGGGCTTGCCTCGGACAATCCGGCGAAGAGCGTGTACGCGCGGGTGAGCTGCGCGCTCGCGTTGGACACCTGATCCAGGGCGGCCGCGGCGTTCCCAGCCGTTAGGACGAGCTCGGCGATCTTCTGCGTCCGGTAGAAAGAGTCTGTGAGGGAGGCTTCGTGGAGGTTGGCAACGTCGATCGCGTCGCGCTGCACCGCCTCCAGCTCTTGGGTGGCTGCGCTGCCCATGGCGAGGCGCGCTCGGACCTGTGCGGCGATGCCGAGCGCGATGATCTCCCCGTAGAGGTGCTCTTCGGCATCCAGCGATGGAAGCGCGGCTTCGATCTCCTGCAGCGCCTTCCGGGCGACCTGCATCTCGCCCCTCTCCGCGGCCAATAGGATGCCGTCGAGCCGGCGGATCAGGAACCCCGCCGACAGAGCCGCATTGTTCGAGTGAGAGTTCGCCACGGTGTCCCACGCCCCCGAGGCAAGGTCGATGGTGGTCCCGACGGCGTTTGGATCGACCTCGCCGTTCTCGTCCACTTGGGCGTTGGGGCTCGAGCTCATCAGAAAGAGAAGGAGCTTCGATCGTGTCGACTGTAGCTGGGCCTCCAGATACTCAGTGGAATCCAGCAGTGGATTGCTGACCTGTCCACTCCGGTCCCTTGTGGGCTCCGTTCCCTCGTCTGCCCGCCACTCGTTCTCGTCCTCTAGAAGTTCAGCCAGGTAGGTTCTCGCTAGGTCCTCCATCGCGGCGCACTCGCCGCGGGTCTCTAGGATCTGGGCCTTCTGCGCAGCGGCGTCGCACCGTGCCATCCCAAGCCTCAGGCGCTCCGCCGCTGACTTCGGCTCGAACGAGTCAAGCTCAGAGATCGCTCGGTCAATGTAGGCGTCCGCGCGGTCCAGCTTGCCCATGTCCCGGAGCCGTGACGCGACGGTGACGAAGTGATTGGCCGAGGTCGGGTTGCCTTTCCAGTCGAGCGCATCGAAGCTCTCTCTCACGAGCTCCAGCCCCCGTTCGGCCTCCTTCACCGCGGCGGGCGACGGGCCTCCTCTTCGGTAGTCGAGGTCCGCCTTTTGGATCAGTGCTTCGCCGAGGCGCATGCGAAGGACCGGGTCGTCTTGCCGCTCGGCGATGGAAATGCCGCGCTGGAGGATGCGGTTCAGCGCGTGCTGAGTTCCACGCACTCCGGCCAGCGTTTGAACGGAGTCCGTCAAGACGACCCGGAGCGACTGCCGCAGGTCCTTGAGGCGACTCTCCGCGACCGCCGACTGCTCCAACAGCAGGGCGTTCGCGCTGCGCGCTCGCCGCGCTTCCGTCCAGCTGGACCAGTACCCGAGGCCGATGGCGAGGAGAAGCGCCGCTGTGAGCGCCGAGATCACGCGGTGGCGCCCAACGGTCCGCCAAGCCTTGCGCAGGGAACCATCGCGCCGGGATAGCACGGGCTCACCCTGGAGCCATCGCTGCAGCTCGTCGCGGTACGCGCCCGCATCGGGGGGTCTGCGCGCGGGCTCCTTGCGAAGAGCCGCGTCGATGATGGCTTCAAGATCACGGTCCGAGAGAGCCTTCGTGAGCTGTTGCACCGTGGCGTCACGCTGGGTCGCGATTGCTTTGGGATCCTTCGTCTTCAGAAGCGTCTCGCGAAGGCGGCACGGCTCTGCGGTCGCGGATGTCTCGAGAGCTTCGACGGTGCTGAGGCTCTGCAGGTCGAGGGGCGGGATCCCGGTGAGCAGCTCGTAGGTGAGCGCTCCGAGGCTGTAGACGTCACTCGTGGCACGGAGCGGCTGGCCACGCATCTGCTCGGGGCTCGCGTAGTTCGGCGTGAGGTAGCGGTTGACGTCGAGGGTCACCATGCTGTCCGCGTTCTTCTCGGGGTCGAGGACCTTCGCCACGCCGAAATCCAGCAGCGTCGGCCGTCCCTCGATGTCCACAAGGATGTTCGAAGGCTTGATGTCCCGGTGCACGACGTGCATCCGGTGGGCGGCCATGACGGCGTCCGCAACCTTGACCACGAGCTGCACTCGGTCGCGAACGCTCAGGTGCCGCTCGTCGGCGTAGTCATCGATGCGCTGGCCCTCGATCAGCTCCATCACGATGTAGGGCGTCCCGTCTGGGCCCGTTCCGGCCCCAAGCATCTTGGCGATGCCGGGATCGCTCAGGGTCGCCAGGATCTGTCGCTCCCGTTCGAACCGTGCCACCACCTCGCGCCCGGTCAGCCCCGGATGGAGCTTCTTGATGGCGACCCGGCGCCGGTAGGTCCCGTCGGCCCGTGCCGCGAGCCAGACGTCGGCCATGCCCCCTCGCCCGATCCGACTGCGCAGCTCCCAGGGGCCGAGTCGCTCGAGTTCGCGCCCGCGCTCATCCGGGTCCAAGAATCCGAGCAGGGGCTCGTCGAGGGAGGAGGTGTCCCCGGACGAGTCTTCCTGGGCCAGCAGCTTGATGACGCGGTCTGCGATCGCGTCTGAGGCGGCTTCGCGACGGACAAAGGAAATCTGGTCTTCGCTGCCGAGGTCCAGGGCCCGCTCTAGGAGGTCGCGGGTGACTTTCCATTCGCCGTCCGGGCTCGCGGCACCCTCTGGCGGGGTGCTCGGCCGGTTCGACGCGTCAGCGGAGGGGTCCATGGGGATCAAGGTACGCAGTGGGGAGCTTGGGAGCGATGTCGCCGCGGTGTTGGTGCGTGATCCGTGGCCATGAACCCTCAGGGAATGCGACGGCTTGGACGTCTCTTGGACGCCGTGTTGGGCCCTGTGAAGGGGCGGTATCTCAAAATGAGACATCGATTTGGACACATTTCAAGCCCTGGAAAGTTTCCCGCCCTTCCTAGGTAAGAACCGAGGGCTCCGCGACAACTCCCCCCGAGCCACGGGCCCCAGCGCCCGGAGATCCCCTTCACGGGTCAGTCCGCTACGCACTTCCTGCGCTGGCAAGCTGTCCCGTCAATCGAGCGCCGGCGCGCCAGGGGACGGTTGCGTCGGAGCACCGCGTGTGTCGCTGTTCGGGGGTGTACCCCGGATAGCGGCACCGCACTCTATTTCGAGGGCGTCGCATGTACGGGCGCCGCTGATGGATGGGCGCCGCCGAGACGGGCCTTACTTGAGGATGTCGCGCACGATGGCCCAGTGGTGCCGCGCGTGGAGCGCGGCGAAGCGGAGCCAGTGGGTAGCACCCAGCGGCCCGAGGACCTGGTGGGGGATCCAGCCCGGAGCGGCGCTGATCTCAGCTTCGATTTCGCGGAGCTTCTCGAGGGCTTCCCGATTCATGCGCAGCTCCGTCGCCAGAAACTCCGGATCGACGTCGGCGTCGGGGGTCACCATGCGTGGCGCCTGGGCCTCGCCCCGTGGGGTCTGGTCGCTCTCAAGAACCGCGCCTGCCCGTGGATCGAGGGCTCCTTCGGCCTGGATCAGCCTGCCCTTTCCCGTGACGAGGGAGCGGACGTGTCGAAACGCGAGGTCGGTGGCGAGGGCGATGTGGAAGAGGTGCTGTTCGACGCTCCAGCCGGACACCTCGGGGTCCTTCTGTGCGCAGGTCTCGGGGCCCTCCTGCCGTAGGCCCTCGAAGGCATCGAAGGCTTCCTGCAGACGTTCAAACTCTCCCCGCACATCGATCTCGGTCGCGTCCATGGCTCTAGGGTATCCTCTTGCCTCGCCGGCGCTGCTGGCGAGGAGCCCCTTCGGGGTTTTCAGGGCCCTTAGCTCAGTCGGTTAGAGCGCGCGACTCATAATCGCTCGGTCGTTGGTTCGAGTCCAACAGGGCCTACTCCTTCCAGTTCCCGGTTCCCTCGCCGGGTCCCCAGCCCCGCTGTTTTCCCGGTCTGATCTCTCAGGAGGGCCCCCCTACGCGGCCTCCTCCGGCGATCTCGGACACTCCATCAGGGGCCTCCCAGGCCAAAGCGCCTAAAGACGGCGTCAGAACCGGCCCAACCCTGGAAACGAACCCTTGCATGGCCCGGCGCAGAGGTGGATCTTCTATCCATGAAGTTCGTCGATCCGATCCAGAACCAACGCGCCTCCTCCGCCCTCGTTCTCTTGGGCGCCCTCAGCTTGGGGGTCATCGCGCCCGGCTGCGCCTCCAACTCTCCTCGCGATTACATCGAGGACGCACCCCGCAGCGAAGTGGGGTCCCGGGAGGCAAGCTACGCCGTGGCGACAACGCCCGAGGATCTCAAGCGCTTGATCGCCGAGGACCTCGAAGAGAAGAACGCGAACGGCGTCTACTCGGGTCTTGAGGCGTTTGTGGGCGAGAACGTAACTCGAGGAACGGCGAAGCGCGCTCACCTCATCTGGGAGTCCATTCGACCGACGACGATGCTGCAGTACGGCCAAGGCCGCAGCGTCATGACCGGCGTCAAGCAGCTCGGAGACCTCCTCGGCAACGAGGGCGAGCAGGAAATGGAGACGGCGTTCGAGAGCCTGCGCCAAGGGGACTTCGAAGAAGTGCAGCGTCTCCACGACGAGCCGATGGGCATCTTCCATTCCTCCACCGCGGCCCTCTCCCGCGAAGTGCGTCCCTACGCGATGCTCGCCGACGGCGTGCTCTCGTACCGTGACATCGCCGCGAGCCCCGATGCCTCCGGAGCCGACGTCCAAGGCGCGCTCGACAAGCTCGCCGCCGCCCAAACGGAGCTCGCTAAGATCGGCGAGACCAAGGGCATGTTCTTGGCCGACGCCGCCGCGGCCCAGGCCCTCGAGCGCGCGGGCCAGATCGACGCCGCCGCCGAGTATTGGATGCGCATCGCTGACTCCGACGAGTTCCTCGCCCAGCCCGAGGTGATGCGCCAACTCGTTGCCGCGCGCATCAAGACCTACGGCGTCCGCATGAAGGAGCGACTGATCGTGGAGGTTGAGTCCGAGCGCCGCGCGGAGCTCCGTGCCCGCGATGCGGAACACACCGCCCAGGTCGGCAAGCTCCAGGCAAAGCACGAGTCGTTCGACGCCTGGGCCCGCGAGGGGTTCTCGAACTCGGCGCGTCGCATGGCTGAACTGTCCTCCGAGGATGACTCCCAGAAAGCTCGCCTTGCGTCCCTGGCGCAGGCCGCCGAGGCACGCGACAGCGAACTGGGCCGTGCGACGGACGCCCTGGCGCTGCGCCTTGGCACCGTGGCGGACCGCGCAGGATCGCTGGAGACCCGCACGGGCTCCCTTGAGACCCGCGCCGATGCGCTCACGGAGACCACGGAAGCCCTCGCCGAAGAAAGCGGCGCCATCGGGCTACGGGTCGATCGCGAGGTCGCACAGCTGCGCGGGAGCCTCGACGAGGCCGTTTCCTCCCTTCGCACCGATCAGGCCGGCCTCGTGAGCCGGGCCGACATGCTGGAGCGCCGCGCGACGGAGCTGGCCCAGAGCACGGCGACCAACGCTACGGACCTCGCGAGCGTCAAAGAGGAGGCCGCCAGTCTTCGTCAGGAAGCAGCAGCTCTCCGTAGCCAAGCGTCGAGTCTCTCCCAGGAAACGGGCGCCCTGCGCGGCGAATCGGCGAGCCTCTCCCGGGAAACCGCAGCTCTGCGTGGATCGATCGATGAGAACGCTCGCACCGGACAGACCCTCGCGGCAAGCATCGCGAGCCACGATGCCGAGCTTGCCCAGAGCCTCAAGGACCTCGCGGACTACCACGCTGCCGTTGACGAGCTGACCGCCAACGTCAGCCTCGACGCGATGGACGCGGCGCTTGAATCCACCATGGTCGAGGATGAGCCGCTCATCGGAAAAGCTGAGTCCGCCCGCGGCGGCGTCATGAGTCTCCCCGCTTACCTCGCGGTGCACTCGGTGCAGGACGTCTTCGGCGTCGAGGGACAGATGCAGCAGCTGACCGCGTTCTTCATGCCCGAGTAGCGACGATCGCGCCGCGCCGGATCCCTTGCGTTCCGCGCGAGAAACCCGGCGCTCAACTCCTGGGCGGATCCCCCTATCGCCGGCGAAGCGTCACGATGGACTGCGTCCCCGTGGAGTGGCTGACCACTTCAAGCTCGGGGGCGTAGGTCTCGACCACGCGTTCGTTCGTCATGAAGACGTCCCACGAGCCGATGATCCGCGATGACGCAGACACCCTGGGGTGGTCCGGGCCCATGGTGAACTCACCTTTGGCCTCGAACTCCGCGAATTCCTCGGGGGACATCATCTTCTCGGCCATCTCGGGGCCGAGGACCGTGACGGTCGCGACACCGCCCGGCTTGAGGATGCGCGCGAACTCCGCCATCCACGGCCGCTGCCACTCCATGGGGACATGGGTGAAGACCGAGTAGGCGAAGATGAAGTCGTAGCTCTCGTCCGCGGCGAAGGCGAGGGGAGGCTGGAGCCCGTTGCGGCGGAACTCGATGCCGTCGAGGTTTTGCCTGCACCAGTTGACGTTCTCCTGGATCACGTCGCTGCCGGTGAGCTGGAGGCCCTCGATGCCGCGCAGGTGACGGATCAGCCGGCCACCGCCGCAGCCTAGCTCTAGCGCTGCGGTCGCTCGCTTGAGATCCAGTCCGCCCCCCTCAGCCGCCCGCAAAAAGTCCGCCATGGCGTTCATCCCGGTGCTCAAGAAGACGCGGCGCTGGGTCTTGTAGGCGAGGTCTGAATCTTTCATCAGCGCGGTCTTCGACACGACCTCGGGGGAGGCAGTCTCCCCGGCGTCTACGGGCGTATAGCGCTCGCCGACGAGCCTCTCGACGGTGGAATGGTAGGCCACCGCGGCGATGCGGTACTGGCGGTAGTGGCGCGCCCATTCCCGGGCAGGGGCTGGGACGAGGGCCTTGATAGACCGATTGAGCGAGGGCATGGGAATCGGCCCGCCGCTCTGGCGGCGGGGTCCAATGGGTGTGCGGGCGGTGAGCTGGGTGGTCCAGGCAGTTGCGGATGCCTGGGACTAGCGTGCAGATTGTGCGTTCGCGCCCCGATGTTTGGCAGACTGTTTCTACTCCGAGGTTCGACAAATCATGGCCGGGCCCTCATCTTCGATTCACGAGCGACCTCTTTGCACGATTCTGTCATTCTCGGCGGCCCTGACGAGCCCTTCGCCTTCGACGCCAACGCCGCCACGCTCGAGTATCTCACCGCGGGTTGCGCGGAGTACGGCGACGTCTGGGCGATCCCGCCCACGGGAGGTAGCGACAGCGCCACCGGCGGTGGGGGACTGCCGATTTGGGTGCTGAACGATCCTGAAGCGATCCATCATGTGTTGACGAAGCGCCAGCCGGACTACGGCAAGGGAGTGGGCTTCGAGCGCGTGAAGATGTTGCTCGGTGATGGCTTGATCGTGTCTGACGGTAGTCACTGGAAGGGACGTCGCCGCATGCTCCAGCCCGCGTTCGCGCGGCCCAGCGTCGGCGCGATGCGCGGGCTTGTGGACGAGTGCATAGAGAATCGCGCGCACCTTTGGGAGGAGCACGCTGCGTCAGGTGAGCCGCTGGACGTGTCGGACGAGGCGAACCGGTTAGGATTGCGCATCATCCTGCGCGCCATTTTCGGGGAGGACCTTGCGCTCCTCGATGATCGCCCCGGGGGCAATCCCTTCAACCTCGTCGTGGACACCCACGAGCGGGACCTCATGTTCGCGATGCGCTTTCGCCAGCTCTGGCCGGTGGTGCGCGAGATGATTGAGCAGAGACGATCCCGGGCGGGCGGGGGCGCTCCGCCCCGGGACTTTCTTGGCCTTTATATGGCGGCCCGCGACCGGGACAGCGGCGACGCCCTCGACATGGACGGACTCGTGGACGAGCTGATGACGCTGCTCGTCGCTGGCCACGAGACGACCGCGGCCACCCTCGCCTGGGCATGGTCGCTCCTGGCGCGCCACCCGGAGATCCAGAACGAACTGCGCGCTGAGGTGCGTCGGGAAGCCGCGCTGCCGCCGGGCGAGGCCAAGTCCGAGCTGACCCTGAAGGTCATCCACGAGACCCTGCGGCTGTACCCACCCGTCTGGATGTTCACTCGCCAGGCCCTCAAGGACGACACGCTCGCGGGGCGTCCGATCCCTGCCGGGACTCAGATCCTGCTGTCGCCGTTCCTCCTGCATCGGCGGGCGGACCTTTGGGAGGAGCCCGAGGCCTTCCGACCCGAGCGCTTCACAGCCGCAGGCGCTCCGGCCCATCGAGCCGCCTATATCCCCTTTTCCAGCGGGCCAAGGCGCTGCGCCGGAGATGTCTTCGCACTGAACACCGCCGTGCAGGAGATCTCATGGGGGGTCTCTCGCTACCATCTTACGACACCCACGCCCGAGGCACCGCGCCTCGACCCCGGCGTGAACCTTCGGTCCCTGGAGCCCATCCGGCTCTTCGTCCACCACGCGCCCTCATGAGGGGCGACCCGGTCCCCTTGACCTCGATGTCCGACGCCCAAACTCTCCTCGATCTCCTCGCTCCAGGCCGCGCAGCGGCCATTGGAAACGCGGGCCAGAACCTGCGCTTCTTCCAGAAGCCAGGGCAGTACCACGAGGTCTCGGTCCAAGAGCTTCGCTCCGCCGCGCTGCGCCGCCTGCAGGCGCTCAGCTCCGCCGGCGTCTCGGCGGGCGCGGAAGTCGTGATGCCCATCGACGACGCCGAAGAGTTCCTCGCGACATTCTGGGCGTGCCTGTTCGGCGGCTTCATCGCGATGCCCCTCGCGGCTCCCTCGAACGACGCGACGTGCGCGAAGATCCAGGACATCCTGGAGAGCCGGAGCGCTGCGCATCTTGTGCTCTCGGACGCCGGGTTCGAGCGACTGACGCGCGGGCTGAACGCTGATCAACTGAGCGCACTGGAGAGCCGCCGTCGACCGCTTGCGAGCGGTGAATCAGAGGGCACGCCGGTCGAGCGCGCGCCGGGCGACATCGCGTTCGTTCAGTACAGCTCGGGCTCCACGCGCTCGCCGAAGGGCGTCATCATTCGTCACGGCCAGGCCCTCGCTAACCTCGCGGCGATCCAGGCCGGATCCGCGCTCTGCGAAACGGACACCACGTTCAGCTGGATGCCGCTGTCCCACGACATGGGTCTTGTCGGTTTCCACCTCGGCCCGCTCTACACCGGCGCGAACCAAGTGCTCATGCCCACGGGCGCCTTCGCGCGTACGCCGCTCGTTTGGCTCCAGGATGCGTCGCTCACCCGGTCGACGATTCTGTCGTCGCCCAACTTCGGCTACCGCCACACGCTGAAGGCGCTCGCCCGCAAAGGTATGCCAGAGGGCGTGGACCTCAGCGCGGTGCGACTGTTGCTCAACGGCGCCGAGCCGATCTCGGTGGGCATAGCCAATGAATTCCTCGACGAGCTGGGCAAGACGGGCCTCAAGCGCTCTGCGATGTTCCCGGTGTACGGCCTCGCCGAGGCGACGCTCGCTGTCACCTTTCCACCCCTGGGCTCGGAGATCAGCGGTCTCCGCGTTTCCCGTTCGAGCATGGGCGTTGGCGACGCCGTCCAAAAGGTGGCAGGCGAGGACGGCTCGTTTGTGGCGTGCTGCTGCGGCGCGCCGATCCCTGGGCTGGAAGTTCGCATCGTGGGGTCGGACGGCGGCTCGGTCACGGAGGAGCACGTGGGTCGTGTCTGGATCCGCGGCGCCGGTGTGACCGAGGGTTACCACGACGACCCCGAGGCCACGGCTGCGGCGGTCATGGGGGAGGGCTGGCTCGATACCGGCGACCTCGGATTCCTGTCCGGCGGCGACCTCTACATCACCGGACGGCTCAAGGATCTGGTCATCGTGGCGGGCCAGAACTTCTATCCCCACGACCTTGAGGAGAGCCTCCAGGGGGCGCTTGGGCTCGACGCTTTGCGCGTGGCCGTCGCCCCGGTGCGCCGCTCGGATGCCCCCGAAGAGATCGGCGTCTTCATTCAGCACCGAGGCGAAGAGGCGGCGTTCGAAGAGACGCGCGCTGCCGCGAAGAAGCACCTGTCCGAGACGTTTGGGGTCAGCGCAGAGCTCGTGGTCCCCGTCCCGGACATCCCGCGCACGACGAGCGGCAAGGTCCAGCGCCTGCGCCTGAGTCAGCGGCTGCTCGCCGGTGAGTTCGGTGACTACTCGCGCGCGACGGACGAGCTCCGTCCTGCTGTCCAAGGGGGCGGTACGGGGGACACGAGCGCGGAAAGCGCGGGCACCGCCGACCAGAGCGCTGAGGGTTTAGAGGCGATGATGGTCGAGGCCTGCACCCAGGTGCTCGGTGAGTCGCGCTTCGGTCCCACCGATAACCTCTTCGAACAGGGCATGAGCTCCATCGACCTCGCGGAGATCCATGGACTCATTGAGGCTCGCTACCCCAAGGGCCTTGATATCCGCGACTTCTTCGACTCGCCGACGATTCGGGGCCTCAGCGTTCTCTTGGCGGAGCGCCTTGAGAGCGGCGCAGCCGCTGCTGCGAACTGATGGCGGACGACGCGCCGCAGCTGCCGGACCGAGAGCGCTCCGCGCCTACCGTGCAGAAGCCGATGCCCAAGTGGCGGACGCAGCTCTTCCCGCTCTTCGCGGGGCCGCTTGCGCTCCTTCTTCGGCTTTACTGGCGCACCGTGCGCCTGCGGATCTCAGGGGAGGAGCGCATCGCGCCGCTGCTCGCCGCGGGGACTAGGTTCATTCCGTGCTGCTGGCACCAGCGGCAGATCTTCGCCATTTGCTACCTGCGCAGGCTGCGTCCTCTGGGCGTGAACCCCGGTGCACTCGTGAGCCCGTCCAAGGACGGCGAGCTCGGCGCGCGCCTCCTCGCGAAGCTGGGCGTCACGGCCGTTCGGGGCTCCGGCCGCCGCAGCGGGGCGCTCGCGATGCGCGACATGTACGTGGCGATCAAGGACCAGAATCTTTCGCCGCTCATTGCACCGGACGGATCCACGGGGCCAGCCCATGAGTTCAAGCCTGGTGCGATCATGCTGGCGCGCCTTTCGGGTAGCCCGGTGGTTCCGGTCTCGTTTGCGTGCACCCGCGGCATTCGATTGCGCACTTGGGATCGGCTGCTGGTGCCGCTGCCCTTCAGCCGCGTGGAGGTCGTCGTGGGGGAGCCCATCGAGCTTGAACCCATCATGGCCATGAGCGAGTCGCCTGAGTCGATCGAGCGCATGGGCGCCGCGCTCAGCGAAGTGGAACGGCTCGCGGAAGAACTCGTTCGTTAGTTCGGCTGTAGCTCGACTTTGACCTTGGTGGTCTTGCGCGAGAAGACCTCCACCGTCTCGGTCCAGGTAGCGTGCTCCGGCGACGTGACCTCGAGGGTGTAGGTGCCAGGTGGGAGGACCCCACGGGTCCTCGCCCAGTCTTTGGGGCTGGGTGATCCGCCGAGGGCGGGGAGGCCGCCGAACTCCACCATAGACCTACCGAAGCCCTCCTCGTTCTCGAAAGATCTGCACCAGATCGTTGACTCCTTTCGAACCGCGCCGTCTGCGTCTCGGAGCTTGTAATTCGCCGACCAGTCGCGCTGGAGCGAGGAGTTAAGGTGCACTCTGCAGCGGGCTCCCATCGCAAGGAAGAACGAGATCTCCACATCTCCTGTGGGTGGTAGATCGAGTTCCTCTCGCTGGGGCATGAGGAACTTCTCCGTGCCGCCGCCGTCTTTCGGGTCCAGCATCACGTGATAGCGACCGGGTTCGAACGGCACGACATCGACGACGAATGTGTCGGCTTGCTCCGTAGCGACCGCCACGATCTCTCGGTCGTCGGACCTCTCAAGGCTCACGAAACGCAACGGCGCCTGCTTGAAGCCGGCAGCGGTAGCACCGGGCACTCTTACGGTGAGCCTGGGGCGCTCCACGGTCTGCACGATCAGCGCTACGTCCATCACTTGCCCGCTGAGCGGCGATTCGACGGTGCGTTCCACTTGCTGTCCGTTCGTTAGCCTCGCGCGCACTCGAACTACGGTTTCGGGCGGAACCTCAAACTTCACGGGCCCAAGGGTGCTCTCAGCCTTCACGTGGGCATGGTCTGTCGAAACTCTGATTCGAGCGTCCTCTACGTGGCCGCTTTGGTCTTGAAGCGTGACCATGAGGACCGCGCCGGAAAGGTCGTATGTTCGCGAGCTAGGGGCGACCACCTCGAACAGGTGCGATGAAACGCGGAGCTCCGGTGCATCGTGCTCGTTCACGTGAATGCGATGCTCCGCGGGGCTAAGGCCCGTGATGAGGAACGACCCGTCCTCGCCTGCCTCAACGCTGCCGTGCTTCTCTTCCAGCCGTCCGTTCGCCCACCAGCACTCTGCACCGGCACCGTGGACACCGCCCGTCCCATAGGCCACGTCGAACCCGACGGTCGCGCCGGCCGCGGGCATGCCGTCGCGGACAAGGCGACCTGAAATCGAGAAGCCGACGCCGAGGGAGAGCTCCAGCTCCTTCTCCACGAACTCCGCCCCGATGGATTCGATCGAGGAGTAGGGCCGCGAGCCTCTCTTCCGGGCGGCGACAAGAACTCGGTTTTGCCACGCCCAGGCTGGGACGGGGAGCCGAAACCTGCCGCGGCTGTCCGTGCGAATTTTCTCTCGACCCGCTGACTTCGTTGGAACGCCGGCCTTCAGCCCGATCAAGGCGACCCAAGCGTCCGAGACGGGCTGTCCCTCGGGATCGAAGACGCGACCGGTCAGAACGCGATCCGTGCCGGCCGCCCCAGGCTCCTCCTTCGGAGCGAGGTTGACGGCCCCGGCCGCCACCGCCGCGGGCGCAATGTCCGCGCGTGCTTCGGCAGGCGGCACGTCCGTGAGGGGAGCGAGGTCAGGTTCGATTGCCACCCGAGGGGCTGCGGATACCACCGACGTGGACGGAATCGTCTCGCCCGGTGCGGCTGCGTCGGAGCCGAGAAAGAGCCAAGCAGCTAGGGCCGCGGCGCACGCGAGGAGCGTGAGCGCGGCGATCCGCTTGGTTCGTCCTGGATCCTGCATGCTTGCAGGCTAGACCGTGCCGCCAGGGTTGGCTACGAACTTACTGACGCCAGAACGAAACCAGCGACCGAACGCCCGGGGCCGAGATCGGCTGGACGCCCACCTCGTAGATGTCCACGTCGAACGGCTGGGCGTCGTTCGTTTGGATCTGGATCACATCGATCGCGTCGGCCCCAGGGACGGCCGCGAGCATGAAACGCGGTACCACGGTGTTTCTCGTGATGCCGTTGAGCCGCCGATAGGTGGACTTGCTATTGCCGGGGATGGGGAAGCCTGCTCCGAAGACGGTCGGCGTCGCGGGCAGGCCTCCGATGTTCCACATCTCGTCGAACGCGACGTCCGTGGGGATGCCGGAGAGCTGGCCCGTCGAAGCGCCGAGGCTGCGTACCACCTCGAAGGTAATGGAGCGGAACTGAGGCATCTGTCCGGCCGTGATGGGGATGATGCCTTGGAGGCCGCCGGTGATCTCCACCGTGGAGATCGCCCCGTCCCCCAGTGCGCCAGGCTGCCCCGTGGCGAGGTCAATGGGGCCCTCGTGGACCACGGAAACTGAGGTCAAGGAACGCCGCGGGTTGAGCTGCAGCGTCTTGGGGCTTTGGAAGACGTAGGGGAGCGTGCCGATCACGTCGTCAAAGCCCCAGCCGTTCACGCCGTTCGGCCCCGACTCGAAGACGGAGACCTCGCCGCTGCGTGAGAGGATGTATGCGTAGTAGACGCTGCGCCCGAGGCCGAAGTCGGTCTCGCGGGGAGTGACTGCGACCTCGAACGGTTGACCCGCTGGCACGTCGACGGTTCTTCGCACGAGCTGGCTGCTGGCCGAAATGATCGACAGTGTCCCCGACCCTTCGTTGCAGACGAGGACGTCTTCGTTGTCCGGGGACCATGCCACTCCGTTGGGGGAGTCACCCACGAACACTGTGCGCTCGATCCTGTGGAGCAGAGGCGAGCTGGTGTTCGTGTTGATGAAGGTGACCTGATCCGAGAGGGGGTTCGTCACCGCGAGAAGGTCAAGGTTGGGGCCCATCGCCATGGATCCGATGTCGGCCACGGGGATGCGTTCGATCACCTGCATGCGGTTCGAGTTCATTACCACGATCTCGTTCGCGGCGCGGTCGGCGACGTAAAGGAAGTGACCGACCTGCTGGCGCATCATGAAGATGTCGCACTGTTGCGCGGAGGTTTGCCCTTGCTCGGGGCCAAGGAAGTAGCTGTTCTGGACGAACGACAGAAGGCCCGTTGGCGGAGTCAGCGTCGCGGCGCTACCGAGCGCGTCCCCTGGCACCAGGAGGTTCACGAACGTGCTGAACGCGGTGACGGGTACGGGTTCATGGGCACCGAGGAATGGTGACACACACAGCGGCGGGAAGCTCAGAGGCGGCGGGTTCGGGTGCGGCGACCAGCTGACGAGGTTCTCGTAGCCTGGGTTGAGTCCTCCGAACTGAGTGGGGAGCGTGGGCTGGACCGCCCCGGTGGGGGACAACACGGCCGAGATCACCTTGAGTCCATCGAGTGCGCAGACGTTACCGCCACCGACTTGGCAACCGAAGGGGGGCGGCGCGTTGCGGAAGACGCCGTCGAGGGCGTGTCCCACGTGGGCGTCCCCCGCGGATTCGATGGCCGGCGCCGTTGCGAGGGCGCCCACCAAGTTGCTGTCGAGCGTGAGCGTGAAGACCCCGGCGGAACCGCCATCGAGGGTCGTGATCCCCGGGGGCGGCAGGAGGCCAGACTGGAACGCCACGTTGGGGTTGAAGGGATAGCGCGACTCGCCCTTCAAGGGGAAGTTCGGGCTGCTCACCGGATTGCCGGTGGATGCCCCGAACCCGTTGAGATCCACAACGGAGATCGCGTCGCCACCCGCGGCGGGGAGGCTGCGCAGGGCGAGGATGGACTCGGGGATGACCGGCGCGTTCACGATTCCTGCGCCGACCCCGGTGGTGAACGAGGAGGTTTGGGTGCCTGCGCCGGCAACGCCCGCGAGATCAGTGACCTGGTCCATCGCAAAGCCGAGGTCGACCAGGTTGAAGGCGGTGGCCACACCGTTGGGTCCCAAGCCCGGGAAGGCAAACCCGGGCACGATGCGGTAGGTCGAGAGGTCGAACGGGCTCAGGGGCTCCAGGTTGATCGGCACGGTCGCGCGCTGCTGAGGAGGTCCAAACTCCACGGCCAAGAAGCTCGAGAGGAGCGGTGCGTCGCGATCGACCATGGCGCCCAGCGGCGCGGGTTGAACCGGCTCCGTAAACTGCACGGTGAGCTCGGTCTCTGGGTCCACGTCGATCGCGCCGTTCCTCGGCGTGACCGCGAGACCGCCGACGCTGTTGGCCGCGATCTCCGGCATGTCGGTATCGCTGCCCACATGCGTCGCGATGAAGGCCGGGGACTCCAGGGTCCTTCCGATCGTGTTCCTTAGCTCTGTGGACAGGCGCAGGTTGATCGCGCCGCCACTCGGGAACGTTTCCTGCGTC
>CALHGQ010000361.1 GCA_938030175.1 uncultured bacterium | reverse complement strand
GGCCAAGTGGAGGATCTCGCGCTCCGACCCGGGCCGACAGGCGATGATCCCATGGTGCCCAACCTCAACACCCGTGGGGCAGAGACGTTCTTCGAGACCGGCGAAGGGGCAGGCGTTGTCAACGCACCTGTGTCGCCTGACACGATCTACGTGGGAAGGAGTGGTTCGAACGCGGGCATCTCGATCCTTGACCTGAACGGCTTCGGCCAGTCCACGGGCAACCCGATCAGTAGCTCGCCGTATCCGTTGGAGGGCGAGAGCCGCTTTCCCTACGACCCGAACGTGACGGAGAACCCAATGATCCGCCCGCCCTTGGTCGCAGGTGAGTGCACGATCGACGGGGGATCCGCCGGTGTGTTTACCCTGACCCGCGACAGCAACCTGAATGACACGTTGGCAACGGTGCCAATCCTGAGCGCAGCGACGGACATGCACTTGGGCCACGCGTTGGACGCGAGGTTCAGCAGCGGGCCACCGCCCTCTGGATGCCAGGCCGGCGGCGGCAACATCTGCTCCCTCGATGGAGTCAAGATCATTGCGGCCGTCCAGACCAGTCAGCCGAACACGATCGCCCCTCCCCAGGAGCTTCAGAACGGCCAGATCAACCCCGGCTACGAGAACATCATCTCGTGGGCTCCTCACCCCAATCCGCCGGGGCTCTCCTTCCCGCCGCTGTGCGTCACGCCCTTCCTAGCGGGGAAAGAGCCCACGTCGGTCGATCCGGTCGCATCCAGCACGGGCGGCCAGCCCACGACGCTTCAGAACTTCCTCGTCACGGGCAACCCGTTCCCGATCGTGGAGATGGGAGCGCCGCCGACGGGACTCCTGAGCGCAGAGCAGAACCAGTTCTTCCAGGGACCGTCCTTCGGCAAGACCGATGTGGATACCTGCCTCACGTACATGATTCGCCAGCAGGTGGGGCACTTCCTCTACGTGGCGGACCGTCCGCGGAACGAGGTGGTGGTCTTCAACTCCAACACGATGCGCGTGATCGACCGCATTCCCGTGGCGGATCCTACGTCCATGGCGATGGCTCCGAATGTGGACGTCCTGGCGGTGTCGAACCAGCTCTCGGATACCGTGACGTTCATCTCCATCGACCCGGAGTCCACCCAGTTCCACCAGGTGACCTCCCAGGTCCAGGTGGGGAACTCGCCCAAGGGGATCGCGTTCGAGCCGACGAACGAGGACCTCATTGTTTGCAACGAGCTCGATAGTTCGATCTCGATCATTGCGGCCAGCAGCCTGTTGGTGCGTAGGACCATCAACTCGCAGCTGAGCCGCCCCTTCGAGCTCGCGATCACCGCGCGCATGACGACGTTCTCGCTGCGGCGAGGCGTTTACTTCGCCTACATCCTGAACCGCACGGGAACCTGCGCGCTCTTCGAGTCTGGACCCAACGGGGTCAACGGCTGGGGATTCGACGACGTGACCGGCATCCTTCCGTTTGAGTTCAAGGCCCCAAAAGCGATCCAGGTCGATCCTCTGAACTTGGACGCGTCGGTCTACATCGCGCATGAGGGGGCGCTCGATCCGGTGACCTCGAACTCCGGGCCACTCGGGGAAGGGGCGGTGTCGAGGCTTCGGATCGAGAGCGGGATCTCCGGGCAGATCTTGCTCACGCAGTCGGGCGCTGGAGGTGCCTCCAACTTCCGCGACCTCGGATTTAGCGTGCCGGTGTCCATTAGCCAGGCCCAAGGGCAGCTCTCGGGTATCCCGGTGGACATTGCGTTCGACAACCAGCGCAACCTCGGCGGGCTCCCCGGTCCGCGCAACGACTTCTCCGCTGGGTCGCCGGTGCCGGCCAACAACAAGTCCCACATTCGATTGGTGCCGCAGACGGTGGTTCACCGGAACGCAACGCAGCCGCGCTTCATGTTCGCGGCGATTCCCAACCCTGTGGGGGCCAGCGGTGTGATCGACGTGCTGGAGATCGGCGCGACCGGAAACTCGCGCTTTGACACGAACCCCTACTTGGACGGCGTGCAGTCCATTCCCGCGCCCCAGGTGTCGGTCCTGTCGGACTACTTCCGCGAGTAGAGCGGGGGGATAGACGAAAGCAGCGCGCGCTCCCAGGGGAACGCGCGCTGCTCTCTGTGCCCAGGTGGCTCCTTCCTAGATGGAGGCGCCGATGGTGAACGCTAGCTGGCTGTAGTCGGTGTCGTACTTCTGATCAAAGAGCTCAACGCGCGAGCCAAAGACGCGCCGGAAGTCGATGCCGATGAAGAACGCTTCGTTCAGGTCGACCTGGACGCCGCCGTGGAGGTAGCCGCCGACGGTGTTGTCGTCGTCTTCGGCTTCAAGGAAGCCTTGGCTGCGGCGCTCGGTCATGTTGAGGAGCACGCCGCCACCGCCGATGTAAGGTCGAACGTTGGAGTGTCCGAACTCCGCGCGGAATCCTGCGTAGATCTCGGCCATGTCCCGTTCGACGTCGAAGATGCCGCCGCCGAACGTTCCGCTCGCCGGTAGGGCCACGTTGTCATCTTCGTCCTTGCCGAACCCAAAGCCGAACTCGAAGCCTAGGGTTCCTGGATCGGCGACTTGGCTGAACTCGACACCAAACGCAAATGGGTTGTCGGCGGCTTGGAAGAGCTCGTCGTCTAGCCGGCGCCTTCCGAACAGAAAGGACACCCGGCCGTTGGGCTGGCGGGCGTAGTTGCCGCGCTCGTGCGGCGGTCCGGCGTCGATGAATTGGTCTTCGTAGTAGCCGCTCTGGGGAGTGGGCTCAGGGGTGTAGGACGCGGGGGCTGGCGTGCCGCGCATCCCACCGCGGCGGGGGATGGCGAAGCGGCCGTCATCGAATCGGTCGCTGTTCCGGGGTGTCTCGCTGCGCCGGGTGTCGCTCCAGCGGGAACTCTCCCACTCGGAGTCTTCGTAGCGGTTGTCCGCTAGACGGAGCTCGGTGTCATCGACGTAGCCGTCGCGCTGGTACCGGTCGTCTTGATAGGACGGCTCGGCGTACGGGGGGCGCTCGCGCTCCCGCTGATCCTGCCGGTAGGCGATGGAGCGGGAAGAGCCGACCATCGGGGGCGGCGTGACGCAGGACGCGAAGAGAATGAGGGCGGAGAGGGGCGCCAGGGCCTTTGTGCTGACTCGCATGGGGGTCGCTTAAGAGGTGCCGGCGGATGGGGGCATGGAATCTAGCCCACCGACACAGGGATTCACGGGACGTGTTTCCATATAAGGGACCGCTCATGGCGGAGCGCCCTTACGGTGCGGATACAAAAATAGAGCTGGGCCGGAGTTCCGGGCCACAGCTCTATCGGTATGGATGGGGGCCGTCTGGCCAAGATTTGTGGCTAGTCGCCGCCGAGATAGCCCATGCTCTTCAGTTTCTCGAGGGCCGCGTCGTCGCCCGAGGACTGGGAAGCCGCAATGAGCTCCGCGAGCACGGTTTCGATCTTGTCGTTCTTGGGCCACGTCTCGTTGCCCTTGTTCATGACGTCGATGGCCTCAAGAAGGTGGTTCTCCTTCGCCATTCGATTGACCACGTAGGTCACGTCGTTGGGCTGGAGGAAGTCCTTGCCGCTATCGCTATCGATGGCCGCGATGAAGGTGTCGCGGGCCTTGCCGGGGGACTCAACGCAGAGGGCCTCGGTGTAGCCAAGGAGCAGCTCCTTGTGTTGATCGGAGCCCTGCTCGACCGTTTCGAGCATGGGCTCGATGGCCGCGATGGCACCGGCGTAGTCCTGGTTCTGAATGAGGGCGAAGGGATCGACCTCTCCGCCGCATGCCGTCAAGGAGGCCAGTAGGGCGGTGCCGAGAATCGAGGGAAGGCTGATGTTGAGTCGCATGGGGCCGATGGGAGACGAGGAGGGTGATGAGGTGTCGATGGGAAGGCAGCTGCCCTGCTTTCCGTGTCGTGAATAGTAGCCCGAAGTCGGCTGAAGGGTCGCCAGCAGGCAGGAAGGGGCTCAGATCAGGCTTTACGAGCCTCAAGTGTGGGTGTGAGCGCCGCTGCGGCGGATCGCGAAGGACGGGCCGCCCCATTTGAGACGCGGTCCAGCGCTACTTGGTGTCCTTGACCGCGAGGGCCTTCCAGACCGTGGCTGCGATGGGGGCCAGGTCCGCCCACTCGCTGTTCGTCATCAGGACGACGGCGCGCTTAGAGCCCGGCTTGACCTGGCAGAGCGTCCTTGTCTTCCACTGGCTCCCCGAGTGCGACACCCGGAGCTCGTCGCCCTTGCGGTTGATGCCAAAGCCAAGGCCGTACTGCACGTGACCTGCCTCCGTCTCTGGCGCGACCTGGGGCGTGAACATAGCGGTCCAGCTCTTTGCTGAGAGGGTCTCTCCGTTGGCAACGCCCCGGGCGAAGCGCGCGAGGTCCCCGATCGTCGAGAGATAGCCGCCGCCCGGCAGCTTCCAGCTGACGTCCGTGTCTGGGCTACGCCTAATGTCCTCGCCCAGCTTTAGGTAGCCGATGGCTCGGTGCTCCATCGACTCCCACTGGTAGTCGGGCCGCAGCGTGGTCATGCCGAGGGGGCGAGCGATGCGCTTCTCGACCTGTTGGTGGAAGGGAGCGCGCCCTGCGCGTTGCACCACGGCCCCCAGTAGCATGTAGCCGTGGGTCGAGTAGGCGTGCTTCGTTCCAGGCTCCGCGACCAGTGGCGAGTCTTTGAAGAGGTCGAGGGCTGTCACCGTGTCGGCAAAGGGGTGCTCTGCTTCGTACTCGATGCCTTCGGTCCGCACGACCGGACCGTTCCTGTAGTGCACGACGCCGCCGCGGTGCTGCATGAGCTGGCGGCTCGTGATCGGCCAGGGCTTCTCCGGGAACTCCGGAACGTAGTCGCGTACGTCCTTGTCGAGGTCGAGCCTGCCGGCCTCGACGAGCTGCATGGCGGCGATCGCCGTGAGCGGCTTCGAGATCGAAGCCCAGCGGAATAGCGTGTCGCCGCTGACCGGAACCTTTTCTTCGCGATCCGCGAAGCCGAACGTCAGCTCGGTGATTTGGTCTTCGTGAACGATTGCGACGGCGAGCCCCACGAGTCCTTGCTCTTCAAAGCCCGCCGACACAGCAGCGTGGACCCCGCCGAGGACGGGGGCTACTTCGACCTGGGGAGAAGCCTGCGTGGACGAACAGCCGAGGAGGGCGGCGCATAGAAGGAACATTAATTCGCACCCTCCCAGCTCTTCCACCAGCTCTGGAAGAGGCTGTACTGCTGTTCAACGAAGGACTGCTGGCTCTTCGAAAGCGCGTCGGTCTCGTTGAAGTGCAGTCGATACTGCTCCTCGCCGTTGAGCACGAGCAGGTACTTGTAGAACAGAACGAGGTCCGGGCCCTCGTCGAAGGTGGACAAGACCATCAGCGCCGACTCGAGCTCCTGGGCGAGGCGGCGGGAGCGTGCGTTCCCCGCCTGGGCTTCACGGCAAAGCTCCACCATGCGCAGGACTTCTTTCGGCAGCGCGTTGCCGATGCCCGTGATCGCGCCTGTTGCGCCGCAGTTGACGTAGCCGTGGAACACCTGGGTGTCGACGCCGACCATGAGCGTCAGCTCCTCCTGTGCACCCGTGATGTGCTCCGCCGCGTAGCTGAGGGATGCGCCGCCGCCGAATTCCTTGAATCCAATGAGGTTGGAGAACTCTGAGCGCAGGTCAAAGAAGAGGTCAGCGCGGGTCTCGAAGCCGTAGTAGGGACTGTTGTAGATGACCGCGGGCGTCTCGGGAGCGGCGGCGAGAATCGCAGCGAAGTGAGCGCGCTGGGCGGCGGGGGAGGTGCCCCGGGAGAGCACCCGCGGAATCACCATGAGGCCTGCCGCATCGACCGACGCCGCGTGCCTCGCGTGGTCGACAGCGGACTGCGTGTTGATCGCGCCGGTGCCGACGACGACGGGCACTCCGGCGCGGGCCAAGCGGGCGACACCTTCCTGCCGCTGAGCGTCGGTCAATAGCGGCCAGTCGCCCATGGAGCCGCAGTACACCATGCCGCTCATGCCCGCAGCCATGAGCTCTTGGCCCTTGGCGACGAGTGCATCGAAGTCGGGTGTGCGGTCCGGTTGACACGGCGTCATCAACGCCGGGATGCAGCCTTCGAAGATGTTCGAGCTGGTGGGGGAGGAGGGCATAGCTGGAGCGGTTAGGGGGGGAGGATCAGCGCGCGGCGCGGACGGTGGCGATCATCGCCTCCATCACGGGGCGCTGCGACTGGATGTGATGGGCGAGCGCTGTGCGCGCCTTCGCCCAGCGCTTCGCGTGGGCGTGTTCAAGGATGTCGAGGTGCTGCTCGGCCATCTCCGTGACGACCTTGGCGCCGAGGGCGGCGTAGTCGAAGAGCGCGTTGTAGTAGCGCCCGTTGGCGTCGAAGAACGCCGCGATGTAACGGTTGCCTGACTGCCGGACGAAGTACGAGTGCAGCGTGTTGTCGATGGCGCCGCGTCGAACCGCGCTGGGCCCGTTGCCCTCCATCATGCGCTCAAGGTCAGCGGCGTCGAGCTTTGCGCGCCCGAGGTCGAGGGCTTTGACCTCCAACGTCTCGCGGATGTCGAGGTAGGCCTCCATCTCGTCTTTTTGAAAGCTCGGCACGCGCCATCCGCGCCGGGGAACGTGCTCCAAGAGCCCGCCACCCGCCAGCCTCTGGAAGACACTGCGCAAGAGGGTCCGACCGATTCCGTGCTTCTCGGCCATCGCTTCCTCGCGCACGAACGGGTCGTCCGGATCCACGAGGCTCAGGAGAATGACCTCGCGGCCTAGCGTCGCGTCCCAGTCCACCGGGGGCGCAGGTCGCGCGGGGCTCTTCTTGCGCCCCTTGGACTTCGCGGCGCCCTTGCCCCTTTGGGCGGCGATCTGGAGGCGCCCGTTACCGTGTTTGATCAGCAGCTTGCGCGCGAGCAGTCCGTCTAGGGCGGCCCGCACCGGCGTCAGGCTCACGTCGTACATCTCGGCGATCTGCCCGAGCGTCAGTCGCTCGGGCAGATCGTTCCCCGATCGGATGCGGGACTCGAGGTCCTGCTCGATGTAGTCCGAGATGGTCAAGGGTGGCCGTGGGTGCGCCGCTTAGAGCCCCTGGTTGCTCCACTTCCCGTCGACGTTGCGCCAGACACGGCCGGGGTTCTCGTCCTGGAGGGAGGCCGGCAAGCGATGGGGCCGCACGCCGTCGTAGCACTGCAGCATCGCGAAGCGCGTCATCGAGCCTGGGATGCCGACCGCGGAGAAGCCGGGGTGGGACGTCGCCGGGAACGGGCCGCCGTGGTTCATGGCGGGGGAAAGGGCAACACCCGTGGGCATCTTGTCGTTGATGAGCCTGCCAACGCGGGCGCGCAGCTCGGGCGCGACCACGTCGTAGCTCGCGTCGTCGCTGCCATCGGTGGCCGAGTACACGCAGCCGGTGAGGTTGCCCTCGAGACGGCGGATCACGTCGCGCGTTTCCTCGATCGAAGCCGTGCGGACGATCAGCGTGGCGTTGCCAAAGGCCTCACCTTGGAGCTTGTCGGCCGCCTCCAGGAAGGACTTGCCCGTCGTCTCGAGAACCGTGTTCTCGTAGGAAAACGCCGCGCCCGCGGCGGGAGCTCCGCCGGCGAGGACTTTGGCTCCGGCGTCCTTCAAAGCGTCCACCGACTGGCTCAGGCCGTCGAGTCCACCCTTTGAGAAGAGCACGCCCGGCTGCGCCGCGCCGAAACGCTCCGTGACGTCGGCTACAAAAGCGTCCGCCTCGGGACCGTCCTGAACGAGCACCAGCCCAGGGTTGGTGCAGAACTGACCGGTGCCCATGAGGCAGCTTCCGGTGAACTCCTCGGCGATCGCGGCGCTCCGCTCCTCCAGCGCTTTCGGGAGCACCACGACGGGGTTGATGGAGCCAAGCTCTAGGTAGATCGGCGTAGACGCCGCATCCGCGTGCTCCTTGAGCGCGAGGCCCCCCCGGCGCGACCCGGTGAAGGCGACGGCTGCGAGGCGCGGGTCCTTCACCAGCCGCTCGCCGTCGGCGAAGTCCAGGTTGTAGAGGAGCTGCACCGTGCCCTTGGGGAGGCCCGCTTCATCGGCTGCCTTCTGGGCTTCCTCGGCGAGAAGCTGGGTCGTCCCGGGGTGCAGCGGATGCCCCTTGGCGATCACCGGGTTGCCGGCGGCGATGGCCGCGGCGAAGTCGCCGCCCGAGATGCTGCCAAAGGCGAGGGGGAAGTTGTTGGGGCCGAACACGGCGACCGGGCCGATCGGGCCGTAGCGAGAGCGGATGTTCGCGGCGGTGTCGATGATGGGCTGTGTCCAGCTCTGCTCGCGGGCGGCGGCGGCGGCTTGGCGGAGCTGGCCCGTCGTCCGCGGAAGCTCGCCCGACGCGAGTCTCGGCTCCACGGGGAGCGCCGTTTCCTGGGAGGCAAGCTCGGTGATCTCAGCCGTGCGTGCTTCGATCCGGGTCGCATAGCCCTCGAGGAAGTCGGCGATCTTGTTCGGGTCCATGGCTCGCAGCTCGACGGCCGCGTGCTCCGCCGCATCGAGCGCCGCATCGCAGTCGCTCCAGCGGCTCGTGGGGAACTCGCCGCCCAGGGGCTCACCGGAGCGCGGGTTGTGGGCGCGGAAGGTGGCGCTGGCGTCGGCTGGACGCCAATCGCCAGCGATCAGTACAGGGGAGAGCGACATAGGGATGGTGTGCGGGTCGAGGGAGCGTCGGAGCCGTTGAAGCGGAGGTGCGTCAAACTTGTCTTTGTGCACAAAGTACAAAGTTGCCCCTAGGCGTGCGGGACGAACCCGGCAATACTTCAGCCCGTGCAAGCAGAGATCATCGACGTCATCGACTCCCATACGGGGGGCGAGCCCACCCGCGTCATCGTGGGAGGTGGCCCTGACCTGGGTGGTGGGCCGCTTGCTGAGCGCGTGGCGCGCTTCCGCGGGACGTTCGATCACGTGCGCACCCGTGTCATGAACGAGCCGCGGGGTTCCGAGGCGTGGGTCGGCGCTCTGCTCGTCGACCCCGGCGATGCGACGTGCGACTTCGGCGTGATCTTCTTCAACAACGCCGGGTACCTCGGGATGTGCGGGCACGGGACGATGGGGCTCATGGAAACGCTCCGTCACCAGGGGCGCGTTCAGGAGGGGTCCTATCGCATCGACACGCCGGTGGGGCCGGTCACTGCGGTGCTCCATCCGGACGGAACGTCCAGCGTGTTCAACGTGCGCAGCTACCGCCATAGGGCGGCGGTCGAGGTGGAAGTCCCTGGGCTTGGGCGGGTCACGGGGGACATCGCCTACGGCGGCAACTGGTTCTTCTTGGTCAAGTCGGCGCCGCCGTGCGCCCTGGAGATTGGCAGCGAGCCGAAACTGCGCGCTGCCGCGCTGGGGGTAAGGCGCGCCCTTGAAGGCAGCGGCATCACGGGCGCGGACGGAGCGCTCATCGATCACATCGAGTTCTTCGGCGCCCCGGGCGATGCGTCGAACGACAGTCGCAACTACGTGCTCTGCCCCGGCGGTGCGTACGATCGATCCCCGTGCGGCACGGGGACGAGCGCCAAGCTCGCCTGCCTCGCCGCCGACGGGAACCTCGCACCGGGGGCCGAATGGCGTCAAGAGAGCCTCATCGGCAGCGTCTTCTCGTCGACGTACCGCAGCGCGCCCGACGGCGACGGCATCCTCCCTGAGATTCGGGGCAGCGCGCACATCAGCGCGGTGTCGCAGCTCGTTTTCGATCCGCGGGATCCGTTCCTCAACGGCATCCCCACATGATTCAGAACACGAACCAAGGCGCGCCCTCCGGCGACCATGTCGCCGTGATCGGCGGGGGTGTGATCGGTGCGATGAGCGCGTGGTACCTGTCCGAGGCGGGCTACCGCGTGACGGTGGTCGATCGCGATAGGTTCGGGGCGGCGTGCAGCCACGGCAACTGCGGCTACGTTTGTCCGAGTCATATCCTTCCGCTCTGCCAGCCGGGCGCCGTCACGAAGACGATGCGCGCGATGCTGAAGCGCAACTCGCCGTTCGCCGTCCGGCCGCGGCTCTCGCGGGATTGGATCTCATGGTTCTGGAACTTCGCAAGAAGCTGCAACGAGACGGCCATGATGGAGACGGCGCGGGGCACGCACTCGCTCCTGCAGTCCTCCCTCGGTCTTTATCGAGAGCTGATCC
>CALHGQ010000360.1 GCA_938030175.1 uncultured bacterium | reverse complement strand
GGCATGACAAAGACCCTCGCCGAGAACCTCGTGTCCTACCGCAACGAGCACGCTGCGTTCCGCCGCCGCAAGGACATCCTCAAGGTGCCGCGACTCGGGCCCAAGGCGTACGAGCAGGCCGCGGGCTTCCTGCGCATCATGGGCGGGGACAACCCCCTCGACGGCTCCTCGGTGCACCCCGAGGCCTACCCCGTCGTGGAGCGCATCGCGAAGAAGGCTGGCCGCGACGTCGCGTCGATCGTGGGCGACTCGGGCTTCCTACGCTCGCTCAACCCGGCCGACTACGTGGACGAGACCTTCGGCCTCCCCACCGTGACGGACATCCTGCGCGAGCTGGAGAAGCCAGGCCGCGACCCGCGACCCGAGTTCAAAACGGCGGCGTTCAAGGACGGCGTCGAGCGCATCCAAGACCTGTCCGTGGGCATGAAGCTTGAGGGCGTCGTGACGAACGTGACCGACTTCGGCGCGTTCGTCGACGTCGGCGTGCACCAGGACGGCCTCGTGCACATCAGCCAGATGTCATACGAATTCATCAAGTCGCCGTCCGAGGTCGTCAAGGCAGGGCAGATCGTGCACGTGAAGGTCATGTCCATCGACCTCGAGCGCAATCGCATCGCCATGTCGATGCGCATGGACGATGACCCCGCTGCCACTGAGGGAGGTCGCGGGCGCGCCCCCCAGCGGGACACCGGCGGCAATCGCTCGGCCTCCCGCGGTCCGTCGCGGCGCGGAGGCGGTGCCAGGCGCGGCGCTCCGAAGTCCTCGGAGCCAAGGAAGACCACGTTCACGTCCTCAGATCAGCCCATCAAAAACAACCCGTTCGCAAAGGCCTTCGCTGAGAAGGGTCTCGGCGGGAAGGGCAAAGGCGGTAAGCGCTAGTGGCCAGCGCGGCGCCGAACACCCCCGTTTGGGAGACGTTGGACTGGACGGCGCTGCCCCCCGTCAGCGAACCCCTCACCTGCGACGTTTGCGTCGTGGGACTGGGGGGCTCGGGCCTGACGGCGATTCACGAGCTGCGGGGCCAAGGCGTTGACGTCATCGGTGTGGACGCCGGCATGGTCGCTGGGGGCGCGGCGGGCCGCAACGGCGGCCTCGCCCTCGCTGGGCTCGCGCCGTTCTATCACCGCGCGGTCGAGGACATCGGCCGCGAGCGCGCGCTGGGCCTCTACCGTGCGACGCTCGACGAGCAGCAGCGCATGCTCGAAGCCACCCCTGGACACGTCCGCGTGACCGGTTCGCTGCGGATCGCTGTGGACGCCGCCGAAGGCGAAGACTGCGTCAAGCAGTTCGAGGCCATGCAAGAGGACGGCCTACCGGTCGAGCTATACGACGGAGACTTCGGCCGCGGCCTGATGTTCCCCACCGACATGTCCTTCAACCCGCTGGCCCGCTGCCGCTCGCTCGCGCGCCAGGCCATCGAGAAGGGCGCACGGCTGTTCGAGTCCTCCCGCGCCACCGAAATCAACGGCGAGTCGGTGGTGGCTGGCGGCCACGCGATCCAGTGCGGCTCGGTGATCGTTGCCGTCGACGGACGCCTCGACCAACTACTGCCGGAGCTCAGCGGGCGCGTGCGCACCGCCCGACTCCAGATGCTCGGCACGGAGCCCACGACGGACATCCAGCTCGACCGCCCCATGTACCTGCGCGACGGGTACGAGTACGTGCAACAGCTCCCGAGCGGCGCCCTCGCCCTCGGCGGCTTCCGCGACATGCACGAGGCTGACGAGTGGACGCATGACGCCACCCCAACGGACGAGATCCAAGAGCTACTCGAGGGCTTCCTGCGAGCCGCCCTCTCCCCCAACGCCAAGATCACCCACCGCTGGGCCGCTTCGGTTGGCTACGTCGAGGGCACGCTTCCCGTGATGGAGGAAGTGCGCCCGGGCGTCTGGGCCATCGGCGGCTACAGCGGCACGGGCAACCTGGTGGGAGCCCTAGCGGGCCGCGCGGCAGCGGCCGCTGCGACGGGTGCGGAGACCACACTTCTCGCACTGTTTCACGGGGCATAGGTTCCCGGGCGGCCTTTCTCCTGCGGCGACAAGGCGTCACGTCAAGAGCCGCCCGGTGGGTTGGCGGGGCCAGCTCTCGGTCGGTGGAACCGGGGCTACTTCAACACGACTGGCGGCGTAGACCGCAGCCAGAAGTGCTCGATGACAGCACCCGTTGAGCCACTGGCTGCGCCCGTGAGGAGCGTTGGCGAGGTGCCCACGGGTGCGTCGATGACAGCGCTCCACAGGCTGAGTCCCTCCAAGAGAGCGTTGCCCACGGAGGAGGCTGGAGCGCGCCAGATCACGCGGTGGCCATCCGGCGAGAACCGTACTGAACGGAAGTTCTCTGCGGTACCGGCATGGGAACCTTCGCGCCATCCCTCTCCCAGCTCCCGGCGTAGCGTCCAGTCCGCGGCGCTGTAGGTCGAAGAAACCCAGGCGAGGGTATCGGCGCGCCGCTCGCGGACGAGGAGATGACCGCCGACCGGGCTCCAAAAGTACTCGTTCGACTGATCGACGACCGTGCTGTCACTGACAGCGAACGGGAGATCGACAGAGTCGGCGTCGTACACATAGACTTGGCTCGATCCGCCCGCCCCGAGGGCGTAGGCAAGGAATCGACCGGCCGGCGACCAGGCGAACTCGTCGGTGTCCGCGTTCGTGGGGACCGTCGGATCGATCGAGATCGAAGTACCTCCAAAGGTGGCAACAGTGATCTCTTCCGTATCGCTTTCGCGGTGGTTGGAGATGAAGGCGAGTCGGTCACCACCCGGTTCGAACGCTAGCATCTCCGCGTAGCTCTCGGACGGATCGACTGGCGGCGCGCTGACGACCTCGATAGCGCCCGACTCGCGCTCAGCCAAGAAGACCGTGAATCCGGTCGTGTCCCCCCCATAGGCAAAGAACGCAACATGCGAGCCATCGCTCGAAATGGCGATCGACTCCTCCTCCAGCCCAGGTACGGTCCAGCGCGTTGTACCGCCCGTGCTGAGATCGATAGCCACGACGTCTTCCGTCTCATCGCCGGGAGTACCTGAAGCCTCCATCGCGACCACCGCAAACCCACTATCCGCGGACAGGATGACCTCGTCCACGTAGACGATCTCTCCTGGCGCGGGGGTGAACTGAGTGGCCGTCTTGGTCGCGGCGTCGAGGATCGACAGCTCCGTGGAGAAGCTTGTGGGGTCTTCGGAGACCGTGAGGATTCGGTTCGAGTCCCCAATCCATCCGAGAACCTCCACGGGCTGGCCGTTGACCTCCACGGCTGAAACGTTCCTGCCGTCGCCGTCGGCCAGATACAACTCGAAGAAGCCCCTTTGTATGAGGGCGAAGGAAGAGTCCGCGCTGAAGCTGAAGATGCCACCGACGGCATCGTCCCCCTCCTCGGTCACACCGAAGGAGCTCGCCCCTTGATCGGCAGGACTCGAGCCGCGACGGCGCTTCGCGCCACTGGGGAAGGTTGGCGTAAACGTGCTACCTGTCTCAAGGTCGACGATGCGCACTCGCTCCCCGGGTCCAGTGTTCTCCAGGTTCAGGGCCAGGATCTTGCCGTCAGGCGAGAGGTAGGAATACTCCCCGACAAGGTCCCGCCCCGCCGGGAGAGAGGCCACGACGCTGCGACGCTCACCCGTATCGAGATCAAAGAGGTAGGGGCGCGAGATTCCGTCGAACTCGAAGTCGGCGACAAAAACGGCGAACTCGTCCGGCAGCTCCACGGCCGGCGGCGCTTGTGTACCTTCATCAGAGCCTGAGGAGCCGCACGCGGCGAGGAAGCTCGATCCGAGAATGGCCGTTAGGAGCGTAGCGGAGGAGGAGATAAGTGTTTTCATGGGGTGAGAGGACCGCGAAATGCGGCACTGGGGCTGGAGTCAGGTGGTCACTTGCTTCCAGCGGAGCCGGCGCTGCCGGTCCCTCACGCAAATATCGAATCCCCTCCGGCCCAGTGCCCGGCCCAGTGCCCGGCCCAGCGCCCGGCCCAGCGCCTTCATCCCTCTGGCCGCGATTCCTTCCGCTAGAAGGGACCCTCCGTGGGAGCGGAGTGCCGTTGCCTTCGACGGCTGCCGGCGGTTCAAGATCTCAACTTCGGCGTTGGTCGCGTCGCAACTCGCGGCGACGAAGCCACCATGCCTACGAGAGGTCAGAGGCGTTCGTCCGTTGGAGGTACTCGCAAGCCTCGCCGCCAGCTCCAACCCCGTTCACCGAGCTCTCGAGCATGGGCCGCTCACTGGACGACGATCGCCAGGCCGTCGGTGAAGTTCGACGTCGCTGTTCCGCTGATCGAATCGCGGAACCAAGCCTGGAAACGCAGGGTATCGCCGGGCACCACCAAGACGGTACCGCTTGGCCCCGGATGTTGGTTGAGGTCGACGGTGAGGGCGATTCGGCCCGTCGCATCAGAGATCTGGGGCTCGCCGGGCCGAACGTAGCGCCCGATCGCGCCGCCAAGGCAGAGGTTTCCCTGGCTGCCGCCTGGATTCATGACGAAGTTGGGCGTGTCGCTGGTGAGAAAGATCCCGAGTGAGGACGAGGGCAGGTCCTCCGCGACGAGCGTTAGGTTGTTGACGGCGACACGGACCGAACCTGTGGCATCGATCACGGCGCTTGCTCCGCTGCTATTCGTGTTCGCGGGTCCACAGAAGTTCGTCCCGAGACGGGGACCCGTACAGGAGGCCGCGATCATCGCGAGCTCACCCTCATCGACGGCTCGTCGGTACACGCGGAAGTCATCGACACGGGTCTGTGGCCTGATCGACCGAAGGGTCGAGTAGTTGAGCACATCGAAGTCTGGAGCGGAGCCGACGAGGGTCAGCGGAATCAACAGCGGCTGAGTAACAAACAGCGCTCCGTCCAGGTACACACGCACTTCCTGCATTGACGACTCGTAGACCCATGCAATGTGGAACGGACCAGAGGTCACGGGCAGGCCCGTGGCCGCGACGTCGATCTGGTCCCCGCGAATACGGATCCCATCGAGCCCCGCGACTCCGCCGTTGAAGCAGCGGAACTCGCCGGCACTCTCAGATCCGAAGAAGTACTGGGTGAACAAGCTGGCCGTCAGACTGATGTCGACATGCATGGCGATCGTCCAGTCATTGATCCCGAAGTCGACTGTCCACCCAGAGTCGACCCCCGTACCCGCGTCGATACCACTGGCCGCGAGGGAACTGAAGCCGCAGAAATCCCTTGGCGTGTAGTCGACTGAACGGTCGTCACCATCACCCACGCCGGGGAACGCGAAGTTCGTCGCGTCACCCGTATCGAACGTGTAGTGAATCACGTCGGGCACCTGCGCGAACGTCGAGCTTGCAAGCAAAGAACCGAGCGCTGCGGCATGCAGCCAGGTCCTGTAAGAACTGAGGCGTCTAGTCAAGTCATTCATGGCGAGCGAGTCCTCTCGAGCCGGATCTCGGGAAACGAGGAGCACCTCGCAAGTTTACTTCAATCAGGGAGTCGCCGTTGAAGCGCACTAGACAGAAAGACGGTTGTGAGACACCCGGTGTTAGCGCCCCAGCACGTCTGCGCGAAGAGCCGCGACCCCATCGTGAAGTGTGTCGACAGTTGACGTGGTGGCCGCGGCCATGTCGCATTGCTTCCCGGCGTTGGCTTGCGATGTGATGACTTTGCGGTGTTCATCATCGAGAGCCTTGGCACCCGTGCGGCACCGTGGTTTGCCTTGAACAAGGATGACCTTGGCAAGACTTGACCAGTACGTTTCTCCGGCCCGATAGCCGGCGATGTCTCCCTCGTTGGAGCATTCGAGACGATGGCTCCGGAGATGATGAGCGAGCCCTCGGCTGAGAGACTCAACTCGTTCACCGAGTGGATGGTAAAGAACCGCTCGAAGCCGCCACGCAAAGCCAACCCATTGCAAGCTGGTCCCGAGCGCTGGCCATCGCGACCCGAAGTATCGACGTCACGAGCGGTTGCCAGTGAACTTGGGCGGAGAATCGCCCGTAGGGGGCCCATTGGCGACTGGACCGCTCGTAGCCCGCTGGACTCGCGAGATTTGCGTTTCCTTGCAGGCCGGCAAACGAGGCCGGCTTGAACCCGTTGCCCCTGAACCACGTTCAACACTGGATGGCGAACCTGGGCACCCTCGATCTTGTCGAACCGTCAGCCAAGAAGCACTCCGTGAAGGGTGCGCCGAAGTACGGGTCTTTGACTCGGTACGGCAAGGAGGTCTGCGCCGTCATACGGCGCCGCGAGTTGGAGGCCAACCGTGACGCGAGAGCCGAAGGCGGCCGCTAGTCTTCGTCCAGAACGACGGTCTCCATGGCGTCCAAATTGACCGGGACCCAGACCTCACCGTCCAACGAGAGCTCCACGCCCGAGCAGCCTCGGGGGAAGGCTGCGTCTAGGTAACCATCTTCGCTGGTTCTGAGGCGACCGTCGATGGGCGGAACCGCGACGCGGACGCGTAGGTTCTCGCTGCGCCAAGGGGCACCGTTCGAGCGCTTCACCGGGAAGCGGACCCGCTGCGCCAGGCCGCGCATGTCGATGGGGAGACAGCGTGGGTCGTTCAGCGTTTGATTCCCCACGACTTCCAGTCCTTCGATCAGGAGAAGGTCGTGGTCGAGGCCGAAGAGGAACGCGCGGAAAGTCCACGTACCCGGCTCCAGCATCATGGGCATCGGGGTTTCTCTAAATGCGCTCATGGGCAGGGGCTCTTCGCGTCTCTTGCCGCCGAGCAGCTGGAAAGCGAAGTAGTCGCCCGGTAGGTCCTCGTCGAAGACTGCGGAGACGGGAACCGATCCGCGAGGAGCTGGCTCGCTCGTCTCGGGCTCCCTTAGAAAGAGCGAAATCGACCGGTCCCCCACCGCCAGGCCACGCTGTTCGCCGTAGAGCCTGACTCTCTTACCATCGATCTTGAGGCTCCCCTGGAGGGCAACTCGCAGACCTGGTGGGCGCTCGAAGCCTCGAAACTCGAAGCCGCCATCGCGGGCTGAGTACGCCGTGCCCAAGGGCTGGTCCCTGGAGTGCTCAATGGCCTCGCCCGGCACTTCAGAGTAGAAGCTGAGGCGAACGCTAGATGCGGGATCACCGTTGAAGTCGTAAACCGTTCCCCGTTGGAGCAATTCAGGGGCGACAAGCCGCGCGGTTCCGAGATCGTGCTCCAGTGGGTTCGAGAGCTGCGATGGCAATGGCACCTCGGCTCGACTCCAATCGGCCGTCGGTTTGCTACTGCTTCCGCCTGCGAGCCTCTCCAGTCGAAGCCGTCGCGAGTACTCAGCGTCCGGCGGCCACTTGAAGAAGAAGTCGGCCACCCCCTCGGCGTCGGTCTGGATGCTCGTGGGGTAGGAGTAGGGTCGCTTGTGCCCAGACTCCGGCGAGCGCCAGACGCTTGCCTCGAGGGTTTCGGAAATGACAGGGTCGCCGTCAGCCGAGAGGACGCGACAACGCACGCGGGGACGTCGCTCCCCGAGCTGCACCGTCACGTCCTGATTGGCCCCTGGCCCGACGGTGATAGGTACATCGGTCACGCCGCCGTTCGCGTACGCAGGAGCCTGGGCCGTGAAAGACATCGACACGCCAGCGCCCACGAATCGATAGCAGGTGGCACCTCCAAACGTTCGGCGGTGGTAGTCCTGGCAACGGTGGTACCCACCGTAGGACGTCGTCTCGGCCTCGATCGTCGGAACCCAGCGGCCCCCTACCCAAATCGGATCAAGGAAAGGCGCACCCTCGGGGTCGATCACATGCACCGTGACGGACCCAAGCGGAGGCAGCGTGAGTTCGTGGACCTTCTTCACGTCGTCGCTTGCTTGGGTAGGCCAGGGCACGCTGACGATCACCTCCTCCGTCAACGGGATGTCTGCAAAGACGCTCAGGGCAGGTCGACCTAGCATCCCCCGCTGAGCCGTGACGAGGGTTGTGAAATCATTGGAGTGAAGCACCGCCACTCCGGACTCGTCGGCCCATGCGGTTGCCAACGAACGTGGCTTCCTACGAATATGCTGAGCGCGCAGGCTGACCGCGACTCCCGTAGCTGGCGCGCCTGCATGGGTCAGGACACGGACACGCACATAGTGCTCTGGGAGCTTCTCTGCGGTGGACGTCGATGCGGCGGGCTTCGATGCGCCGCCCGGTGCGTCCGGGCTCGTTGCTGCCGCAACCTCCAAGGCGGCTCGAGGCTCTACAACCGTCCCGCTTTGGCTGCCTGGGACTACGCTCTCGAGCGCTTGCGGGTCGCCCCCAGCGCCGCCTTCGGACGGGGCCGCAGCCCCGACCTCTATGGCATCAGAAACAGTTGGCGCGCCGCTACTCGCTAGCCACCAGCCGACGCCGAGCACAGCAAGGCCCAGCACGAAGAGAGAGCTTGGAGTTGACATCGGAAGTTCGATTCCCCTTCTTGCAGCGTGCGCCCCTCGGCGATGAACGATCGCACGCAGAAGCCGCTAGCCTTCTGCTTCCAAACGCTCGTCCGCGTCTTCGTCGTACGCGTGCTCGTTCCGGTCACGGCCGAAGATGAACTTCTTGGCTGCCACGAAGAGACCGATCACGCCGAGGGCGATGATCTTGCCGAACTTGGCGAAGACCGCAAAGAGCCCCACCTTGGCGGCGACCTTGCCCGCGATCAGCCCGCCGATGCCGTAGGCTGCCACCTTGTCGATGGATGAATCGAAGTCGGTGTAGCGATTGCCGTCCGTGAAGTTCGTCACCGGCAGCAGCGTCTTCATCCCTTCGTGGACCTCGTCGGCGTAGGACATGCCCGACACGGCGCCCAGCTCGAGGTAGCCGCGCCGGCCTAGGATGCGCACGTCGTAGTTGAGCGTGTTCTCCTCTTCGTCGCCGAAGTTGAGTTCCTTGGCCCAGTAGAGCTTCTTCTCAGCGGCGTCGTAGCGCGGGGCTTCCGCCCAACCAATGAGCTCGACGGTGGGAAACCCGGCCGCGGTCCTCGCCTCGTTGCTCTCGGCGGACTCCTTCTTCATGGCCTTCAGCATGTCGGGGTAGTCGAGGCCTGCTGCGTCATCATCCGACACGAAGCCCGAATCGTCGATGGAGACGATCACTCCGTACGGCGACCCAAGTCGGCCCTCTTCCGATGGCGGATCAATGAAGGCGAGGGTGGAGAGATCTTCGGGGTTGCCCCAAAGACCCTCGACCACCTTCCTTGCATCCACGCCCCTCAGGAGCGCCCAACCCTCGGGAAGGTCGAAAGTCACTTGCCCGTCGGCGATGGAAACGCTGCCCGTCTCGAAGGTCATCGTGGCCACGAAGTCCTCGTACGACATGCCCTGCTCTGAGTCCTGAACCGTGGGTGCGGGGACAGCGAGGGGGGCGAGCGCGAGAAGGCTAAGGGGGAGGTGCATGGCAGCGTACGTGAAACGGATCGACTCGAATTCGGGAAGGGAGAGCCCGGCGTGTGGCATACGGCGAGCCGAGCAAGTTGCGGCGAAGATCCTAGCCCCCCAAGGCCCTGCCGGGGTCAAGCGATCGACCTACGCCGCTTCTTGCGGCGACTGGGCCACAACACTGGCTTGAGCCGCCCCCTCGCCGAGAGCCCTAGGGCGGCGACGTGTAGCAAACCGCCACTGAATTTCTCGGCCCGGGCTAAGATCGAAGATCTGCCTCCCAAGGGCCAAAGAGGCGCAGGAGGCCTGCCTTCGACGCGAGTGCTTCGGGGCCATTCACTGCCGACGCTCGCGGCAAGAAGCTGCCAATATCCTGTGACGAATTCGCCCTCGAGGTCTCTGCGTAATCACCATCTCACTCGCCAACTGTCATGACGATTCCCCACTCAGCCACTGGCTGCATCGCTACCCTCGCCCTTTCTTCCCTTACCTTCGCGCAAGACGTCCTCGACGTGAACTCCGCGACAGGGCCCTACTTCGAAATTCGCACCGCCGTCGCGGCCGCCAACTCGGGGGACATCATCCGCGTCGAAGATGGCGCTTACGGTTGGTTTGGCGTCTTCGACAAGAGCCTCACGATCGTGGCCGCACCTGGCGCTCAGCCCTTGATCGAAGGCGGCGTGAGAATTCAAAATCTCGGCGCTGACGATCGCGTTGTGTTTTCAGGACTTCGCATGGGCGGCGCCGTTGGACACAACACTCAAACGCTGATCGTCAATTCATGCACCGGTAGCGTCCGGATCGAAGATTGCGAAGTGAAGGGTGTGTCCTGGGGCGCTGTTCGGGTCGAAGATTCGGACGACGTCACCCTCTACGGCTCGCGACTCGTGGCCTCAGAGGGCTTTCCTGACTTCGGCGAGGAGGGTCTGGAGATCCGACGATCCAGCGTGACGCTTTGGGATTCGACGGTCCAAGGTGGCTACTCGTATCTGCGCGCTGCCGATGGGGCAGATGGGATCTGGTCCGAAGACAGCGACCTCTTTCTGCACGGTTCCTCTGTTGGCGGCGGCGGGGGTGGACCGGACGAGTTCGACGCGTTTTCTGGGTACTGCATCCCCGCCGGCAGCGGAGGCGCTGGGGTTCGCTCCACGGGGAGCGGCCTACTGCGAACCCTCGATTCGGAGACCGTCGGCGGAAAAGGCGGCCCCGGCTTTGAGTGTTTCGCGTTCGGGTTCCCCGGCGAAGGAGTCGTCACGACAACGCCTCACATCGAGTACGACGGTGCGGCGCTTCGATTGGACTTCGCACCGTTGACCACCGAGATGGATCTTCTCGACGTTTCCATCGAAGGGCAGGCGGGCGACACGGTTCTCCTGGTGATTGGGCCCGACACGGCGCGGGTGTCCCTGCCCGCGTTCGTCGGTGACCTGCACGTGGGGGGGCCAGTCGGTGGCGCGCGTCGGGTTCTCCTGGGTTCAGGCCCCGCGGTCACCGCACAGCTGCAGCTGCCCAGCCTAGGCGCATTCGAAGCCGCCCAGTCCTACCTCCAGACGGTTCACCTGCGTCCCGGCCAGACCGTCTTCGGTCCCACGCGTTTGCTGACGGTGCTGGACTCAGCTTGGTGATTGGACGAGCTAGCGTCCGAGGTACCGTGGGGCTCTCAAATCGCCGTTGGAGCCCGTGGTCGACACCGGGGAAGGGTCGCGCCCATCCATTCAAGTCGAGCCACGTAGCGACCTAGTGGCGAGCCAGCTATCGTGGCCCACTATGACCGAGCTTCAGACCAGCCAGATCGAGGTCACCCGGACCTTCTCCAAGTCGCGCGCGGACGTGTGGCGAGCCCTCACCGCCGAGATCCAGGAGTGGTGGCCCAAGGACTACTACATCGGCCCCTACGAGAAAGTCGAGCCCGTGGGGATCTCCCTCGATGCCAAGATCGGGGGGCTGTTCGCCGAGGACTGGGGCGACGGCGACGGCCTCGTCTGGGGCACGGTGATCGCTTGCCGCAAGGACTCGATGCTGCTCGTGGCAGGGGATAGCACCGGTCAATGGGGAGGCCCGAACCGGGGCTACAGCGAGTATCGACTCACCGATGCTGACGGCAAGACCCAGCTCACGTTCAAGCACGAAGCCTGGGGCAAGGTCTCCGAGTCGACGGCATCTTCCCTCGAGGAAGGCTGGGGCCTCTTGATGGACTGCCTCGGACGCTGGATAGAGTCCGGCGAGCGGCCGGAGAGACCGCCGAGCGTCTCCTGAGAGGGCCTCAAAGTTCCGAGGAACCGCCGCAAAGTGGAAGGTCAGGGGGGGGTGCGAGGGTTACGCTGCGCTCGCCCCTCCGAACCCACCTGACTGTACAGCGATGAAAGCCAAACTCCTCGGCACCGGCCGCGCCCTTCCTGGGGAAGAAATTGCGGGAGCGTATCTCGACAACGTGGAGCTCGCTGCGCTGATGGACGAGGTTCGCACGCGCCTTGCAACGGAGGCCCCCGACCTTGAGGTGCTGCCATCGGATCCGGACTTTCCGGAGCGGCGCCTCGGCGTGGTCACCCGTCGCGTCCTCGACTGCGACCTGACGGCACGCGATCTTGCCGTGGCCGCTGCGCGTAATGCCTTCCATGACTCTGGCGTGACGGCAGAGAGCATCGGTGCCGTGTTCGTCAACGTCACCGCGCCGCACGGCCTCGCTCCGTCTACCGCTAGCACCGTCCACGCGGCGCTCGGTCTGGCGGAGGACGTTGTCGCCATGGACCAGAGCCTCGGGTGCAACGGCTCCCTCGGGACGATGTACAGCGCCGAGGGTGCCGTTGGCCGCAACCCAGATCGGCCGAACGTGCTGACGGTGAGCGCCGAGTACATGACGAGCGCACTTGACGCATGCGATCGCACCACCATGCCTGTGTGCGGCGACGGCGCGGGTGCCGCAGTGTTCGGGCCGCCCGATCGCGAAGACCTCCCCGGCGTTTGGATGGCCACGCGCGGCAGCTCCGCCGAAAACATCACCGTGTACCCCGTGCCCGGCACGCGCCCCGTCTATCGCGTGCGTAGCCGTGGCGGCAAGTGCTTCGTCGAAGCCGACACGATCCATCGCAACGCCATGGTCATGCAGGGCCGCGAAGTGTTCAAGGACATGGTGCGCCTCTTGCCGCCGCGCATCGAGGCCTACTGCGAGCGTGCCGGCGTCAAGCTCGATGACATCGACCTGTTCCTGTTCCACCAGGCCAACGCCCGAATGATCGACGCGGTGACCCAGCGGCTGATCGGTGAAGAGTGCGCGCGTGAGCGCGTGCCCCTCCACATCGAGAGCCTCGGCAACACATCGAGCGCGACGGTGCCCATTCTCTTGGATCAGGTCCGCGAGAGCGGCGCCTTCGGCCCCGGCAAGCTGGCGTTCCTGTGCGCGTTTGGCACCGGATACTCCATGGGCATGACCCTGCTGAACGGCTAGGAGCCTGTCACGCCCAGGCGGACTCCTATGGTCAGCTTCTAGCCCAACGGGCGGGAGAGGTCTGCTAACCTCCTCTGCATGTTGGAACCCCTTGCGACGAGCGCGCTTCGCTGGCGCTGCGATCCCTCCGGACTGGAATTCAAAACGACCGCCGACGTAGAGGCCGTGATCGGCTTCGTCGGGCAGGACACGGCCGTCGATGCGCTGCGCTTCGGCATTGAGTGCGCTGCACCTGAACAGAACGTCTACGTGCGCGGGCTCTCCGGCACGGGGCGCATGAGTACCATCACGCGCCTGCTCGAAGAGACGCGGCCGAGCTGCAAAGATCTCTTCGACTACGCGTACGTCCACGACTTCGACGAGCCGGACCGCCCGCGTCTCATCACGCTGAGCCCCGGCCGCGCCAAGCAGTTCCGACGCATGGTGCACGACGTCGCGCGCTTCATCCGCGAGGAGCTGCCGAAGACGCTCACGGGCGAAGCGCTGCAAACCCAGCGCGAGGCCATCGAGACCGAGACCAACAAGGAGATCGGCGAGCTCACGAAGCCCTTCGAGGACGACCTCCGCGAAGCTGGACTCACGATGATCCAGCAGGGCCAGCCGCCCGCGGTCCAGACCCATGTCGTTCCGCTCTACGAAGGCAAGCCCGTTGCCGGCCCGGAGCTTGCGCAGCTCAAGGCTGACGGGAAGATCACCCAGGAGCAGATCGACGGCTGGGAAGCCCAGCGCGTCGAACTCATGAAGCGCTTCGGCGGCATCAGCCGCGAGATTCAGCGCATGCGCGTCAAGACGAGCAAGCGGCTCCTGACGCTGCTCGAGGACTCCACGCGAGGCTACGTCGAGGACTCGGTCCAGCCGCTGCGCGAAGAGTTCACGGAGGAGCCGGTGAAGCTGTTCCTCGACGGGCTGGTGGAAAACGTCATCGCCAACCTTGGCAAGGAGCACCCGCCGGGACACAGCCCCGCGGATCTCTATGACGTCAACATTGTCCTCGAGGCCGCCAAGGACGGCATGTCCCCGGTGGTCGTGGAAACGTCGCCGTCCCTCGGTCGACTCCTCGGCTCGGTGGAGACCGGCTGGTCGCCCCAGGGTCCAACGCGCGGCGACTTCCGCCGGATTAGCGCGGGCTCGATCCTGCGCGCGAACGGCGGCTACCTGATCTTGGAGGCCCGGGACCTGCTCACCGAGCCGGGCGCCTGGCGCATGCTGGTGCGTACGCTGCGCAACAAGAAGCTTGAGATCGTGCCCCCTGAGCTGGGCGGCTCGTACTTCCGCACGTCGGTCAAGCCAGAGCCGATCCCCATCTCGATGCGCGTGATCCTGGTCGGCGACACCGGCACGTACTACATGCTGGATCGAGCCGACCCCGACTTTGGCCAGCTCTTCAAGGTGCTCGCCGACTTCGATACGGAGATCGAGCGCAACGAAGAGGGCATCCGTCAGTACGCGGGTGTGATCGCCAAGATCGTCAAGGACGAGGATCTACCGCCTTTCGATCAGAGCGCCGTTGCGGCCCTCGCCGAGCACGGCGCGCGCATCGCCGCGCGGAAGAACAAGCTCACCGCGCGCTTCGGCAGGATCGCCGACATCGCCCGCGAGGCCGTCTACGTCGCGAGGAAGCGCGGGGACGCTGGGTCGGTCACGGGCGACGATGTGCGTACGACCATCGAACGCACGAAGGCGCGCGCGAACCTGCCCTCCCGCAGGTTCCACGCGATGATCGCCAGCGGCACCATCATCATCGAGACCCAAGGACGCACGGTGGGCCAAGTGAACGGACTCGCCGTGATCAAGGCGGGCATGTTGACGTACGGATTCCCCGCTCGCATCACGGCGACGATCGCTCCGGGCCACGCGGGGATCATCGACATCGAGAGCAGCGCCTCTCTGTCGGGTCAGATCCACACCAAGGGCTTCCAGATCCTCGGCGGGCTCCTGCGCCACCTCCTGCGGGCGGACCACGCCATGGCGTTCAGCGCGAGCCTCGCGTTCGAGCAGAGCTATGGAGGCATCGACGGGGACTCTGCGTCGGGGGCCGAGGTTTGCTGCTTGCTGTCCGCGCTGACCGGTGTGCCGCTCCGTCAGGACGTGGCCATGACCGGTGCCATCGACCAGCACGGCCGCATCCAGGCCATCGGAGGCGTCAACGAGAAGATCGAAGGCTTCTTCGATACCGGCGTTGCCCTCGGAACCAGCGGCGAAGGCGGCGTGATCATTCCGGCCTCCAACGCGGGAGACCTGATGCTGCGCCAAGACGTGGTCGACGCGTGCGAAGCGGGCCGCTTCCACGTTTGGGCCGTGAGCACCGTGCACGAAGCACTGGAGATCTTCACCGGCATCGAGGCGGGAACGGCCGGGGAGGACGGGCAGTACCCGGAGGACTCCCTGCTCGGACAGGCCCAGGCGAAAGCGCGCCTCTTCTGGGAGCGTTCGTCGACTTCGCCGGCCGCCTACGCGAAGGCGCAGGCACGCGGCGAAGCCGAGCCGCCGGAAGCCTAGGGAGCCTCGACGCTCTCACTTCGGAGGAGCGCCATCGAGCAGCCGCACAAGGGTTGGCTCGATGGCGCTCATCCATGCCTCGCGACCTTCGTCGGTGATGTGGAGGCTGTCGCCGCCGAGCGTCGGGAGCGGCGCGCCATCGGGGCCAACGAAGGCAGACGCGAGGTTCTGGTAGTGAACCCCGTCGTCGAAGGAGTGGGCTGCGAGCCGTTCATGGACGCGTTCGACGGCTTCGCGGACTCGACCTCGGGGATCGCGCCCCGCGGGGAACGGTCCCACGATCAGGACCTTGGAGTCCGGCAAGCGCTGCCCCAGGGCTTCGACGACCGCGACGATGCCGCGGTAGGTCTCGTCTCCGCTGTGAAGCGCTGCGTTGATGTTGTTGACGCCGATCTGAAGGACGATCACCCGGGGGCGGAACGCGTCGAGGGACCCCTGGGCGATGCGATAGAGCAGGTGCTCGGTGCGATCGCCGGAGAGCCCGAGGGACACGGCGCGGCGTCCTTTTTGGGCGATGTCGAAAGCTCGGCTGCCCTCGGGGTCCACGGTGCGCTTCGCGTGTCCGGTGAGGCTCTGGGTGATCGAGTCGCCGAGGAACACGACGTCCATGGGAGGCTCCAACGCCGCGGCCTCGCTGAGGGCCTGCAGCGAGGCGAACGCGGTGCGCCAAGTGCCCCCACCCCAGCCCGCCGCCTTGCCGCGGTACTCCACCGATGGGGTCGGGGTGATCGTAGGGTCGCTCTCCGCGCCCCGAATCCCTGAGCCGATCAAGACACCACGTAGGAGGGTCGCACTCTGGGGGGGTCCTTCACTGCGAAGTGAAGGCTTCGCGGCGAGCCCTATCGACCCACAGAACTCCCCAAGGCGAGCGACGTGCTGTCCGCTCTTTGCGGTCTCTTGGCCCGCCGCCGCCCTTGAGTAGACCACGTGGAAACCGCGGTCGAGCAGAGCATGATCGAGCGCTACGTCGCCTTCGAGAGGCTCCGCCAGCAAAACCCATCGCGCCCCTTCAACGACTCGGTCAGGGACCACAAGGGAGCAGGCCCCGGTGGCTTGATCGAGCTCAAAGTCGAAGCGCCTGAGCCCGTGGAAGACCGACTCTTCGGCGGATGGACGTCGAGCCAGAAGCTTGTCGACCGGCGGTACAGACTGGCTCGTCTGCATCTGGAGCGCGCCCACGAGTCGGTAAGCGATACGCTCTGCGCCGAAGGCATTCGGGTGGACTCCATCCTTGACGTCCCGGGGGCGAAGGGCTCCACGGACGCTCACGAACTCCACGTCGTCGATGCCGCGCGC
>CALHGQ010000359.1 GCA_938030175.1 uncultured bacterium | reverse complement strand
CGCCGGGGGGGGATGAGGGCTGATTGATGGCTCTGGGCTCCATGCACGCACTCTACCCGTGGTCCGGGGGTGGTCACTCAAGTTTGACACCGATGTGGTCGAAGGCCATGGGGGATATGCCGTCGCACTGCCTCGATTAGGTGCCTTGGACCGTCCCGACCCCCAAGCGCCCTGAACCTCCAGAGGCCTGCACCCGCCCATGAGTGACCACGACTCCAAGCCCAACGTCGCGTCTTCTGACCGTCGCTCAAGCTCACGTGAATCTGCCCCCGGCTCGGTCCAAATCAAGATCGAGTCGACGAGCCTCACGGCCACCCTTGAGAACCGCTCGGACGAGGGGATGCTCGTATTGGTGGACGGATCGCTCGAGGTGCAGGTGACCCTGGGTGAGGGCGGCAGCGAAGAGCACGCCCTCGCGCGCCTGACCCGTGTTGCAGCCCTGCCCGGGCAGCGCAGCGGCTGGGGCCTCGAACTCATCGACGATAGCTCGGCCCACTAGAATGTCAAAGCACTCCACTAGCGGCTCGGCCAGAGTCTCCCGCCGACTGATGTTCAGCGTGGCCCTCGGGGCCCTGACGTTTCTGTTCATCACGACCATCGTCCGCGCTTCAATCCAAAGCAAGTCCGACGAACTCGAGGACTCGTTGCGGGCGCGGAACCGGGTCGACTCGGTCATCATCGATGTGGCCCGGCAGACGAGCGCGTTGCACCGCAGGCTCGAGGGCTGGATGGTCCAAGCCCATGGAGATGACGTCGAAGAAGTGGACCTCGAGAGGTTCTGGGCCGCGATCCTCAAGACCTCTTCGCTCGGACCTGACGAGACACTCGCACTGGTCGGCTCGACGGGCCAGATGCTCGCGGCTTACGGGCCACTGGCCGAGAACCCCGATGAGCTCAGCTCGCTCCTGCGCGCTAGAGCGCTGGTTGGACGGACCGGCGACGAGGGCGTTCGCGAGGGCATGATCCTGCCGGAGCCGAACGTCTCGATTGGCGTTTCCGTTCCTCTCCTGCACACGGCCATTCAGCCGACGGGGTCCACGGCACTTCCCGGGACGACCGCGCGCCTCGCGCTGCTGGGCCAGTTCAGACCGGGGGGCGGCGCCTCACAGGAAGAGACAGACCTCGTCTCGCTCTCGTTCTTCGCACTGCACGGTGATGGTCTCCCGAGGGAGCTGAGCTACGTTCCGGCGAAGCTCTGGCGCAACGACGGCGCCATGGATGACGCGACCCAGTCATTCCGCACGATCAAAGATCCCTCCCAGCGTCCCACGTTCCTGCTTGTGGGAGAGACGGAGGTCGGGGGCGCAGGCTGGCTCTCGTCGGGCGTGACCGAGACCCTCGTCTGGGAGCTCCTCTGCATCGCCGTGACGCTGCTGCTGGCCCAGCGCTTCGTCGTAAAGAAGATCCTCAACCCGCTCTCCGAAATGGAGCGCCACGCGTCGAGGCTCGCACGCACTGAGCACGGCCGCCTCGAGTTCCACTCCCGTGAAGACGGCGAGATTGGTGCTCTTGCGAACTCGCTCGACGAGATGCTCCACAAGATCCAGGCGGATCGATCGGACTTCGTCCGCAGCGCGCGCATCGCAGGCATGTCCGACGTGTCCATGGGAGTTGTGCACAGCGCTGGCAACATCCTCAACAGCGTCAACGTCTCCACAAAGCTCCTCGCCAAGGAACTCTCCGAGATCGGGATCAGCGATCTCCGCGCGATGATCGCCGAGCTCAAGGACCACCAGGACGACCTGGCGACCTACGTCACCGAAGACCCCAACGGCAAATTCCTTCTGCCGTTCCTCTTTGCGACGACCGAAGCCCTCGACGACCTGCGGACCCGTTGTCTCGTGGAGCTTGAATCCGTCGAGCACGGCGTGGGCCACGTGATCGACCTGATCCGAAGCCAGGAGAAGTACGCGATTGGTGCCGCCGTGGTCGAAGTCACGAGCATCGCCGACGTCATCGACCAGGCGCTCAACATCGCGACCCTTGCGGGGGAAGATGCCAGCGACATTCACATCGATCGCTCGTACTCCAGCATTGGCGAAGTGCAGATTGACCGTCATAAGCTGACGAGCATCCTGATCAACATCATCTCCAACGCCGTCGAAGCGCTCAATCTGTGCGAGAGCAGGGACAAGCGGCTCGAGCTCGCCCTCTACCCCATGACGGACGATCGCTTTGTGATCGAAATCATGGATACGGGCGTGGGCATCGCCCCGGAGAACCTGGATCTGATCTTCACGGCGTCGTTCTCGACAAAGGAAGACTCGTCCGGCCAAGGACTGCATACGACCGCGAACCTCTGCAAGGAGCTTGGGATCGCGATCGGAACCGTCAGCGAGGGCGAGAACTGCGGCAGCGTGTTCAAGCTCCGCGTGCCGTACAACCCGCCCCACGTGGCGACGGTGGACGAGGGCTCGGACGGTCGAGCCGCGCAGGCCGTGGGCGTCGAGACGCCTTTGGCCGCACTGCCAGCGAACGACACGTCGGGCGAAACCGGCGCGAACGTCGCGGACGAGCCGTCATGGAGCTCGCACTCAGAGCGCGGCGACCTGTATCGCGACGATCCCTACGGCGGGCAAAAGCCCTACTAGGAAGAGCGAGTTCGCCAGCGTGCCGACCTCCGGCACTACTTGTCGAACACGTTCGTCTCGCTCGGGCTGATGCGCTCCTCCACGGTTTCCACCGTGAGGTCGAGGCCCTCCAGGTCGAGATCGACTTCATCGGCGGGCGCCTCGGCCCCCTGTGCGCTAGCGCCAGCTGCGGCGGCCTCCTGGGCTTCCGTGTTCTTGGCGGCGGACTCTTCTTCGCGGTTCTCAGGCATGGTGGTTGGCTCCTTCCGGTTGGTGCGGGGGGCTTGGGGCATTGCGGCGCTCAGGTGAGGCCGGGTAAACAGTTTTCGACTTAGGTGTGTCCCGGGCGGACGACTCGTCGCGCAGTGCACCTAGGCGGTGCAGCTCCGACGCGAACTGCGTGAGGCGTCCGATCGCCTCCTCCGAGGCTCCGCGGGCGCGGCTGATCTCGATCAGGCGGCCGAGGCTGCCGGCGGCTTTCAGCGCCTTAAGGACTCGGCTGCCGTCGCTGCGGATTTCGATGAACTCTCCGTTCTCGGAGTCGTAGAGCAGCACCCGGTCCGCCGTGGGCAGGGGCTTCAGCTGCTCCTCTGCGAGCTGCTCTGCGTCGGCGACGAACCGGCCCGTGAGGAAGTCCGGTCGGGCGGCACGGGCGAGGGGGTCGCCCATCGTGCGCACGGCGTCGGAGTGGCTGAAGCGCAGGGGCAGCGACCTGAGCGCCGGGCTCACCGTCAGCCCATCCTCGGCGCCGCGCGCCGTCCGCGACTCGGTTCGCTCGACGCAGCGCGTCACGAACTCGTCTGGAGTGGTCCCGGCAGCTAGGTGCAGGAAGTAGTGACTCTTCTGCATGAAGTAGAAGATGTTGTCGCCGGAGAAGATGGGGAGGTTCTGGCGGAACGACGCCATCATCTCCTCGAACATCTCCGCCGCTTCTTCCTGGGTCATGCCCGACTCGGACTCGTAGTCGTGGTAGAGCGCGAGGTCGCCTTCGGCGTCGAGCACGCGGATCCCAAACTCATCGGGCTGCTTGTAGGTCTTGGCGACCTCGTCGATGTGGAACGTCTGGAGCGACACTTCGCGCACGATGTCGCGGTGCTCCTCTAGGAAGCGCAGTGTCTCACGCGCTTCCTCGCGAGTCTCCGTCGGGAAGCCGACCATGGCGTAGAACGTGACGGAGATATCCGCCTTCGTGCAGTTGGTCGCGACCTCCACGACGGACTTCAGGCTCTGGCCCTTCATCATCAGCTTGAGCAGCCGCTTGACGGAGGTTTCGAAGCCGAACAATAGCTTGCGGCAGCCGGACTCGTAGAGCCTCTTGGCGCCGTCTTCGTTGTAGGCCTTCGGCTCGATCCGTGCATCGGCCCACCAAGTGATCCCGGCCTTCGTTTCGATGAGGCGCTCGGGCAGGTCCTGGATCATCCCCGGCGGCATGCAGTCCGTGATGAAATTGAAGTGCGTGGACCCGTAGCGGTCCCGCAGAACCGCCACGTGGTCGGCGATCGTCTCGGCCTTCCGCGTCCGGTAGCCCGGCCCGATGACCGTGGGCAGCGTGCAGAACGTGCACTCGCCGTAGTAGCAGCCGCGGTTGACGTCGTAGGGGATCACGAGCTCGGGCGAGAAGTACTTGTCGAGGGGCAGCCCGTCGAGGTCGGGGGGCGGCGCGCTGTCGAGCTTGATCGGATGCGCGGGCGCGTTGCGCAGCGAGCGCGGCGCTCCCCCCGAGAGACTCTCCGGGCGTCGATCCCACCAGGCGAGGCTGCCGATCTCGGAGAGGTCCTCTTCGCCGCGAACCAGCGCGTCGCACAGCATGACCAAGGGCCGCTCTCCCTCGTGGAAGATCATGGAGTCCATGCAGTCGGCCATCGCCGGAACGTTCATGACCTTCTCGCCGATGTAGGCGAGGAAGCCGCCGCCCATCGTCACGTGACAGTCGGGCAGTGCAGCCTTGACCATGCGCCCCAGGGTGAGGGCCGGGATCAGCTGGCTGCCGTAGAGCACGGACAGTCCGAGCACGCGGGGGCGTTGCTCCACGATGCGCGGCAGCACTTCGTCGCGGTAGAACGCGATGAACGGGTTCTGCTCTTCGTCGAGGGTCGCCGCCATCACCTCCTCGGAGTTCTCGTTCGAGTACCCCATGGTGAAGTTGTGTGGCGTCAGCTCGCTGGGGTAGTGGGCGGCTGAGATCAGCCTCAGTCCGTGGTAGAGCGTGCGCGTGGCAGGTACGTAGCGATCCGGGTTCCAGAAGCCGCGTTCTTCCTTTACCTCTGCGTCTTGGCCGCGCAGCACGCGCTTGGCCTCCTCGACGCCGCTGATGAGCGCGTCCGCGGACACGGCGCTTTCCGCCGCGGCGCGCCACGCGCGCATGGAGCCAAGGCGCAGTTCGTCCCCGTCAAAGCCGTCGAGGGGAAGGCGCTCCCGGACCTTGTCGCGCGCGGCGGTGAGCACCGCTGGCGAGAGGAAGTGATCGAAGGCTTCCACCGACAGGTCCATCTGCTGGACGGCGTCGTAGCCCGCTTGGTGAAGCCATGCTTTCAGGCAGGGCAGCGCCAGGTGCGGCTGGGTCCAGTGGCCTTGGGGAGGAAACGCCAAGAGCACCGGGAAGTCCTTGGCACCCTGTGGAACCTCACGGGCCTGGTCCGGCGTGGATTGGTTGCTGCGCTGAATCATGATGGAATGGTTTCGTCCCGGAGGGGGGCGGTGGGGCCGTGCGTGAGCACGCCCGACTGTACGAGGTTCAGAATCGCGCCCATCGTTTTCGTCGAGGTGCGAAGGGACTGGAGTGTGGAGGCGGGCGTATCCGGAGCCGTAAGGGCTTCGATCAGTCGGAGGACGCCGGCGCCGAGCTTGAGGGTCCGGACGCCCCCGAGCCTGCCGGGTGCGATCGGAGGGGAGACCACCGCGTAGGTCTGGGGTCCGGGGTGGAGCTTTGGCTGCTCCACCGGATCCCCCGCCAGTCGCTGCGTCAGGTACGCCGCCCAGTCCATGAGCGGCAGGCGCGACTCGAACGGCATGGCGTTCATGCGATAAGCGCCGGGCCGCGCAGGGAGCGACCCCCGCGCCGCCACCCGGATCAGGGCGATCTCCCAGGTGAGCAGCGATTCGACAGCGAGGATCTCGCTGGGGGCCCAGCCGCGTGAGCGGTCACGCGCGAAGGATTCGAACGTTCGACCATCCGCGCGGAGGGCCCGCGCCAGCTCGAGCGCGCCGCAGGATTCATGGGCCATCAGCTGGCCAAAGGTCCGCGGGAAGCGCATGAGCACCTCGGGGAAGTCGAGGCTGAGCCAAACGAGCTCCCGGAGCCGTTCCTCGGAGTAGGGGAGCAGCGCCCAGGTGGAAAAGAGGTCGGGGTGGGCGTCGATCAGCGCGCGCTCCGGCGACGACAGCCCGGCCCCGAGGGCCATGTCCGGGGGGATCCCCTCCACGGGCTTCGACTCGGCCGCGAACTCGTCGCCAAGGGCGCAGCCCGGCTGAGGGTTCACAAGGTGCAGCGACAGGTTCACGCCCGCGCGGAGGGCGGCCTGGGCGCAGAAGGTCAGCGACGCATCGAGGTCCGCGTCGGTCTCGTCGGGCAGTCCGAGGATCAGCGACAGAATCGGCGTGATGCCAGCGGCCGCGCAGTCGTCCACGACTCCGAGGAGGTCGATGTCTTCGCGCATGCCCTTCTGGTTGCGCGCGCGCACCGCGGGCGAGGCGGACTCGATGCCAAGGAGCACGCGATCGCAGCCCGCGCGCCCCATCTGCAGGAGCAGCTCCGCGTCCAAATGGTCGGCCCGCGCGCGCACCTCCCACGGCACGTCGACGCCCGCGTCCAGCATGCCCTGGGTGAAGGCCAGCGCGTGGCGGCGGTCGGCGCCGAAGATGTCGTGGCATAGGTAAGCCCGCTTCGCACTCGGGATCCCGCGCAGGGACGCCACCTCGCGCACCAAGCGCTCGGCCGGCAGGGGACGGGAACGCCGACTCCATGTGCGACCGATCGAACAGAACGAGCAGTCGTACACGCAGCCGCGACCCGAGTCGAGTGGCACGAGACCGTCGTCCTCCCCGGTGACGGCCTTGTAGGCAGCGATGGGAGGGACGAGGTCCCACGCGTAGTCAGGGAGCTGATGGAGGTCCTTGAGCATCGCGCGATCCGGCGTCTTCTGGATCTGCCCGCCCGCTGTGCGGAACGTCACGCCGTCCACCGTGAAGGGACTGGTGCCCGCTGCGAGGGCGTCGGCCATTTCCACGAGCGTCACCTCGGCCTCGCCGCGCACCACCGCGTTGATCCAGGGAAAGCGTTCGATGATGGTCCGGTCCGTTCCGTTGCAACCGGGGCCCCCGAGGAGCACGGGCACGCCTGGCCAGCGTTCATGGAGAATCCGCGCGATCTCCAGGGCCACCGGCAGGGTCGCACCCATGACCGAAAGGCCAAAGAGATCGGGGCGACCGCGCTGCTCCAAAAGGTCAGCCGCCGACGAGGCGAGGCCGTCGCCCGGGTCGAGAACCCCAGACGCTAGGCGGTGGGCGAGGTCTTCCAGGGCGGGCTCATGTCCAGCATCGCGCAGGGCTCCGCCGAGGCGTAGGAGGCCCGGCGGCGGCATGGAGTAGCCGAAAGTGTCGGCGTGGGGGGCGGAGGCGATGAGGATCTTCAAGCTCACCTCGCAGGATACGGGACGACCTCTGGGGTTGTTAGCGGGCCGTGAAGGTTAGTATGTCGCTCGATGCCGCAGACGACCGCACCCGACAGCCCAACAGGCGCGCAGGCGAGTGCCGAAGGGAGTCAGCTTGCGGGCGGGCCCATCATTGTCGGCCTGGGGCTGCTGGCGGCGCTGCACGCGCTCGTCTTGGTCTGGCAAGGCGTCGGGCCCGTGGACGACGACTACATCGTCTACCGGTATGCGCGGAACTGGCTGGCGTCGGGGAGCCTCTCGTTTCAACCCGAGGGATGGGGCGGCGCGCCAGGTCCGGTCGAGGGCTTCACCTCGCCGCTTTGGCTGTGTCTTTGTGCGTTCGCCCAGCTCTTGGGCCTGGCCCCTACGGTCTGGACCCCGGGGGTGGGGACCGTTTCGGCGGGACTCGCCACCGTTTGGGCGGGATGGGCGGCGCGCTCCGTGATGCCCTTGGGCGCGGGGCGCTGGGCGCTGATCGTTCCCCTTCTTATGGCGCTGTCCCCGTCGCTCGCGTGGCACGCGGTCGCCGGGCTTGGGACCGCGCCGATGGCGGCCGCGATGGCGCTGGCGGTGCTCGCGGCGGTTCGCTCTCGCCGCGGGCTTTTTGCTGTGGCGTCGGTCGTCGCCGTTTCGTTCCGCCTCGAAGCGCTCGTGGCGATTTTGCCCCTCGGGATCGCCGCGGCCTACGGAGCCGCCGCGGAGGGAGAGCGCTCACTCGCGGCGCGGCTCGTGAGATGGACCGGGCCCGCGCTCTTTATGGTGGCGCTCATCACGCTGGTGCGCTGGGGATTGTTCTCGCGACTCGCGCCGAGCACGTACTTCGTCAAGCGCCTCCCGCTCTCTGAAGAGGTCGGCTACGGCGCGCAGTACCTCTTGCGTGCGTTCACCGAGGGCGGGCTCGCGGCCATGGCTTTTGCCGCGATGGTAGCCCGCTCCGTGGAGCGCCCCGCCCTCGCCCGAGCACTCATGGGGGCGACGGTGATCGTCCTGGCCTACGTCTTGGCCTGCGGCGGCGACTGGATGGTTTACGGCCGCTTCCTCGTGCCCTTCCTTCCCGTGTTCGCCGTGGGGGCGGGGCTCCTCGTGACGGGGACGACCAGCCGACCCGCGCGGTTCCTGATCGCGATCGCGTTGACGCTCTCGACTCTGTCGGGCCTGCGCCCCGACGTGCGCAGCCAGGCGATCTTCGAGCACCGCTTCTTCGAGGCGTGGTGGCTGCGCGTTGGGGACGAGCTTCGCGAGCGAGCTCCGGAGGGAAGCAGCGTCGCGCTGTCGCCGATCGGGGCGATTGGTTGGCGCTCGGGGCTCCCTATCGTCGACGTGCTCGGGCTGACCCACGACGTTTTTCATGACCTCGAACCAGACCTCGCGGCGGTGGACGTGAAGGGGCACCACCGGCACAGCGGTCGCTGGGTGCTCGACCAGCAGCCGACCTACGTGATTTTAGGCAACGGGATTCTCCAGCCCTCGACGGGGACGATGGACGTGAACCCCTGGGAAGCGGACATCCCGGTGGACCCGCGCTTCGGTCGAGACTACGTCGCTGAAACCGCCTGGGTGTCGGAGGCGGACGGGACCCGCCGGCCCCTTCCGTACTTTCGGCGTAGGGAGGCTGAGCCGCTGAGTCCCTGAGACGCTGAGTCCCTAAGACGCTGAGGCCCTCAAAACGCTGCGGACGGAGTCCGAATGAACGAACCGGCCCCCGGTCGCCAGGAAAGGCGGCCGGGGGCCGGTTTTCGAAGGGCCGCGTGGACCCTCCAACCCAGGATCAAATCCTAGTGACGGATGCGCGGAGCGCTCAGGCGACGCGTAACCACGAGGCCGGACTCCGAGGAGATAGACAGCGCGCGCGATCCGCGGCCGTCGTAGTTCACCTGGGTGCCTTCCGGAGCGAGCAGACCCACGTCGGCGCCCACGAGGCCACCGTTGACGATCATCTTGCCGTTGGTCCACTGCGAGTCGCTGCTCGGAGTCACCCCGATGATCGCGTTGGCACTGTAGAGCGTCGCGTCGACTTCGAACGTCTTGTCGCCGCCTGGCTTGCCGTTCATCGCGTGGTGAAACGCCTGGCCCATGTACTTGGTGTTGATCCAGTTATCCGTGGGGCTGATCGAAGAAACCACAGCGATCTTCTCCCCATTCGAGTTGTACATGAGTGGTTCAGACTTGTTCGTCTCGCTGACCATCGTCAGCTTGCTGTAGTCCCACTTTCCGTCGTCACGACCGGCGCGCTCGTCGCTGACCCAGTGCTCGGTGTCCGGGTCGAAGTGACCCTTCTTGTTGAAGATCGGGACCTTTTGGCCAGCCTTGAAGTTGTAGAAGCGTGCCGTGTGGTCTGCCACGTAGCCCGGGTTCGGGTGCTGCGGCGTGACCCACTCCATGATGGGCTCGGTCTTCGTGAGCATGACACCGGTCGGGACCTGGCGGCTCCTCTTGACAGATCTAGTGCCGTCCGCAACCTTCTCGTACTTGTCGCGCCACTCCCAGTAGTCCTTCACCTTCTTGTTGGTGTACTTCGTGTAGGGCGCAGGCAGTCCATTGGAGACGCTCTCCGTCTTGTAGAACCACTTCTTGTACTTCTCGCCGGTCTTGACCCACTTGTACTTGGTCACATCCTCCCAGTAGTACTCCTTCTTCGTCTCGGGGTACTCTGTGACTTTCTCGCCGGTCTGGATGTACTCCGCCTTGCCAGGAAGCGTCGGCTGGGTCTTCATCCACTCGACGCGGTTGAAGATCGCGATCTCGTCCATCGTGAAGTTGAAGCTTCCTCCACCCCAACCGGTGGCGTCCTTTCCTTGGCCCCATGCGCGGTGGTAGAAGTCGCCCATGACGATGTTGCCGCCGGCTGCAATAGCCAGGTTGTTCTCGGTGCCATCGCTGGCCTGGCCGAAGGTCCGGTTCCCACCGGTTCCCCCGTCAGCGTAGAGGATGTCCCCGGCAACGTAGACGTTGCCACGGGTCTTCAGTGCGCCGCTACCCTTGACGTAGCCCGAGATGATCACATCGCCGTCGATGGCGACATCGCCGTTGAGGATGATCGGGTCATTCTTGGTGCCGTGCATGTAGACGTTGCCCGTCGTGATGCCCGTGACCGAAGAATCTGAGCCGTTCTTCATCTTCGCGAACTTGCTGCTACTGGTCACCTTCTGGCCGTGCGGGATCACGCTGATGTTGCCGCCCGAGAACGTTCCAGCGGATCCTTGGACCGTGGCCATGAACTCTGAGTCGTCAATGATCCGGTTCCCGGCGAGGGACTCGATGGGCTTGCCTGTGGCTGGATCCACTCCGCCGTTGTCTGGGAAGGGCGACGGGAAGGAGTCCGGCAGAACGTAGCCGCCTTTGATCGGGCTATCGAAGAAGTCCAGGAACATGTTGGCGGAGTTAGACGGCGCGTCTGCGTCGAACATCTCCAGTCCGCCGAACAGCGCGTTGCCGAATGCGTCCTCTTGGATTCGGCTGACCGTTCCGCCAGCAGACGGGGCGGCGCCTTCAAGGTTGAAAGCAGACCAGTCCTTGACTTCATGGCCGTCACCCAGGAGGGCGTCCGCACCGATCAGCATGACGCCAGCCACCTTACTGTCCGGATCCTCCCGGAAGTGAATGCTCTCGATGGAGCCCACCTTGACGGTGTCGAAGGTACCCGCCAGTAGAGGGTTCGAGTTGTAAACGCGCTCTGCGTTGTCAATGGTCGTGTGGCAGAGCAGGCAGTTGATGTTGTTGGCGAGGAGCGCGTAGTCCAGACCATCCCACTCGGGCGGAGCGATCGTGAAGACCTCCTGGATCGAGCTACGGCGCTCCTTGCTGGAGCCGTCCTTGCCGCGGCGCGTGACCGCGTCCACTTCGATGACGATGTCCGTAGAGTCCCAGTCGTCAATGCGATAAACGTCGAGCCGCTCGATCTCGACACCGTCGATCACAAGGCGTCCTTCAGTGTTCTCCGCGAGGCCGATGCTGTTCATGTAGGCGGTGCGAGCCGGTACGGACGCTTCGCCCTGGTTGGTGAGCTTTCGCGTATCGAGGTGATTGCGCAGGCTCCAAAGCTGCAGGTCGCCGCCGGAGGCGGACTCGAAGTCGCCCCAAACGTCTGCGATCGCCAGCGAGGCGGCGTTCTGGGCAGCCGCGCGAGCGCGGAACATGTCGGTGTCGGCCACATTCGCTCGGCTGGTCTCGACGCTGGTTCCGACGAATGCCACCATCAGTGACATCATCAGAATCGCAATCGGGACCACGGCGAAGAGGGCGGTGCCGCGCTGCTCCCAGCATGGCCTCACTCCTTTTCCTCGTATCAACTCAGTCTTCATCAGCTCCCCTCGGATCGGTAGGTGGAAAGTGGACGTTGCACACGACGTCCATCCACCGCCTCGTCCATTCGGACCACCAACCTTGCGTCGATCCGTCCGCGGCTCCCCAATCGAGACACGGAGTCCTGAGTCGGGATCGGAGAGCCCTGGCTGGGGCTATTCCTGCTCCATTGCGCGACGCAGGAGGTCGCCGAGGTTCGTTCCGCCGCCGGGGGGCAGCTTCTGGGTTTCTGCTGTTCCCATGAGCTCTTGAACCTCCGGGGAGCGGCGGATCACGTCGAAGGCGCGGATGGTTTCCGCCTCGTCGCGCTCCACGGCTCGGCCGCCGTCGTGGGTGAGCGAGAAGGCGATTCGCTCGATGTCGACGTCCAGCTCCATGATGCGCGCCGAACGCTGGTCGCCGACGGTCAGGCCGCGGCCGGGGCTGAGGCCCGCGCATTCAGAGATCGGCACGATACCTTCGATCCCTGGCAAGAGCCGCGCGACAGCGCCGAACGTGCCGACGCGGACGAACTCCACGGGAACGACTTGGCCTTCCCAGTGCTCGCGCTCGACTCGAAGCCATGGGCTCTCTTGCGTTTGCTTCAAGCCCAGTCCGATCCGCCGTCCGCCGTTGCGCACGTAGAGGACGCGCGCTTCGACGACCTCGCCCTTGGAGACGACATCCGACGGATGGTCGACGCGGTCCACGGAGAGGTTGGAAATGTGGCAGAGCCCTTCGCGGCCCTGACCGAACCGAATGAACACGCCGTAGGCTTCCACGCGGCTGATCCTGCCCTGGATGGTTTGGCCTGGCACGACGGCGTTCGGCGATCCGCCGTCGCGCTGCATTTGCAGCACGGCCTTGCGTGATACGACCGCCCGCTGCTTGTCGTCGTTGACGTCCACGACGAGCACGACAACGGCCCGCCCGAGGAGCGCCTTGCGGTCACGGGAGCGTCTGACGCCGCTGACCGAGAACGGCATGTAGGCGTGCAGCCGGCCCACCTTGACCTGGAACCCGTCGTGGGTGAGGCCCGTGACGCGGCCGGTCACGAGGCTGCCCTCCTCTAGATCTTCCCAGTCCTCCAGGGTTTCCTCTTCCAGGAGGCTCAAGACCCACAGGGCGTCCTCGCGCCCGCGCAGGGTGAAGCGCTTGACCTCGCCGACTTTCGGGTCCCGCTGGAAGGCGCGCAGGTCGATGACGCCCTGCTTGCGGACGCCCAGTTCGACGAAGACGTCGTTTCCGCTGATGCCCACGATCTGACCTTCCACGACCTCGAGGGTGTGCGCTCCGCGCTCCTTGAGCTCGCCGCGGGCTTCGGCTTCTCGCAGGGACTTGGGGCGAAAGCGTGACATGGGGGAGGGGACGGTGGTGGGCCAGTGGGAAGTCTAGAAGCGTGGCTCGTCGCGGCGGGAGGCCGGAACCCAGCTCTCCTTCTCGTAGACCCCGACGCGCCTGAGTTCGTCGCCCAGCACCGCGCGGTTGATGGTCATGTAGTGAAATCCGCTGCGAACGAGGCCCTCGGCGGTCTCGCGGGCATCCATGGACGTGTAGCGCCCCCGGAGTCGGCGCATGCCGAGGAAGCCCAGAACGCTGAGCACGGGGTCGAGAAGCCGCCTTCCCCAGACCTCGCCGGGCCGGCGCTCGGGCCGATCGGGCCCAGTGATCAGGGGGGCGCGGCAGAGCGTGAAGGGCAGGCCGCTCTCGCGGATCACGTCCTCGGACTGGCCGCGGGCGGCTAGGTAGGGGCTCCGTGCCGCTGGGTTGGCGCCCATGGACGAGAGGTAGACCATGCGGGGTCCGAGACCGGGGTCGCCTTCGACGCGGGCGGCGGCGATGACGAGCTGGCGGGTGATCGCGAGGTCGACCTTCTCGTAGGGGTTGCCGTCGACTCCCTCGCGATCGGCCCGCTTGGCCGTCGTGCCGTGGCAGAGGAAGATGTGGGTGGGCCCGATGCGCTGGAGCAGGTCGTCTAGGGCTGCTTCCTCGAGCGGGCACTCCTCGATCCGGATGCGGTCGCTGGCGAGGTCGAGCCCGTCGAGGAGGCGCTGGCGGCTCTGGGAGCCGGGCCGGACGTGGGCGAAGACGCGCTGGACGTGGTCGGTCTCCGCGGCCGCGCGCACGGTCTCGAGGCCGACATACCCGGTGGCGCCGATGACGAGTACGACAGGATCCGCTGGAAGCATGGCGTGAGAGTATCAGAGTCGCGCCCGAGAAAAGGCGCGCTCCCAGGAGCTTCGACGATCAGGAGCCCTATGGTTGCGTCATGCCTGACGGACTCATTCCCTGGATCTTGCTGCCCTTCGTGGGGGCGATGATTGGCTACGTGACGAACCGCCTCGCCGTTCACATGATCTTCCGGCCTGTGGAGCCGAAGAAGATCCTGGGTCTGACGCTCCAGGGCCTTGTGCCGCGGCGGCAGGACGACTTGGCGAAGAGCATCGGCGGGGTGGTGGGGGACCACTTAGTGCGGCCGGAGGATCTCCGCGGGGCGCTGGAGAACATTGACCTTGAGGGCGTGGTGGATCGAGCGCTCGACAAGGGGCTGGGCTCGAAGCTTGAGGAGCTGCGGAAGCTGCCGTTCGTGGGCGGCTTTTTGACGGACGAGCGAGTCGCGGAGCTGCGGGGCCATGCCGTGCAGGGCATTGTGAAGAACAAGGACGACATTGCCGAAGCGCTGCAGGAGGGCCTGGAGAAAGGCGTCAACGTGCATGAGCTCGTGGAGGCCAAGGTGAAGAGCTTCCCGGTGACACGCATGGAGGAGCTGATCCTGCAGGTGGCGTCGAAGGAGCTGAAGTCCATTGAGATTTTGGGCGGCGTCCTAGGCGGCATCGTGGGGCTGGTTCAAGCAGCGCTACTGTCGCTGCTGTAGCCAGCAGAGCGGAGCGAGCCTGGAGAAGCGCTAGACGGCTTGGGTCGTGGCTCAAGCCACGCGTCGGGCGCTTCGCGCCGACGGCCGGTTGACGGTGCCGGGAAGACGGCGTGGGGTAGCGCGGCGTGGGGTGGCAGCTCAAGACGGCTTGGGTCATGGCACAAGCCACGCGTCGGGCGCTGCGCGCCGACGGCCGGTTAACGGTACCGGGAAGACGGCGTGGGCCGGCGCGGTACCGGGAACGACTCAAACCAATGCAAGTGGAGCCGAACCGTGCGATCGCTGTGACAGTGCAGTATCTCTGGCGCTCGCCGCGCAGGCGTCCTACCGGACGGGCGGCCCTCGCCGGGCGGGCCGCTCGGGCGGGG
>CALHGQ010000358.1 GCA_938030175.1 uncultured bacterium | reverse complement strand
CAATGACTACGGTACCGTACTGCCAGGAGTTATTCTGGGAACGCGTGCACCCCCGTTGGAGAGGGCGGCAAGGGAACGGCTGATTCCATGACGACCTCACATCCCAGCTCACAGAACGCAGCTCCAGCCATGGTGACCCTTCTGGGCGACCTCGACTGGGTCCAGCGGCTCGCGTTTCGGCTCTGCTCTGACCACGCCCAGGCTGAAGACCTCCGACAGGAGGCTGCCATGGCCCTTTTGGGTCGCGAGGATCTGGCGGAGGGCGATGCGTCTCATCGCCGCTCTTGGCTTGCGGGCGTGGTCCGCAACCGTTTGCGGATGGGCCGTAGAACTGCGGGCCGCAGGGCAGCGAGGGAGGAGAGCGTGGCACGCCACGAATCCGTTCCTTCCGATGTTGATGTGGTTGAGCGAGCGGAGACACAGCAGGCCGTGGCCGACGCAGTGATGCGTTTGCGCGAGCCCTACCGCCGGACGCTCCTTCACCGATACTTCGATGAGTGGACGCCCTCGGAGATCGCCGAGAGGACCTCGACGTCGCCTGACACCGTCAAGTCGCGCCTCAAGAGAGGACTGAAGCTTCTCGAAGCGGAGCTGGCGGAGGCCCTGGGTGATGACGAGCAAGGCGGCGGTGACGGCAGAGCTTGGCTCTCCGCGCTCCTTCCGCTGGCCGTCATGGAATCGAATCGAAGGGCGCTTGTGGCCGCCGGAGTCGGCGCACAGGGGCTCGCTTTCATTCCATGGCTTCCAGCAGGAGCTGCCCTCATGTTCGCCAAATTTGCTCTTCTCGCCGCGGCCGTCCTCGGACTCGCTTTCTTCTTCCGAGCATCAAAGGAAGCTAGCCTCCTAGAGGACTCCAGCGCGCCCATCGTCAACCAAACCGTCGCTCGGAATGGCGCGTCCGTAGAGACCCCTACCTCGAGCCAGGCTTCAAGCGAGAGGCGATCACCGCTCGCCGACGCAACGGCTGCTGCTGCTGAGGCTCCGCCGAGCGTCGCCCCCAAGGCTTGCCAGTTGACGGGCGTCCTCGTGGACGATTACGGAGTCGCCCTTGCGGGAGTGAGCATCTCGGTCATCCGGAGCGGCGGACAGTCCGAGGCAGTAGCGCGAACGTCCGAGGACGGGCGCTTTCAAATCGAAGTCGAAGAGCACCCGGAGGGTGAGTTGGAGCTTCGGTTTGAGGGTGGCCCGTTTATCCGAACCGGCTCCGTCATCTTCGGCGGCCGCGGCTATCGGGGCCGGCTCCCGCTCATCGCTGGCAAGCGGGACATGGGCACGATCGTCCTTGCGCCGGGCGGGAGCTTGGGCGGCACGCTGATCGACGAAAGCGGATCTCCCGTCGCGGGCGCCGAGGTGCGAGCGATCACGGGCGAGCTTTCGATCACTGACTCGGCAGGGGCCTTCCGCCTCGACCGCCTCGGACTCGGCGACGAGATCCTGGAGATAGTGTCCGGTGACCGGCCGATCCTCGACCTTGAGGCGGGCGTCGAGCGCGCGCGCCTGCTCGACCTCGGCAAGATCCAGCTGCCGCCGAAGAAGCTCCTTCGTGGACGTGTGGTCAGCACCGACGGATCCCCCATCCCGGCCGCCGAAGTCACGCTGGCTCCCTCGTTCGAGAATGGCGACTCCACGACCGAAACGGACAGCGATGGTCGCTTTGCTGTCCCCTTTAGGCGTCTCGAGGACTGCTACCTTCGGGTCGACGCGGCCGGATACGACCTTTGGGACTCGGAGGACTCGGAGACGCTCTACGACCCTGACTCCGATGCCGTGATCGTCGAGCTGTCTCCGTCCCGAACGCTGGAGTTCGAAGTCGTCCATGCCGCCACGGGCGAGCGCATCGAGCGGTTCGGCCTTTCAGTGGCCAAGGGCGCCGGGAGCGAAGGGATGCAGCTTGCCGGCGACGATTCCCCGGCTCTTGAAGAGCACCCGGAGGGACGCGTCTCGGCCCTAGCCCGCCCAGGCTTCGACGCCGTCGTTGTGGTCGCCCCAGGCTTCCAGCGACAGGTCAGCAGCATCGTGGGTCCGAAGACCATGAAGGTGTCCATGGTCCCGCTGGAGGAGGCGCCCACCGCAGCGATCACGGGCCAGGTCCTGCTGAACGGAGTGGCTGTGGCGGATGCGTTCGTCGAGGTGGAGTGCGGGACGGCGATGTCGGACCAGCTGAAGAAGATGACCAAGCGCTCTGGCCTTGTATTCCTTCCCGTTGACGTCGACCGACCGCTCGTCAGAACCGCGGCGGATGGCACCTTCCGGGTCGAGGGGCTCACGATGCCGCTCTGCCAGCTGACCGTGCATTCGGCGGGCTCTCCCACGACGAAGCTCGAACCGATTGAGTTGGAGATGGGCTCCACCACAAACGCGGGCCCCGTCGAGATCCATCGCGGCGGAACCATTCAGGGGCACGTGGTGCTACCGCCGGGCGTCCCGGCCCGCGGTCTAGTGGCTACGGTCGGCTACGGGCTCAGTGCCGTCCGCGCCTCCCTCGACGATGGAGGTCGCTTTGAGCTCCTGAACGTCTCTGCGGGGCTCCAAGAGGTCAGCATCGGCGCGCGGGAAGGCGACTTCGAAGAGGGTGCGGACGCGGAGGTAGAGGTTGTTTCGGGCGCGACGACGGCGCTCCGCATCGATGCCAGCCAGCTCGGTGCCGCGCATGTTCAGTTGACGCTCTCGTCGAACGAAATGGAGTTCGACGGAGCTCGCGTCCACTTCATCGACGCAGAGGATCCCAATGAGATCATCGCCATCGAGTTC
>CALHGQ010000357.1 GCA_938030175.1 uncultured bacterium | reverse complement strand
CATCACGGGCGCGCGGCTCTCTTTATGGTAATGGCCCGGATCGGTCACCGAAAGAGGTGGAGCGTGAGGCCGAGCGTTGAGAACGAACCATCAGCTGTGCGGCCGTCCTCCTCGAAGTCCGGGCCTTCGCGGAAGCGCCCGGCAAGGCCGACTCCGAACCAGTCGGTGACCGGTAAGTAGGCACCGGCCTGCACGTACCCGCCGACCGTCGAGTCGTCGACGGGCACCCCGTCGAGACCGTTGGCCCTGGAGGTGAGAGGGAGCGACACCCCGACATCGCTGCCCAAGTCGACGTACGAGACACCAAGCCCGAGGTGCGCCTCGACCAATCCGAGCTTGATCGCCTTTCGCAGCCCAACGTACATCTCGGTCAGGTCAATGTCGCCGTCTACGGACAGACCCGTCAACGGATTCGACTCGTCGATCTCAGCCCCGGAGCGCGCTAGACCCACCTCAAAGCCGAGGCTCCCCAAACCGGCGTCTGACGACAGCTCGACACCAAGGGTCTTCAGTTCCTCCGAGGGGGAAACATCGCCACTGGTGAAGGTTCGACCAATGCCCACGGTCATGCGCTTGGATGGCCCCCCCACAGCCGAGAGCCCGTCAGCGCCGGCTCCCTCTGCCCCCACGGATGCGCAGGCAGCGAACGGAAACAGCGCGAAGAGGGCAAGGCAATGGGACACACCGAACCGAGTGAACATAGGCAGAAACGAAAGGCGTAGCGAAACGGGAGGGGAAGCAAAGCGGACTACCCACTAGCGTCCCCGCAAATACCGAGCGATGCTAAAAACCGCCACTTGTTGCGGGCAGCGGCTCGGTGAAGCGGCGCTTTTCCGCGAAGGCACCCCTCGCCGCTGCCTTCATGGCTTCTTTGGCTCCGTCAGCCAACGAAGGGCGTCCTCCACGTCGACGGTGACGTGGGCGATCCTGCGAACGATGGGCTGTCCTTGGCCAAACCGCTCTCGTCCCCCACCCAGGCTTTCGCACTCATCCAGGGCGGTACCCCGCAAACGAACGTCTATATCACCGCCGGGATCTAACAGCCGACAACCGGAACAGACCGCGACGGCGTCTCCGCGGGCTCGTTCGTTCAGAACCCGATGCACTCAGAGCTGCTCGGGACCCGTGCGCGGGTCCTGGGCGGCGGCATGGATATGGGCTGCCACGAGGCAAGGTGAGCCGACGCACGCGGGGCCCTTGCGTGCTGTCCCTCGGGCCCCTAATTCACTCGCATGAAAGCCGTAGCTGGTTCCGCTGATCCCCAGGTTCCTTTCGATCGCTCGCGGTCGTCTGGCCTGGTGAGTGGCGGTTCTGGGTACGGTTCGGGACCATAGTGACGGCAAGTAAAAGAGCCGCGCACCCTGCTACGGGCGCGCGGCTCTCTTCGTTTGGCGATCTCAGTCCAGCGATCTTGCTGCCGCCGTGCTTGCGCGGGTGCAGAACGGCCTGCTACTCGGAGGCCATCTTCAGGAGCGCTTTACCGCGCGCGACTACGCGCGCATCCGAGTTCTTCTTGATGAACTTGTCGAGCTTCTTGAGCACCTTCTCGTCGAGGCCATCCTCGGCAAGCTTGCCCTCGATCTTGGCATAGGACTTGGCCAGCTTCAGGTCAGCCTTCATCTCGGCAGAGTCGAAGGTTTCCCCGAGAGTGGTGACGCGTTCTTCGAAACTCGCTAGGCCTTTGACGCTCTTTTCGAGTGACTCAAAAAGCTCCTCCGCCTCGAGCAAGTAGGCGTTCTTCAACATCCAGTCGACCCGTGCGAACTTGGCGTCGACGTCTTTCTTGAATCTCTTGGCGAGCTCTGCGCCCGCGGCTGCGTCGTCCCCCTCAGAGCTAGCCACCTTCTCAGCGGCAGCGATTGCCTTTGTGTAGTCCGCCTTCGCGAAGGCCTTGTACGCACTCTTGAGCGCCTTGGGTGCATCCTTGGGTCCCTTCTTGGCGCTCGCGATCTCGTTATCGATCGCATCCATGATCTTGCTGTGCATGGAGCCCGGGTGGCCCTTCATGATCAGCTCGCCGTCCGCGGACAGGAGCGCGAAGTTCGGGATGCCCTTGGCGCCCGTGCTAAACACGCGCTCGGACGTCCACATCGCGTTCGTTCCCATCCACTTGCGGTCGTAGGCGAAACGCTCGGCTTGCGTTGAACTCGCTCCTTGGACTTCCACAAAAAGGACGACCAGGTCGTCACCGTACTCTTCTGCCGTCTTGATAGCCGAGGGCACCGCCCCCGAAACACAAGGGCCTCAGCGCGTGCCCCAGAACTCGATCAGGACGGGCTTGCCCTTCAAGTCCTCAAGGCTCGTGATCCCCATGGAGTTCGTCGGCGATTCACGGAACGAGTAGGCAGGCTTGGCGCCGACGCCGACCTGCGCCAACGCGCTGTCCGACAGGAGCGCACTGGCGGCGATACCCGTAAAGAGCCCCAGCGCGAGCCGGAGCGAGATGAGTGGTTTGATCATAACGCCGCGAATCTACCTGCAACCTCGCGTCCAGAACGCGACGAATCGCCGATCCCCGGCCCCAGCCCACGTAGAGCGTACAAATCCCCCCATTTTGGTCCCGGCCTGGGGCTAAGGCTCCGGCGGGAGCCTCCGCGTTTTTGCCGCCCTGTCGTAGGCTGGAGCTGCGGCTCACTCCTGGAGCCGGCGACTCGCATCATCGATACAACCCAAGGAAGGAAATGATCTACGCCACAAGCCTGCTCGCCTGTCTTCTTAGCCCGACCGTGAACGGGCCTCCCGGCGGGGCGACGTTCGAAGCGCCGGTCGCCTTGACCGCCGACGGTGTCATCATCGACGTCGGCAAGGACATTGGGCACGCAGGACCTCACCTTCGCGACTTTGACGGGGACGGCAAGACGGATCTGCTCGTCAGTTCGTTCCGCGGCACCATCGAGGTGTTCCGCAACGTAGGCACGGACAGCGAGCCTGCGTACAAGACGCAGGGCAAGGTCCAAGCCGTGGGTGACAAGCCCACCGACCTCAAGTTCCACAACTGGTGATGCGTCGGCATTCATCCGCAGTTTGCGGATCTCAACGCCGACGGTCACACTGACATTGTCTCTGGCACTTTCGCAGGCGTCCCCTACGTCGCCATGGGTCAGGCCGATGGCTTTCAGCAGCCGGAGATGATTCGTGACAAGGACGGTGGCCTGATGCACACAGGTCGCTACTGGGACTTCGACGAGAAGGCCCACCTGCAGGGCGACGGTCCTGGCCAGCGCCTCTACTCGGCGGTCCCATTTGACATTGACGAGGATGGCGACCTCGACTTGCTCATCGGGACCGACTCCGGCGGCCTGCACGTTCGAATCAACGAGGGCTCCAAGACCAAGCCGGTGTTCGCGACGCAGCTGACGCCGCTCGAAGGACCCGGTGGTGAGGCGGGCTTCAGCGCTGGCTACGCAATGCCTGTCCTCGTGGACTGGAATGGAGACGGACTCATAGACCTAGTATCTGGCGGGAAGAAGGGAGGCGTCACCTGGCTACTCAACACGGGTGAAAGCGGCGCCCCATACTTCGAGACAGAGACCGTATTGATTCCGTCCTCAGCGATGAAGTCCGCGGGCATCGGCACTCGAACCCAAGTGGCTGTCGGAGACTACGATGGTGACGGCGATCTCGACCTCTTGGTGGGAGACTACGAGAGCAACAAAGTCAGTGGAGAATACGTCCGCCGTGGAAACGTCTGGCTCTATCGCAACTCGTCTGCGAGGGCGGTCGAAGCCTCGGCGAAGCGCGCCAAGTAAGCCGGACCGAGCCAAGGAAGAAGCCGCCACCTATCCCCCGGTAGTACGGAGCCATGCTCTGTACCGCTGGGGAACAGGTGGCGGCTTCTTCCTTGGCTGCGTGCGGCTACTGCCACTCGGAGAGCGCGGGGCGCGCCGGTGCGTTGAGCGCCAAGAGTGACATTGCCGTGCTATAGGATTTCGTGCGAGGAAAGATCCGGTCGTTCCATCCGCCGTCTAGCTCGCGGGTCTCCCAAAGGAGCCGTGCGATCTCAGAGCGCCAAATGGGTCGCTCTGCAGCGGGCAAGCGCTCCACAGCGAGGGCTGCGTACGTGTGCCCGAAAAAGAAGTAGTACGGCGCGATGCCGTAGGTTCCGACATGGGTGCCCTGCTGGCTCTTGCGCTCCAACAGGAACTCCCACGAGCGGATGAATCCTTCGATCGCGACCCGGAGCTGGTCGTCTGTACTGCGGCCCGCGAGGTGCAGCGCGAGCTCCGCGGCACTCGAGCGGGCGGACGAGCCGGGCATCGGGGTCGTGGCGGAAGAGGTGCCGGAGTAGGGGTACGTCACGGCCGAGGACCGAGCGGCTTCCAGGCTCGTCAGCGCTCGATCCACCATGGCCGGATCCACCACGAATCCCATGTCCCTCGCCTGGTACAGCGCAATCAACGTCGGCCCCGTCATGAACGGGCTGATCGAATGGTCGTTGGCGTAGTTCCAACCGCCCTGGGTCGTCTCGTTGAGGTCGAGCGCATCCACGAGGAGCTGCACTGCCGTGCGCACTTGGGTCTCACGGAGTGGGTCGACGATCGCGCTCTGATCGAGGGCTTCCAAGAGGAACTGCAGAGCGTAGGTGTGCCCCCATCCGCGAACGTCGTAGCCCGACTTCGGACCCGCAGACATCGTCGGGTCGCTCGCAAGCGTATCGAGAACGAAGTCCACCGATCGCGTCACCGCATCGCGGCGGTCGACGTCATTCGCAAAGCCCGGCGCCTGCACAAGCAGCGAGCAAACGATCGACGTCCCGCCCACGCGGTAGCCCGATGGGATGTGCCCGTTGCTTCCCACGCGATAGACGCCCTCGTAAGGCCACTCGTTCCCAAAGCCTCGGCACCACTCTCGAATTCTCTCGAGGCGCAGCGTCTCCTCTGCCTGATAGGTGATCAGCGCGCTCTGCGACAGCGAGCCAACGGGAGGGTCGTCGAGGTAGACCTCTTGGTCATCGACCAGAAGCTGAACGCCGACCTGGATCGCTGCGCGGATCTCGCCTGCGGTTGGGGCGGATTGGGGTGCTGCAAAAACGAGTGCGGCCGGGCTGAGTGCGAAGGCAGCCGCGATGAAGACGGTATGGCGCATGGAGAGTCCTTTGGGAAGGGGTGAAGAAGCAGCCTAGCTGACTTCTTCCAGAAGCGGTACCTCTGCTCTGGCAGGTGACTCGCTCTTGGTTCCGATCTACGCGTCGCGCAGCTTGGAACTCGCCGTGCTGGAGCCTTCCGGCGGCGCAGGCTCCGTAGCGCAGCGCTTCCGGGGCGATCCGTCATGGGAGCTGCACAGCAGTGCCACTAGCGCCGTTCGCGTCACGCTCGGCGCCTAGCTACGAGGTACGGATCGCGGACCCAACGTCAGCGGTCTGGCCCTTCACCGCAGAAGACTCCACTGACGGCCCTGGCCGCGCCAACAAAAGCTACGCGCGATCCCGCCGCATCAGCCACAGCACACCAACGACGACGCCAAACGTCGGCAGGAACTGCACGATGGCTTCGAAGCGGAGCTCCGCCAGGTCTTTGCCCGTCGCGGCGCCCGGGGGACGATCCCAGGCGATCGCGACCATTTCGAGGGCCGCAAGGGCACCGACGATCAACAGGTCACGGGGTCGAGCCACCGCGCTAGCTAGCACCACGACAAGCGTGAAGTTCACCACGTTGACGTGGACCGGCTCGCCGTTGACCCAAGCCAGCACGCCCACCAGCGCGAGCAGCCCGTAAACGAACAGGGCCCCTGCGAGCTGAACTCGGCCCCGCCTGATGAGGCTGAGCAGGCCCAGGCAAAGCAGGGCACAGAGACCGTTCGACGCTGCCACGCGGCCGATGTACTTGGGCTCGAAGCCCTCGCCGAACAGGAATACGGGGGCGGTCACGACCGCGGCCAAGAGCACGAGCCGGACCAGGGCGGTCAGGAGGCTGGCGCCGCTTTCGATGGGGCTGGAAGCCTCAGATGAAAGGAAGTTGGAATCGGCCATGGGAAGCTCGCGGGAGAGGAAGCCTAGCCGACCGTCGTCCTCAAGCCCTGGGTCATTCGTGTCGATCTCATTTCGATGCTCCCCCCGCAACGAGCGCCCCAGCTGCAGTCCTGGCCGAAGGCCCCCCAAAGGGCCGCTTGCAGCCCCCCCATGCCCCTCCGTGCAGGAGGGCCGCGGTGAGCTGGGCCGTACTCGGACTGATGGCAGGCCTCTTGGCCTTGGCCGTGCTCGTGGCGCTGCATCGGCGCGGCGAGATCCGCGCCATGGCCCGGACGTTGGAACGGCGCGAAGCGGCCGTGGAGCAAGGAGCCGCGAAGGCAGAGCTCCAGCATCCGGTCGTGGACCTGTCGCGCTGCCTCGGCTGCGGCACGTGCGTCGCCGCATGCCCCGAAGAAGGCGTCCTCGAACTCGTTCATGGACAGGCCGCGGTCGTGCGCGGCGCACGCTGCATCGGCGCTGGCGCCTGCGAGCGCGAGTGCCCGGTGGATGCGATCACCATCACCATGGGAGACACCTCGGAGCGTCGGGACATCCCCGCTATCGAGCCGCACCTGGAAGCCGTCGGAACACCGGGCCTCTTCCTCGCCGGAGAAGTCACCGCCCACGCACTCATCAAGACCGCCGTGGACCACGGGGTCGCCGTGGCGTCCGAGGTCGCGACGCGCATGAACGGCAGGGCGGGCCAGGACACCGAGGTGCTAGATCTCTGCATCGTCGGCGCAGGCCCCGCTGGCCTCGCCGCGTCCTTGGAGGCCAAGCGTCAAGGCTTGAGCTTCCTCACCATCGACCAAGAGGATCAGCTCGGTGGTACCGTCGCGCGTTACCCCCGCCGCAAGCTCGTCACGACCCAGCCCATCGAGATCCCCCTCTACGGCAAGTTCCGCCAGACGTCGTACTCGAAGGAAGAGCTCGTCGACCTCTGGCAGGGCATTGCCCAAGAGCAAGAGCTGCCCATCCAAGGCGGCGAAACCTTCGAACGCCTGACCCAGGTCGACGGCGGCGGGTTCGTGGTTCACACCGGTACCCAGAACATCCGCGCCGCCAACGTGTGCCTCGCGCTCGGTCGACGGGGCGCCCCTCGCAAGCTCGGTATCCCCGGCGAAGAACTTCCGAAGGTCGCCTACAGCCTGCTCGACGCGCGCTCGTACGCCGGCCGCCGCGTCATGGTGGTGGGCGGTGGAGACTCCGCAGTGGAAGCGGCCATCGCACTCTCGGAACAGGAAGGCACCACTGTCTCGATTTCCTATCGCCGCTCAGCCTTCGTCCGCATCAAGGCCTCCAACGAGCGGCGCATCCAAGAAGCGATCGCAGCGGGTCGGATCGCCGCGTACTTCGACACGAATGCCGTCTCCGTCGACTCCGACCAGGTCACCATCCAGAACGCCGCCGGCGGACAGCTCGCCGTCCCCAACGACGAGCTCTTCATCATGGTCGGCGGGCTCGCGCCCGTCGATGTTTTGGAAGCCGCCGGCGTGTCCTTCGACCCGAGCCTGCGCGCCGCGTCCAAGGCCATCGAAGAGGAAGGCACCGGCCTCGTACGCGCGCTGGGGGCGGCGCTCGTCCTGACGCTCATCGCCCTCGCCTTCGCCCTCTACCACCGCGACTACTACAGCCTTCCGCGCATGGAGCGGCCGGCCCACATTAAGCACGACCTCCTGCGCCCGGGCCGCGGCCTGGGGCTGTGGCTGGGCATCGGCGCGATCTCCCTCGTGGCGGTCAACCTCGCCTACCTCATCCGGCGTTCCCCCAAGTTCGCCGCCAAGTTCGCGGGCTTCCCCATCGGCTCCCTCAAGGGCTGGATGACGAGCCACGTCGCCACCGGCGTGCTCGCGTTCCTCCTTGCTCTGCTCCACGCGGCCATGGCGCCACGCAACACGGTGGGCAGCCACGCGCTCTGGTCCCTCCTCGCGCTCCTCGTCACCGGCTCGATCGGTCGTTACCTATACGCCTGGGTTCCCCGCGCTGCGAATGGCCGTGAGCTTGAGATCGACGAGGTCAAGTCCCAGCTCTCCGCTCTGTCCGGCGCGTGGGACAACCAGCACCAGTCCTTCGGGGCGGAGGCGCGGGAGCGGCTTGGCACCTTGGTGCGCGCGGGCCAGTGGGAGTCGTCGTTCCTCGGTCGCGTCGGTGCGATGCTGACGGGGCACCGCCGCCTTAAAGGAGCCCTGGCTGAGCTTCAGGAAAGCGGCCAGCAGCAAAGCCTCAGTCAAGGCCAGATCGACGGCGTCCTGCAGCTCACAGAGCGCGGCTACCGCACGGCACGCAGCGCCGCTCACCTCGAGGACATCCGCGCGATCCTCGCGACCTGGCGCTACGCCCACCGCTGGGTCGCTGCCCTTATGGTCGTGCTCGCCGCGCTACACATCGGCCAAGCCGTCTTCTATGGACAGCTCTTCGGGGGAGGTCACTGATGGGCATGCCCTCGCCCAAGACGCTCATCGCGGTGGTTTCCTTCGCCGCCGTCATCTCTGCGGCGGTCGTCGACTTCGGTCAGACGGCCCCAGGTGAGCTACTGGCCGCCCATGGCCGCGTCGAAGGCCTGAGCCTGGAGAACAGCTGCTCCGACTGCCACGGCGGATGGAGCTCTTCGATGACCAGCTCTTGCCTGGAGTGTCACAGCATCATCCAAACCCACTTAGACCAGGGCATTGGGCTGCACGGCATCCTCGACTCCACCGTCGCCGACAACTGCGCAGGATGCCACTCCGACCACCACGGCGCGAACTTCCAGGCCGTCAACGACCTCAGCTTCGCGCGCGCAGGGGTGCAGGACCCGAGGGAGTTCGAGCATCAGCTCATCGGCTTTGCCATGAACGGTGCGCACCTGGAGCTCGACTGCAATCAGTGCCATGAGCACAGCGACGTGAAGCTCGTTCCGGAAGGAGCGCACCGCTTCATCGGCCTGGCCCAAGACTGCGCGAGCTGCCATGAGGACGTGCACGAGGGGCAGTACCGAACCTCCTGCGTCGACTGCCATCACCAGCACGGCTTCGACAGCCAGCACTACATCAAGCACAGCGGATTCCTCGACCTTGTGGGTGGACACGCGGGCCTCTCGTGCGCTGAGTGCCACGGGGAAGACTCCAACCACTCCCTGGCCGTCCTGCGCGGCCCTGCGGCGAAGCGCCCGGCGTACCGGGACTGCGCGAGCTGCCACAGCCTCCCCCACTCCGAGTCGTTCGTCCTAGGCGCCGCAGCCATCAGCGGCGTAGCCAACGCACGTACCCTGACCGGCACGCCCGCCAACCAGCTCTGCACGAACTGCCACCTGGCCGAGCACACATCGTTCGCCGAGGATGCAATCGAGCTCTCCGCCGCCCTACACGGCGCGTCGGGTTTCCCCCTTGCGGCTCCCCACGACGTCCAGCAATGCGCCGACTGTCACGCCCCCGAGCTGGAGTACGACGAGCGCTATCCAGGCCGTGACGCCGACACCTGTGCCGCATGTCACGACGACGTGCACCAGGGCCAGTTCGCCGGGCTGAACTTCCCGTCCGTCCCGGCGGAGCACACATCGAGCCTCGTTGAGTTCCTCGGCGGTTCCGTCGACGAACAAGGCTGCCTCGTGTGTCACTCGCGGACGCACTTTGCGCCGCACACGTTCGGCACCGAAGCCCATGGATCCACCGACCTGCCGCTGGATGGTGCCCACGTCGAAGCTGACTGCGACTCTTGTCACGCTCCAGCCGAGGAGTTGGGCGGCGCGCCGCGTTTCCACGGACTCGACCACACGTGCGAGTCCTGCCACTCCGACGCGCACCGCGGCTTCTTCGAGGAGGTCCTGGGCACGCACCCTGCCAAAGAGAGCGGGCCGCTCGCCGTCAGCCACGGCGACTGCGCGCGCTGCCACGACACCACTTCCTTCGGCACGGCGCATCTCCAGGACGGGAAGCAGTCGTTCGACCACGAGTTCTGGACCGGCTATGCGCTGACCGGCGCCCACGGCACCGCCGAGTGCACCTCGTGCCACGTGCCCACAGATACTCCAGACGCCAATGGCCGCTTGTTCGGCGCGATCGAAGACATCTACGGCTCGGTCACCGGCTGCGCTTCCTGCCACGACGACGTCCACGAAGGGCGCTTCGACAAACGACGCCATCCAGAGACCATCGACGGGCGAAGCGACTGCGCGCGATGTCACTCTACAGCTTCGTTCCGCGACCAGCCCCACGGCTTCAACCACGGGCGCTGGACCGGCTGGCCCCTGGCGGACGCCCACGCGGAGACCGGTTGCTCTAGCTGCCACGAGCCGCTCCGCCGCCCGGACGCCATCGGCAGAACGTGGATGCCCGCCGCAGGAACGGGCTGCGCAAGCTGCCACGAGTCGCCCCACCAAGGCCAGTTCGACAAGCCGCGCGCGAAGGCCTGCGTGAAGTGCCACGAGAGCGCCGAGGCGTTCAGCGTCCTGAGCTTCGACCACGATCTCGAGTCGCGCTTCGTCCTTGACGAGGCCCACGAGGAGGTCGCCTGCGCGGCCTGCCACAAGCCCGAAGAAGAAACCGACCTCATCCGGTACAGGCCCCTCTCCCGGGAGTGCGTCGACTGTCACGGGGTCCACGAGAAGGCGCTGCGGCGCCGTCCTAAGAAAAAGCGTTCGCGCTAGTGAGTCCGCATGCAAACTGCCAGACCCAAGCCCCCTACACCCACAGCGCCGTGGCGCTCAGCTGCGCTGAACGTAAGCCTCGGGCTCGCTGCGGTCTTCGGCGCGCCCGTGGCGGCGGCGGCGCCCGCGCTCGCTTCCCCCACGCAGGCTGAAGAGACCGAGGAGATCAGCGCCCGGGTCACAAGCTTCGTGGAAGGCACGGGCATCGTGATCGACCGCGGGCTGCGCGACGGACTGCGCGTCGGCGATCGGGTGACCTTCACAGAGCGCGGCGGTCGCCAGCAGTTCGGCACGATCCTGGAGCTCGAGGGCCGCGTCGCAAGCGTACGGCCCGAGGACAGCCAGTTTCGGCCTGAGCCAGGCACCCGCGCATCCATCAGCGTTCCGTCGAGCCGCTTCGAGAAGCCCGCGCCCAAGCGCGAAGGCGAGCTCCCGGTTCCTTCACGGGAGGAACCCACGGCCGCCGTGCCTCCCCCCAGCAAGACCGGTGAGGCACCCCGCTGGACGCGCCCGGAAGACGGGTTCACCATGGACATGCCGCTGCTCGCGGAGGTCAACGCCGTGCACCCCGAGAACCGCGCGTCGAAGCTCACCGGCCGCAGCTACCTCTCCTGGGATCGGATCGTCGACACCGAGGAGGGGCGCGGCGACTCGTTCCTGCGCTTCGGCGGCGGCGTCTATGGGGAGAACCTCTTCGGAAAGGGTGGCACGCTGCACTTCGACGGAGAGATCAACGCTCGCCGGACCCAGCGGATCGGAAACGACGACGACGAGAGCACATCGGACTTCCGCCTCGATCGCCTCAGCTACACCCTCGGCGGGACGCGGCACGACTGGGACCGCCTTCAGTTCGGTCGCTTCCTTCAGGACGGCATGTCTGAGTTTGGCGTCCTCGACGGCGCTTCGTGGAGCACCCGAACCGACCGCGGCGACAGCTACGGCGGCAGCGTGGGGTTCCTGCCCGAGCCGGACAAGGATCAGCAGTCCCTCGAGGACTTCCAACTCGCCGCCTGGTATCGCTGGGTCGCGGACGAGCGCGAGATCCTGTCGATCACGGGCGGCTACCAGAAGACATGGCACAACGGGAGCCGCGACCGCGACCTCCTCGTGCTCAAGAGCCAGTACATCCCGGTGGAAGGCTGGAACGTCTTCGGCTCGGCCTGGGTCGACATCTACGGAGCAGGCGACGACGTCAAGGACTCGGGGCCGTCCTTGACCTACGCGATCATCGACGGCCGCAGGCGCTTCGACAACGACGTCACCTTGAACATCGACTACCGGCACCAGGAGTACCCGGAGCTTCAGCGCTCAGAGTTCCCTCCGGTCGGCCTGCCGCAAATCCAGGACGCCCACGTCGACCGCCTCGGTGGCACGGTCTCGAAGTGGACGAAGGGTGGCAGCTCGCAGGCCAACGCCAAGCGTCTCTACCTCCGCGCGGGCGGCTGGGCCGACGAGGAAGACTCGGGCGGCGACGCAGAGTTTGGGGTCGACTTCTACGACGTCTTCGCGGATGACGCGCGCCTCGACCTCGCCGTTTTCGGAAGCTCCGCCAAGTTCTCCTCGCTCGTGGGCGCGCGACTTCGTTACGGGCGCTTTGGCCCGAAGCGCAGCTGGTCCGTGCAGTACGAAGTCCGGCAGAACGATATCGTTGGCTTCAACTCCAACGTCGACAACCTCTATCAACATCGAGCGCGCGGCTCGTACGAACTCTTCCGCGCTACCGGACTCTCGGCCTCGCTCTCGGGCGAGGTTCAACTCCAGGACCGCGAGGATCAGTTCTTCCTCGGCCTCTTCCTCCAACGCAGCTTCTAGGAGACCGACATGTTCCACTGGATTCAAAAGCACCCGCTCTTCGCTGCGGCCGCCGTCTACCTCGTGCTGTGCGCCTGCGTGTCGCGCAATCCCCAGGCCGTCCAGCAGCACCGCTGGTGGGCGACCCTCGGGCCTGTCCTCCCCCACGACTCGTTCCCCGCAGACTGCACCCTGTGCCATGAGGGCGCGAACTGGAACAACCTGCGCGCGGACTTCACGTTCAACCACAGGAAGGAAACCGGCGTCCCGTTGAACGGGGCCCACTCTGCGGCGTCGTGCCTGCGATGCCACAACGATCGCGGCCCGATCGAGGTCTTCACCGCGCGGGGCTGCGCCGGTTGCCACGAGGACGTCCACGTCGGACAGCTCGGCAACGACTGTATGGAGTGCCACACGGAGACCAACTGGCGTCCGTTCGGCATGTTCGAGATGCACCAGCAAACGCGCTTCCCCCTGGTGGGCGTCCACGCGGCCGTTTCATGCCGAACGTGCCACCCCGGGGCCGAGATCGGGCGGTTTGTTCCGACTCCTATCGAGTGCGTGGACTGCCACCAGGCGGACCTCGCCGGGGCCCAGAACCCCAACCACCTGGGGCTTGGCTGGACGTTCGACTGCAACCGATGCCACCAGCCGACCGTCTGGAACGCGGCCCAGCTGGACGTCAACTTCCCGAACTGAGAACCTTCTGGCCTCGTCGAGTCCAAATGCAATTTTGTAAGTAGTTCGCCAGCCGCAGCCGCCGATCCACCGGGGAGACAACCCCCCGAGTGGAGCTCTTACTGCCATGCTGACAACGACTGCAACCATCCTCTTCCTCCTCGTGGCCTCAGGCCTTGCGGCCCTTGCCGTGCACGAAACCCTCGGGAGCGGACGCAAGCGTCGCGGGGGCGCGGACAGCTCTGAGCTCGTCCGCGTGCAAAGGGAGGTCGAGGCCCTTGACGCCTTCGTGGGCGGCATGGAGACGAATCAAGCGGAGTTCGCCGCGAGCCTCGAACAGCGCTTTCTGGCGGTCACCAAGGAAGGTGCCCAGCACGAATCCGCCATCGCCGCCGCCTTCCACGAGGCGCGCAACGGCAACGTCGAGCTGCGGACGGAACTCGATCAGCTGCGCATGGTCGTCGCCGGCCTGAGCGCGCGCGTCGACTCGGCTCAGCCCTCCGAGGAGCGCTTCCTTGAGATCGAGCGCTCGCTCCAGAGCCAGGACATGCGCCTCTGCACCCTGGAGGAGTCGGTGGACGTGATCAACAGGTCGCTCGAGCCTGACAACTGCGACCTCAAGCGCATCAAGGGCATCGGAACCACGCTCGAGAGGACGCTGAAGGGCCTCGGCATTCAGACGATCGAGCAGGTCGCCAACCTGTCCGTGGACGAGCTGGAGATCCTGTCGACCGAACTCGGCACCTTCTCCAAGCGCATCGAGCGCGACGCCTGGGTGGAACAGGCGAAGGCTCTCATGAGCTAATAGGCCTCGGTGTGAACGCCCGCAACGGCCCGGCCCGATGGGTCGGCCGATGCGGCGAACGAGGCGTCCCAGGCGATCGCCTCCGGTGTGGAGCACGCCACTGACTTGCCCCCCGGAACCGTGCGAGCACACGCGTCGTGGGGAAAGCGCTCTTCGAAGAGCGTGCGGTAGAGATAGCCTTCCTTGGTATCGGGCGTCTGGATCGGAAAGCGGAAGGCAGCCTGGGCGAGCTGCGCCTCGGTCACCTCCGCGTCCGCGTGATCGCGCAGGCTATCGATCCATCCGTAGCCCACCCCGTCGGAGAACTGCTCCTTCTGACGCCAGAGCACGGACTCCGGCAAGGTCCCGGAGAACGCCTCACGGAGGACATGCTTCTCCATCTTTCCGTCGCGGGGCATCTTGCAGACGGGATCGAGCTTCATCGCGGCGTCGAGGAAGCGCTGGTCGAGGAACGGCACCCGCGCCTCGATGCCCCATGCCGCCATGGACTTGTTCGCGCGCAGGCAGTCATAGGAGTGCAGCCGGTCGAGCTTGCGAACCGTCTCCTCGTGGAAGGCCTGGGCATCGGGCGCTTTGTGGAAGTAGAGATAGCCGCCGAAGATCTCGTCGGCCCCCTCCCCGGAGAGCACCATCTTGATGCCCATGGCGCGGATGCGGCGCGCCATCAAGTACATGGGCGTCGAGGCGCGCACCGTTGTCACGTCGAAGGTCTCCAGGTGATAGATCACGTCGCGGAGCGCATCGAGGCCTTCTTGGACGGTGAAGACAAACGAGTGGTGTTCGGTGCCAATATGGTCGGCCACGGTCTGGGCCGCTGCGAGGTCCGGGCTGCCCTCGAGGCCGATCGCGAACGAGTGAAGCGTTGGCCACCAGGGCCGGCCGCCATCCTCTACGCGCTGCGCCGCGAATTTCTGGGCGGTGGCAGCGATGACCGAGGAGTCGAGCCCGCCGGAGAGCAGCACTCCGTAGGGCACGTCGGTCATGAGCTGCCGCTGCACCGCGTCCTCAAGGGCCCCACGCACTAGCGCTGGATCGGACGCTCCGTCCTTCACCTCCGCGAAGGTGCGCCAACCTGGGGCCACGAAGGGCCTGAGCTCCCCGACCTCGCTATCGAGCACGTGCCCCGGGGGAAAGACCTCAATCTCTTTGCACATGGGCACCAGCGCCTTCATCTCGGACGCGACGTAGAACGTCCCTTCAGCATCCCGCCCCGTGTACAGGGGCATGACCCCCATCGGGTCGCGGGCCACCAGGTATCGGTCGCGCTCCTCGTCGAACAGGATGAACGCGTAGATGCCAACGAGGGACTCCAAGAACCGCGCGCCCTGCTCGCGATAGAGAGCCAAGAGCACTTCACAGTCCGAGTCGGTCTCGAATTCGTAGGGTTCCTCGAGCGCCTCACGCAGCTCTCGGTGGTTGTAGATCTCGCCGTTCACGGCCAAGACGGTGGAGCTCGCCCCGTCCACGAGGGGCTGGGCACCGTGGAGCACGTCCACGATCGCCAACCGCTCATGGGCGAGGACGGCGCGATCCGAGGCGTAGATGCCGGACCAGTCGGGCCCGCGGTGGCGTTGGAGTCCGGAGAGCCTGACGGCGGTGGCGCGGGCGAGGGTGGGATCCCCTTGGAGATCGAGCAGGCCGAGAATGGAGCACATGGTCTTGTGGGTTGGTGGATGGCGTGTGGAAGGCGAGGTGAACGAAAAAAACGGCCCCTCCGAATGGAGGAGCCGCTTCGTGCGATGGGCCTTGTGACCGAGCCTAGGGCTGAACCCGCAGCTTCATGAGCGCGGACTCGGGTCAGGGCCGAGGTGTGCGGATCTAACCTAGTCGCATCACCCAACGCCGGAATCGACACCTCGGAGAGGCGCTCGTATTCAGCTGGCAATTGAGCAGACTTTGGACAGGGTCGAGTGGCATACGTGGGGGACGGAGCCAGCCGCCGCGCCGAACCGAACGGTGATTCCCGGGGAGAAAATTCCCAATCCACGACTTACGCCCCCGTGAGCGATGGGGTCCAGTGAAGAAGTTCATCTGTGACCCGGTTCTGTGACCCGGTCCGGCAGTGCCCCTAGGCCAAGGGCACCGCCCCCCCCATGCAGACAGGCGATTCCCAGCCTGCCCCACCCCATCACGGAGCCGCCCCAGATGCCTTTGCTCGCGAGTCTCGCAATCACGATCACCCTCCCCTGCGCGTTCGCGCTCCCCGGAGCCAGCCCCCTGGCGCCACCTCGCGGCGACGCCCGCCTCGCCGCTCCCGCAGCCCCCCATGGGGACGACACGGACGAGGTGAGCGCAGAGGTCGAAAAGGCCAAAGCTCTCCTAGTGGAGGGGTCCCCTAAGGAGCGCGTCGACGCCATCGAGCTGCTCGCGGCCCTCGGTGGCCCCGAGGCGACCCGGCTCGTCCTCGGCGCGCTGAGCGACGCCGATCCAGTCGTCGCCGACACGGCCCAGGCGCTCCTTCCCGATGTCGAGTCCCCCGAGCTGATCCTCACGCTCCAGGGCCGCGACGGTCTCAAGTCAAAGAACGCGCTCGTTCGACGTCGCGTCGCCGAGGCCCTCGGCCGCTTCCAAGGACCGATCGAGGCGCAGTTCCTGCTGCGAGCCATCAAGACCCGTGACGTTCGACTCTCGCGCCTCTTGCTCTGGTCTTTGGAACGCCTCGCGGAACGTGGCGCGCTGTCCGGCAAGCCCCAACGGACCATCAAGGCGGTGCGCATGCTCACCGGGCGCGGGGACAACGACCCGATCCGGGCCGCGGCCATGCAAGTCCTGAGCCAGCTCGACCCCCACGACGGCGCGATCTCCCTCGACAACTTGCGCGTCGGTTGCGGCCTCGAGACGGCGTCGTGCCTGATGGATACGTTCCAACGCCTGAAGCCCACCGGCTACGTCGGCGCCATCGTTCGTGGACTCAGCCATCCGAACGCGGGCGTTCGGATGCGCGCAGTGGATGTTCTCCTGCGCAGTGGCGTCACCCGACACACCTTGACCGCCATGATCCAACAGCTCGAGGACGAGCCCCGCGCGGGGGTGCGCCGTCGACTCGTTGGGGCGCTCAGGTACTTCACCGGCGAGCCGCTTGGGGACGAAGCGGGGCCGTGGAAGGAATTCGCGAACGGCCTGAAACCCGGCTGGACCACCGGCGAAACGAAGTCAGCCATTCGCGAGCGAGCGCGGGCCTTCGGCAAGATCGACATCCTGCAGAAGCTCACTCCCACCAGCGATCGTGTGGCCGTGATGGTGGATGTTTCCTCGAGCTTCTGGGCCGCACAGGAGGACGGCTCGTCCAGGGCGGAGACGATCCTTCCCGAGGTGAGCGCTCTCCTGCGCCGCCTCGATCAAACGGGGACGTTCTACCTGGTCCCCTTCGCTGGTGAGCCAGCGCCGTGGTCCGAGAAGCCCGTCCCGGCAACGCCCGCCAACATCGAGCGCGCGTGCGAGTACTTGGCTGGGGGGCTCGCTGAAGAGACGGCGAAGGACCAGGGATGCAACATCTACGCCGCCCTCTCGAAGGTCCTTGAGTTCCAGGAACTCGACAGCATCGTCGTGATCACAGGCTCATCGGACTACGTGGGCGACCACGGGAGTTCCTCGCTCATGGTGAAGCTGTTCGAGGAACGAAGCCGCTTCCGACCCGCCATCTTTGACTTCGTGCTGCTGGGCGCGGTGGGGCCCAACGCGTCGCGATGGACCCAGCTCGCAGCGTCCCGCGGGGGCCGCGTTTATCGCGTCAACTTCCACTGAGTCAGCTGGCACTGGGTCAGCTTGCGCTGGGCTGAGCTCCGCTGGGCTGAAACTCAGCGCGCTGGCAGGCAGCTCCTCCTCAGGGCACGTTGACCGTGATCGGCCCGTTCAAGCCCGGGGCGAGCTGAATCACCACAGCGCCTGGATCGAGCTTCGTGAGCGATTTAGACGCGTCCACGCGTAGCTCGTACTCGCCCGGCACGAAGTTGCGCAGGTGCACCGTTCCCGACGCGTCGGTCACAAGGGGCGTTTCGCCCAAGAGGTCGAGGATCTCATCGGAGATGACCGCCCCCTTTTGCACCACGCGAAACGTGAGGCCACGGACCGGTGAATCCCCGTGGAGGAAGCGCAGGTCGGCGGCCGCCACGGCCTCGACGCTGGGAAGACGAAGCGACGCCGCCGCGTCGGCGCTGACCGCAGCGCTGGCTTCGTCGCCCGACTCTGGTACGGCGCCGATCGGAGCGGGAACCCTCTGCCTCACCACGTCCCCGCGCATCGCGGCCGAGCTTCCGTAGAGGTCTCCCCCACCGATCGCAGGTACCGCCGCGGTGCCGCGTGAAGCCGAGACGGCCCGGCCGTGGCTCAGCCAGTCGCCGTCGAAGACAATGAACATGGACCCTTCCACGTCCTGGACGGTGAGCTCCCGGAGTCGACCCGTGTCCCCTGGGGCCATCGGGTCGCCATCCTCACCGCGCCAGCGCACCTCGTAGCTCCCGCCATCGGGGTTCGCGGCAAGCGCTTCACAGTGGAGCGTCCACTCTGGCGTGGGCGCATCCTCGGGAAGACTTGGGAGGCGCAGCGCTGGCGCTGACTCAGACCCGTTCCAGCGGGCGTTCGACAGAAGCACCGTTCGTCGGTCGGCGAGCATCCTGCACTCGACGCGCCAGCGCGCCGCGAACGATGTCGTGGTGGGAAGGGCATCGGGCCGAAATCCCACCTCGGGCAGCCCGAACTTCTGGGGGCCACCGCTTCGCTTCGTGATGAACTCCCGGTGCCAGCGGGCGCCCCGCACCTCCCCCTCATCCGGCTCGATCGGCCATTCGAGGAGCGAACGCCGGTAGCGAACGCCGCTGAACTGCGCGTCACCCTTGGGGCTGTCCTCGCCGATGAACGTGCGCTCGGGGCCCTCGACGTCGGCGGTGCCGCCAGCGGGGAGAGGCAGGAAGGAGAGCGAAGCGAGATTCGACGGGGGAAAGGTCCGCCCCGGTCCGCGGGTGACGCGCACAGCCCGCCGCCTCGGCATGGGCTTCAGAGTGATCGTGCCCGCCGTCTGGGAAACCCCAAATCGAACGTTCACGGACTTGTAGTCCGCGGCGCCGATCATGGCGACCTCAGTACGCGCCGTATAGACGCGGAAGACTCCGTCCTCGTCCGTCAAGATCTCTTGGCGCGGGGCTGCTTCAAGCTCCGCCCGGGCATCGACACGGACCACGGCACCCGCCACCGGATCCCCGATGGAGGACTCAACGACCGTGCCCTCCACGAGATGAAGGCGCTCGGACTCGACCCGATAGGAGTGCGATGCGCCCTCGACGGCAGAGATGAAGACGGGGTCCTCGCCGTCCAGGAATGGCATCCCGAGCGCGTCCACCAGGTGGAGCTGATAGAGCCCCGGGGGGATCCCCCGGAACTCCGCCGTCCCGTTCTCAGTCACCGGCAAGACCTGGACGCCAGGCCGGGATCGAGCATGAAACTTGCTGGCCAGGGCCCGGAAAGGATCGAGGATGGCCAGGGCTCCCTCGAAGGAATGCACCGTTGTGGAGGTGATGAGCTCGATCACGACCGTGGCGGTTTCATCCCGAGGAGTCGGCGCTGCAGCCTCCTGGACGGCAACGGAGGGCCATTGGACGGTTCCGAGCGAAAAGGCTGCGGAAGAGAGCAGGGCGGCGGTCAGCAGCATCGAAGGCACACGGAAGTGGGCGCGAAAAGGGAGCGTCATCTTGGGGCAATCCTACGGGATGGGGCCCCGAGATAGGTCAGAACGAAAATTGCTCACAACTCCCTCTTGAGGGATCTGGGGAAGATTCCGATGGGCAGTCTGCGCAGCAAGTGTGTCCTCGGCGGGACGCCTGCCCTGTTTTGGGCTGCAGCGCATGGGGGGCAGCGGAGCGAGCGCACATGAAGATTAAGTCGAGTCTGGGAAGCGGTACTTGGGGCAGCAACGGCATCGAGGTCTTCAGATCTCTTGGAGCCATAACGGTTCTGGCGGGCGCTTTGGTCGCTGGGCTCGGCAGCTGCTCCGCAGGCGATACCCTCGAGCTGGGTGAGGGCAACGCGCAGACCTGCATGACCTGCCACAACGGTTCACCGAACCATGACTACGCGGGCCCGGGCCTCATGAACCCGCACCCCTTCGAGGGCGCGGACAATCTCCTCTGCACCACTTGCCATGGCGGCAACCCCGAGGGAGAGACGGCGGCGGAAGCCCACGTCCCCGCGCCGCCGGAGATCGGCGACCGCGACTTCCAAGACACCAACGCCTTCGCCTACTTCAACAAGCTCACTCTGACGGGCCTCGACAAGCTCCCCGACTATGAGGCGGGCGGGCAAACGTACACGGCGCTCGACTTCCTTCAGTTCGTCAACCCAGGCGACCTGCGCGTCGTCACGGAAGGGCGCTCCTGCGGCGAGTGCCACCAGAGCCACGCGGAGTGCACCGAGAAGAGCCTATTGGCCACCTCGGCCGGCGTCCTCTCAGGCGCGCTCTACGCCATCGGCCAGCCGTCCCGCGTCGCCGAGAGCGACGGCCTCTACACGGACACCGCCTCCGACATGGCATTCCGCGCCGTGACCGACGCTGCCTTCAACGCCCTCGGCGCCCCCTTCGGCGCGGTGGGTCGAATGGTCGAGTACCCGGTCTTCAGCCAACGGTTCAACAACACGAACCCCGACGCGATCTTCAACAACGACGACTACCTTGTCGCAGAGCTCGTCGACGACCAGAACGCCAACGGCACCGTCGTCGCTGATTCCGCCCTCGCCAACCTCTACCACGAGCAAGTGGCCTTCACCTGCGGCGACTGCCACCTGGGCAGCTCGGGCGCGAACAACCGGACGGGCGACTACCGCTCTTCGGGCTGCACGTCCTGCCACATGCCCTATAGCCTCGGCGGGCGCGCGGGCACGAACGACCCGAACATCAACAAGCTGGAGCCCCTGGACCCGGACAACATCCGCGATCCGGAGCGCCCCCACATCCGCAGCCACCAGATTCGCAGCATCGCGAAGACCACCGCGAACGGCACCCAGATCCAGGGCATCGATGACCTGACCTGCGCAGGCTGCCACCAGGGATCCAACCGGACCGTGATGCAGTACTGGGGCATCCGCCTTGACCAAAACCAGGACGTGCGCCGCGGCAACCAGTACCCGGCCCAGCCTGACAGCTACGAGAACACGAGCAACGACACGAGGCTCTTCGATCCCGTCCTGGACAACAACGAGTTCAACGGCCGCAACCGCAACCAGTACCTCGCCTTCGAGGACTACGACGGCGACGACCGGGACGATACGCCCGCCGACGTCCACCACGAAGCCGGCATGGGCTGCATCGACTGCCACGGCAGTCACGACATGCACGGCGGCAACGTCAACGCCACGGATGAGCCGCTGCTCTCCCGCATGGAGCAGGCCGTCTCGATCTCCTGCGAGAGCTGCCACGGATCGTCTGAGTCCTACGCCCCCACCGTCGCTGGTACGACCTACGACGGCGAGGACGCCACGGTTGGCGTGGACAACGAGGGCATTCCGATGCGCCACGTGACCCGCGACGCCAACGGTGACTACTGGTTGAAGAGCCGCCTGGACGGCCGGATTCATTACCTGTCGCAGACCCGTGACATCGTGGTCGACAGCGGCAAGAACCACCCGACGACGGGGGAGCCGCTCTACAGCCAGCGAGCGAGCTTCGCGATGGGCCGCGCTGACGGCGATGCCTCGACGGGCATCGGTCCTGTCCAGACAAACGACAACCCCACGGGCTTCAAGCACGGGGACAACATGGACTGCGCGTCCTGCCACTCGGCTTGGACCAACACGTGCATGGGCTGTCACCTGGTCGGCGAGTACGACACGGGCAACAACTTCAGCAACATCACGGGCGAGCGCATCGTCTTCGAAGAGGACGACGCCCTCTTCGTGTACCAGTCGCCGGTCTTCTTCCAGCTCGGGGTCAACTCGAAGAACAAGATCACGCAAACGTCGGCCAACACGAAGATGTTCTTCTCCTACGAAGACCGCGAGAACAACCTGAGCGAAGTCTTCAGCTTCTCGGACCGCAACGGCGGCGGCAAAAACCTCGCCGGCGCAGAGCTGCCGGCCATGAGCCACAACGCCATGATGGCTCACTCGATCCGCGGGCGCGTGACGGACACGGATGAGGGTCCGCGCTACTGTGTCGCTTGCCACCTGACGGACAACTCGATCGCCAACTTCGGCGCCGAGTACGACGCCTTCCGCACCGCGATGCAGACGGGCGACGTGGCTGGGCTCGACTTCAACATCCTGCGCGACCACATTGGCTCGAACCCGGGTAACCAGCTCGACTCGCCGTTCTTTGTGCACCAGGTGGCGGGACTGGGCAGCGGCCTGTTCCTGTTCGACGATCAGGGTGGTCCGGTCAACCCGCTTGACAACGACGAGAACCGTGCCGGCGCAGGCGGCACCGCGCCTTCGGCCAACTACGATCCGGCGAATGCCGCACTCAACCTGGACCGAGTGGTCGCGGAGAACGGGGTTTCGAACGCCTCGAGCAACCACGCCCTCTTCGACCCGGCCCCGAACCCGAACCTTCGGGACGGTGCGGTGGATCCGACGATGGCTGGCCCCATGGGCATGACGCTCCTGCAGATGCTGACCGATCCCACGAACGGCCGAGTGCTGGACTCGTGGCTCGACGCCGACGGCGTGGTCCGCGGCGACGCCACCACCGTGATCGACTAGGAAGACGGGGTCCCCACGGGATCGTCGGGGAACCTGGTGCAGCAGGGGCGCACTCGGAGTCGCGCCCGTGGACCTAGGTCACCGCTAGGGAACCGGGCGTGGCGACCCAGCGCTACGCCGCATCGCGACCGACGCCTCGGGCCCCGTGGACCTGCAGCAGCCGCTCCTTCAGGGCGGGCACGGTGAAGGGCTTGGCGAGCAACCCCAGCATGCCTTCCTCGAGGCAACGGTCCCGCGTCGACTCTTGAACGTCCGCCGTCAGGGCAACGATCGTTGGCGGCGAAGCGAGGTTGGCGTGGATCGCGGCGGAGGCTTCGAAGCCATCAACGTCGGGCATCGACAGGTCCATGAAGACAAGGTCGAACTCTTGGGCCGCGGTGATGTCGATGGCCGCTTGGCCAGAGTCAGCCAGCTCGGGCTCGTAGCCGAGTCTCTGCAGGAGACGCTGTGCGACCCGTCGGTTGACGGGATTGTCGTCGACCACGAGCACTCGGAGCGGGGCGCTGGCCGCGAACGACTCGTCGAGTTCGTCGCTGACGGCCGCGCCGTTGGCCCTGGCGGATTCACCGCCACCAAGGGACTCGCCCGATGCGTCCGCGCGGCCTACCGCGATGCGTACGGTGAAGATGCTCCCTTCACCTTCGACGCTCGTCGCTCCAATGCCGCCCCCCATGAGCGTCGCGAACTCTCTGCAGATCGCAAGGCCGAGGCCGGTGCCACCGAAGCGGCGCGTGGTCGACGCTTCCTCCTGTTGAAAGGGAACAAAGATCCTCTCGATCGCATCCTCGGCGATGCCCTTCCCCGTGTCGCGCACCGCGATCTCCACCGTCTGGCGATCGCACTCGTCTTCGATCGGAGACACGGTGACGTAGACACCTCCCTGGCTCGTGAACTTGACGGCGTTGGAGAGCAGGTTCACCACGATCTGCTGGAGGCGGGTCGGGTCGCCGATGGCGAGCGCGGGCAGTCCTTCCGCGCACTCGATGGCAATCTCCAGGCCCTTGAGCTGCGCCGCGGGCGAGACCATGGCGCACGCCTTCTCAACGGTCCCGGCGATGTCGAAGGGGATCTCCTCCAGAACGGTGGAGCCCGATTCGATCTTGGAGACCTCGAGTACGTCGCTGATGACGCGCATCAATAGCTGGCCGCTGCTCGTGATCGTCTCCACAAGCTCAAGCTGTTCGTCGTCGAGCTCCGTCCCTCGAAGGAGCTGGGCCATGCCGAGGACGCCGTTCAAAGGGGTTCGAAGTTCGTGGCTAACGTTGGCGAGGAAGGCGCCCTTCGAAGCACTGGCTGCCTCGGCGACCTTCTGTGCGTCCTCCATCGCGTGGTGGGCGCGTAGGCTCGCAAGCGACGTTCCAATGATTCGTCCGACCTCCGTGATCTGCGTGACGTTCGTGCTCGTCAGGGCGCTCGCATCGTTAGAGGCCAAGTTGAGTGTGCCGAGAACTTCCTTGCCGGAAGAGAGCGGGACGGTCACGCCAGACTTGAGGCCTGAGGGTCCGCGACCCGCCACTCCGCTGAGCTTCTCACCGGCTCCGTTCTCATCGTTCCAGGAGATGGCGCGCTTCTCGACGATGCTGCGCTCGAACATGGATCCCTTCAGCGGGATGGGCTCGTCACATTCGACGTCCGACTTCTTCCCGTCGAGCGCCCGAATCTTGACGAATTCGCCGCCGCTCTCCAGTAGGGCTAGGCTTGCCTGATCCAGGCGGAAGATTCGCTTGAGGTAGTGAGCCGTGGTCCGACAGACCGCTTCCTCATCGGGAAGGTGCGCCAGCTTCAGCTGTAGGCGCTGAAGCAGGCTCACGACGCGGGAGTTCTCCACCTCCTCGGCGGCCGTTTCGTGGGCCTCGGCGAGACGCTGGTGCAAGAGGCACTGGGTCGCGATCACCGTGGCCGCCTCCTGGAGTGCCTGCTCATCGTCGGCATCAAAGGCACCGGCCGCGGCCCTTCCGACGTTGACGGTGCCGATGATCTTGCCGCCGGCGATGAGCGGGGCCGAGCGGCTGCTCAGGATCCCTCGCTCCAAGAGCGCCACAAGGTCTAGAGCCACTGCGCCGTTGTTGTCATCGGACCCAGACATCCTTCCCGAGAGGAACGCCTCGCCGGTGATCGTCTTCGTCGTTGGAAGCCGCAAATCGATGGGGGTCGCTTTGTCGTCCTCTAGGACGGTGACTCGCAGCTCCTTGGGGCCACCGAAGGACCAGCTGCCGGAGAGGGCCACGGGGAAGGTGAGGCTAGCGCAGTCGCTCGGCACCAGGCGATTCAGCCACAGGGCGGTGCAGTCGAGTACCGACTGGTAGGACTCTTGGAGGCTCAACTCGTGGATGAACGCGAGCACACCCGAAGAGGCTGATTGGGGGACAGAGGCAGTCGAGCCGCTGCTCCCGGGAGCAGCGCCAGCGGGGCGGGGATTCGCGGGTGGCATGATGCAGGGTTATCGCGATGCGCGAGGGTCAACCCTGAGCCATTGATGGGTCTCCACCACCGATGGGAAAAACCTTCCCAAGCCGGATCCCAACGTTGGGCATGGGCAGGTGTAAGCCTCGCAGGACGAATGGGCTGGGAGCGATGGGGCCGCCAGAGGCGCTCTCCTCGACGCCTCCTCCCCTAAGCCGGCTTGCCCCAAGCGCTTACCAGGGCCGTCCAGGCCACGAAGCCCACGGCCCTGGACCAGCTACAAATCGCCGCCACCGTGGACGGAGAGCGACTGGGTGGGACTCAACGGGCCGGTACCGACCGGGCCATGGGGGCCGCACCCGAGATACGAACCCCCAAAACCAGCCGCTAGTCGTCTTCCTGCTCCGCGACGAACTCCAGCAGCAGGCCCGTATCTCCGCCGTCCATCAGCGTGAACGAGGTCGTGAGCATGCCGTTCTGCGGACCGCTCCAAATCCGCGCCTCGTAGTCGCCCGGGCTCATACGGGAGAGCTCGAAGGTCAGCTCCTCCGCGTCAACGGGGGCCCAGTCGCCCTCGAAGCCAGGGGACGTGACGTTGAGGTACATCTTGCCCTCCCTCGCCGCGTCCGCGGGGAGAACGATGCGACCAGCGCAGGGCACTTCCGGCTTCAGCTCGATCGTGATCGAACCGTCCTCGAGCGTCGCCGATGAGACTTTCGCCGATGCCTGGGCGTAGAGCTTGCTCGTCGCCACGACGGAGTAGGTCTTCTTATCAGGAAGCACGGTGTTCGCTTCGCCCCGCGAGTTGGACTCCAGCTTGTTGCCACCACGACGTCCGCGCCAGCTGCCTTCGGCGTTCAGGCGGAGATTGACCCCAGGGACGGGCGCGCCCGTTTGGGCGTCGACCACCAGGATCTTGATCGGGGTGAAGCTCAGCTCCACGTCGATGCGCAGGACCTCGCCCTCCTTCGGGGTGCGCCAGCTGTTGTACACCTCTTGCCTCTCGGTCCCACCTTCCGCGGTCGGCACGTCCGCCATGATGACGATCCGTCGACCCCGGATCACGGGGTACTCGTCCGTCTCGAACTGGCCGTTGCCGTCTGTGAAGTAGACGTCGGGGTCGCGTCTTCCGACCTTGATCTCGGCGCCCGCGATCGGGTTGTCGTCGACGGTGACTCGGCCCGCAAACGACCCGGCCGGACCAAGGCCCTCAGGCGAGAGTTCGAAGACCATCTCCGCTGGTGCTTCCGGGTCCGCCACGACCTCCGTCTTGTCGACCATCGTCGGCTCTTTCTGCTCGATGATGTTCTTGAACGGGTTCCCGTCGAAGTAGCGCTCCATCAGGTACACCTCGTACGCACCGGGTGCGAGGCCCGTGATCTTGAAGCGTCCCTCGAGGTTCGTGATGGCCGTTCGCGGCAGCATCATCGCCTGGGCCATCGCATCGCTGTCGTCGTTCCAGCGCAACATGACCATGTAGACGTCGCCGGGCGGGCCGCCGCCCCACGACACGGCGCCCTGGATCGTGCACGCCGGGGGCATGGCGATCGTGACCTCGGTGACTCCCTCTTCTACTTTGGTCTTGGCCGTTCCGTAGAGCGGATGCTCCACAGACACGACGGTTTCCTTCATCCAAACGGCATCGGACATCGCATCTTCACGCCACTCGGGCGCCAGGGGGCCCAGGGACGTCGTGCCGTCCTTGCCGGTGAACCCGGACGCGAGCGCAGTGAAGAGAAAGCCCTCCGGACCCAGCAGGGTCGCGTGGGCCTTGGGAAGCGGATCACCCGTGACTTCATCGATCACCGCGACGCGGATCATCTGCCCTTTTGGCGACCGGACCGTGACGCGCGACTCGGAGCCTTCGTGTTCGAACTCTTCGCGAACCACGCCCCGGCCTGGAGCTCTCACCTCTGCCGTCCACTTGCCCTGCGCGAGGTTCTCGACGATGTAGACACCCGGAGTTTCGGTGGGCTTCGCCGTTGTTTGCTGCATCGGCATCCGGCCCGCGAACGCGATGTTCATCATCCAGCTCATCTCATTGTCCTCTCCCGCGGCGAGGCGCAGGCGGACGTCAGCGCCGGTGACGGGTTCGGACTCTTCGTCCACGACGGTGCAAATCACTTTTCCAGCCACGGGCAACACGAAGTCAATGTGACTCGCCGCGCCGTTGGCCTTGCCGACGACCCAAGGCTCCGAGCGATGACGCTTCATCGCTCCGACGATGTTGCCTTCCTCGGGGATGCCTTGGACGCTGAACTGCCCAAGCTCGTCCGTTACGCCGGCAGGTTGCATGATCGCGACGTCGAAGACGGGGTGGAGTGCCCCAGCACACACAGTGACGCCCGGCACCGGCTCGCCGAGAAGGTTCTTCACCGAGCCCGTGACGGTTCTGCCAAAGAGCAGCTCCAGCTCGCCAACATCGATCTCCGTCGGGGTCATGTTGATCGGCCCAATGCGCGCCGCGACGTGACCCTCCATGTCAACCCCGCCCGAGACCATCCCGATCGGAACGCCTTCCAACCGAAACGACCCATCCTCAAGCGTCGTGGTCGTCGGGATCGGCAGTCGTTCGAGGATGGCGAAGGCCGAGGGCGGAAGCTCGAAGGCAGCGTCCGCGTCGTCGCCCGTGACCACAACGCCCTCGCGCACATCGAGGACGCCCGTCTGAACGGCGATGTCCGGGATGACCGTCGCGCGGACCCTGGCGCCAGGGACGGGCTCGCCGTCCTCATCGATGACGGTCCCGATCAGCGTGCCGAACTCCTCCATCACGATGTCGCCGACGTCCGTGAGGCCCCCGTGCTCAACGGACTGCTCCACCAGGCGGAGGGTCGCTCGACCACCACCGCGATCGATGTTGAATGCGTGGAAGGAACCGTCACGGGCCCCTTCGAACATGAAGCGCCCCTCCGCGTCGGTGAAGCTCTCGCCGATCTCCAACTCGTCGGCTCCGAGCGCACCGTGCTCCGCGCTGAACAGCAACGAAGCGTCCGCTTCGATCAGCTCCACTCGCATCGCGACCACCGGCGTCCCGTCTGGCTCGACGAGGCGCCCGGTCAGCCCGGCAAGCATTCCAGCCCACGGGTGATCCTCCTCATCGGCTTCGACGACCAACGCCTCCACGGCGGCCGCCTCGCGCGTGGTCTTCGCGACCGCCTCTTGAACGCGGATGTCGGCTAGATCATCGCTCGGGACCGGTGCGTCCTCCGAGTCCGGCGTCACCGATTGAATGACCGGCGCGGAGGGGCCCGCGGGTTCGCCGCTACTGAGAACGAACCAAGCGACTGCCGCAAGAGCAATCGCACCGACGGCGAGGAGAATGTGGCGGGATTGCATGGGCGGTAGGGGAGAGATGCAGGGACTGCAGTCTACGTGGACGCCCATCCGCTATTCCGGCCCGTTCGCGGGCCGACCCCCAGCGATGGGTATGGTCTTCGTAAGGGAGAGACCGGCCGATGACCCCAGAACGGCCCAGGCGAAGTGTCTCATCAGCGAACACGCCGCCCGGCCCAGTTCCGGCGGGCATGTTGCAAGAGCGCACACGGCCCGTGGAAGCGCAGCTCTTTCACTGGCACAACATCGAGCGTTGCCGGAGCATGGGAGCAGCCTGCAGAGCCTGCACAGCCGGTTCCATCGCTTTCAGCCTCGTCACTCGTCCCCGCCGTCCCCACCCTATGATCTCGACCGCAGCCCTCGCAGCAGCTCTCCTCATGGGTCCGCAGGCGACCCAGCAGCGGGAGCCACTCTCACTGGCCCCCTCGCAGCCGTTCTCGGCGACAGGCCCCCAGAGCGGGGATGTGGACCTGCCCCTCGATGCGCTGTTGCCGCCCACAGCGCCTGCCATCGGCGTCGACGCCATCATCGGAGAGATCAGCAACGCGCTGGAGTGGGGTTCCCTGGGCGGGATCTCCGCGTACTCCTTTGCGATCACCGTCTGCAACCTCGGCGGGATCGAGATGCACACGATGGGGAACACGAACCAGCACCCGGTCTACGCCCAAAACGTCTACCGCATCGAGGACGGACGCTTCGAGCAGATCGGCATGGGCTGGCCTCTCCACGAGTTTGCCGTGGTCCAAGGCACTGTCTGCTCGACCTGCCAGCCCGCCTCGACGACGACGGCCCTAGGCGCTGGCTGCTCGACCCCCCACTCCGCTGGCATCATGGGGGTCCAGTCCATCCTCGGGATGCGGTCGGAGATCAACGGATTCACTGGGGGTTTCGTCTTCCCCCACTCCACGAACGGCGTACGCGGGGACACCATCTTCAAGCGCGTTCAGGTGCTCGACATGGACGTGGACGCCGCGCTTCATCCGCGGGCCACCTATCTGGCGGAGACCCACTGCGTCGCTCCGGACGACGCTGCTGCGGCGAACGCCCTGAACAACGCGTCCTGGTGCCGCCTGGGCAGGATGGGAGCGACGTCACTACGCGTGGACGGACCCACCAACCGTGCCGAGCCAGCCATCTTGGCCTGGTCGAGGGCCGAACCCAACGTCCTGATCCAGAACGTCGACGTTCCCGGCGAAGGGCGATTCATCGTCGGGAGCAACGTCACGGACCTGCCGAACGGGGAGTGGCTCTACTCCTACGCCGTGTTCAACAACAACAGCGACTTCTCCGGCGCCGACTTCTCCGTGACCGTCGGAGCTGGATCCGTCAGCGAAGTGGAGATGTCGTTCCCCCACTACCACTCCGGCGAGCCGTACTCGAATCTCCCTTGGACCGCTTCCCAGCTGGGGGGCGAGCTGACGTGGAGCGCAGAGCCATTCGCACAGGACCCGAACGCGAACGCTCTTCGCTGGGGCACGACCTACTCGTTTTCGTTCCAGTCGGCGCTGCCCCCTCGCATGGGCTCGGGCAGCCTCGGACTCTTCAAGCCTGGAAACCCCGGAGCTCAGTTCGTCACGGTCATCTCCCCGGAGGGATCGGGGACCGCTGCTCTGCCGTTCGCTTACTGCGCCACAAACGCGAACTCGACCGGGGCGATGACGGAGCTCAACGCGATCAACATCGATCTCAACGCGCGGACCCTGGAACTCGGAGCCACGGAGATGCCAGCGAACGCCTTTGGGTTCTTCCTGACGTCCCTTGTGCCCGACTTCGTGCCGAACGCCGGGGGCAGCTCCGGCAACCTTTGCCTGGGCGGAACCATCGGACGCGGCGTCGGCGGAACGATCTTCACCGCCAACCTCGCCGGGATGGCCACCGTCCCCGTCAGCCTCGATGTCATCCCCACGGCCTCGGGGACACCCGTCAGCATCCTGCCCATGGAGGTTCGGTACTTCCAAACCTGGCACCGGGACTCGAGCGGTGGCAGCCCCACGTCGAACTTCTCGAACGGCGTGGGGATTTCATTTCCCTAGCCGGCGGAACCGGCGGCCGCATTCGCTGCTGCCTGGGCTGTGAGCAGCTCCATGCCGCCCTGGGAGCCCGACTGGGCCGTCGAGAGGTAGACGAGGCCCGTTCCCATCCCCGGGAGATCGTTGGTCCATTTGATCCAGCCGTCAGTCGGATCGAGCGCGAAGACTCTTCCGCCCGATGCGCAAAGGAGTAGCCCGTCTTCCAACACAATGGACACGACCGAGTATCCGGTTCGGGGGAGCGAAGTGGCCCAGAGCGTGCGGCCGGTAGCTTTGTCCATAGCAATGACATGGCCATGGGTACCGGCGAAGAGAAGGTTGGAGATCATCGTCTTGTCGTCAGTAGCTTTCATGGCCCCCACTACGCGCTGTAGAACGGGCTATTCAACCTAAGACCTGCTTCCTTGCGTCTCTTTGTGCACCACGGCGCGGTATCGGGTTCGCGGACATCCGATATAGTCGCCGCGTGATGAGCACGGTGCCATGGCTTTCAATTCTCAGCGCCTGCGCACTCGCTCAAAGTGGCGAGTTGGCCCAGGCCCCCGACTTTGACCTGCACGTTCGCCCGATTCTCTCGGACAACTGCTTCGCCTGCCATGGGCCTGACGGGGGTTCCCGCGCGGCTGACCTGCGCCTCGACACTCGCGAGGGTGCCATGGCCGACCTCGGCGGGTACGCGGCCGTCGTACCGGGCGACCTGGAGAACAGCGAGCTGTGGGCGCGAGTCACCTCCGAGTTCGACTTCGAGCTCATGCCGCCGCCCGAGTCCCACAAGGAGCAGCTCTCCCCGAAGGACCTCGACGTCATCAAGCGCTGGATCGAGGACGGCGCGCCGTGGTCTCGGCACTGGGCGTTCGTTCCGCCCCAGAAAACGGGCGCCTCGATCGACGCGCTTGTCGCAGCGCGTCTTGGGGAAGAAGCCCTGCAGCTCTCGCCGACTGCGCCCGTGCACACGCTCGCGCGCCGCCTCTCCTTCGACCTCACCGGTTTGCCCCCGGACGCCGCCACTCTCCAGCGGCTGGGCACCACTCCCACGGAAGACCAGTGGGCCGCGTACGTCGACTCCCTCCTCGCCTCCCCCCACTACGGCGAGCGCATGGCCATGTGGTGGCTCGACGGCGCGCGGTACGCGGACACGGACGGCTTCCAGCAAGATGAGCTGCGTACCAACTGGCCGTGGCGCGACTGGGTCGTGGACGCCTTCAACAGCGGGATGCCCTTCGACCAATTCACCAAAGCTCAGATCGCGGGTGATCTCATGCCGGAGGCCACCAGCGACCAGATCCTCGCCACGTGCTTCCAGCGCAATCACATGCACAACGGCGAAGGCGGTCGCGACCCCGAGGAGTCGCGCGTCGACTACGTGCGCGACCGCACCAACACCGTCGGCACGGTCTGGCTGGGCCTCACCCTAGAGTGCGCCCAGTGCCACGACCACAAGTTCGACCCCATCAGCCAGCGCGACTACTACAGCCTCTCGGCGTTCTTTGACTCGATCGATGAGTCAGGAAGAGCGGGGGGCAGTGCTGGCCCGTTCCACCGTGTGACCTCCCCGCAGGCCCAGCCCCACCTGGCCCTGGCGGAAGAGGAGCTGGCCGGCGCTGACGAGGCACTCAGGGTCCTCGGCGAAGAGAAACAGGCCGAGTTCGAGCGCTGGCTCGCCGAGCGCGCCGCGGCCATCGGCGAAGAGCATCAGGCATGGTCCCCCATCCTGCCGGACGCATTGAGAACCGCTGAGGGCAGCGTCCTCACCGTTGCGTCGAGCGACCGCGGCGTCATCGAGTGCACGTCAGGAGGAGTCGACCAAGAAGACTACGTGCTCGAATTCAGCGCGCGCGAATCGAAAGACGTCTCGGGCCTGCGCGTCGAGGTGCTCAAGCAAGGCAGCCAAGGCGCCGGGTACTCGTTCTCGGAGAGCGGCGAGTTCTTCATGAGCGGCGTCAAGCTGCGGGTCCGCGAGGCCGGTGCGCGGGCGCTCCGGGACATCGCTTTCCACCGCGTAGCGGCCAACGTCGAGGGGCGAGGCACCGACGAACAGCACGGCCCCGTGAGCGGACTGCTCGGCGACGATCCGCGACAGGCGTGGACCACGTCCGGCCAAGAGCTCGAGGGGAGCGCCATCGCGCTGCTGGAGCTCAACGAGGCGCTGCACCTCCACGGCGACGAGACCCTCTTCGTCGAGCTCTACTTCCGCTCGACCATCCCGCTCAGTCACCCGCGCGCGGTGCGGGTGAGCCTCACCGACGAGCGCGGACAGGCGGTGCGCGTCGTTGGATCCACGCCGTTGGAGCGGCTGGCCGCCCAAGACCTCGAGTCGTCGGCCCTTCCCAACCCGCTGCGCGCGGATCTGCAATCGCTCCAGAAGCTGGAGGATCCCACCTGGCGCGAGGCGTCTCGGGTAAGGGCTCGCTACGCCGCACAGCTCGAGGACGCCCGCCGCGCCGCGGGCGAGCTCGCCGTCACGGTGCTGAAGGAGCGCGACCATCGCCGCGTCACCTCGGTGCTAGAGCGCGGTGTTTGGGATCAGAAAGGCGAGGCCGTGGGCCGAGCGATGCCGGACGCCGTTTTCCCCGAGCCGTCGGGCGCTTCCGAGGCCGAACTAACCCGCCTCGACCTCGCCGAGTGGCTCGTGTCGCCGGACCAACCCCTCACCGCCCGCGTCATCGTCAACCAGGTCTGGCAGCAGTTCTTCGGGCGCGGTCTCGTCGCGACCCCCAGCGACTTTGGCCTCCAAGGCGCGCGCCCGCGCTACCCCGAAGTCCTGGACTGGCTCGCCGTCGACTTCGTCGAGCACGACTGGGATGTCCGGCACCTCGTACGCACGATCGTGGGGAGCCGCGTCTATCGGCAAACGAGTGTCGCTACGCCGACGCTCAGGGAGCGGGATCCAAAGAACGAGCTGCTCGCGCGGGGCGCACGCTTCCGCTTGCCGAGCTGGATGATCCGCGACGCCGCGCTCCACCGCGCTGGCCTGCTCTCGCCATCCGTAGGCGGCCCGCCGATGTTCCCCCATCAGCCACCGGGCGTTTGGGAGGACGTTTTCAACGGGCGCTTTCAGTACAAGCCGACCCTCGGCCAATCGCGGCTGCGCCGAACGCTCTACGCCTTCTGGCGTCGCAACGCCGCCCCCACCTACCTCTTCGACGCCGCCGACCGCCGCACCTGTTCCGTGGATCTCAAGAGCACGAACACACCGCTCCAGGCCTTGACGCTGCTGAACGATCGGACCTTCGTCGAGGCAGCGGAAGCCCTCGCGCAGCAAGCCGAGGACGCCGCCCCGGATGACCTCGCGGGGCGCATTCAGTTCATGGCGAAGGTCGTGCTCGGTCGCTCTCTCGGTGAAAGGGAACTGGAAACCCTGACGCGCTTGCACGGGGAGGCCATCACTGAGCTATCAGGAAACGCTGCCCAAGCCAGCGCGCTCGTCGCGAGCACGCTCCTCAACCTCGACGAGGCCATCAC
>CALHGQ010000356.1 GCA_938030175.1 uncultured bacterium | reverse complement strand
TGGCCTGCCGTTCTGCTTCGAATCGCGAGAGGACTTCTTCTGTGTCCATCCCGAGCTTGACGACCTTGATCGCCACCTGCCTTTGGAGCGGCTCGGTCTGCTCGGCCGAATAGACCACCCCCATGCCGCCTTCGCCGATTCGCTCGAGCACACGGTAGGGCCCGACCCACTCAGGCATTGCATTGAACGATCCAACGGCACGCGAGTGCGCCTCCGCCTGGGTCTCGATGCTGCTCTCTTCCGCTGCCTGGTGCGCGTGGATCAATCGAAGGACACGCTCCACAAGCTCCGGCTCGTGGGGATAGGTCTCCCGCAGGAATGACTCGCGCTCCTCAGCTGCTCGCTCCAGCGCGGAATGAAATGCTTCGATCTGGGATCTCATGGGTGGCATCGAGCGCAGTGCATGGCAAGTGTACTGCAGTTGTTTGACCTTGACGAAGCGTCGCGCGATGGCAAGCTTACACCGGCGACGCAACGCCGAATCCAAGATGACCAAGCCGCGACTGACCCAACTACTCCAGTCAGCGGGTGCCGGTGAGGAAGGCGCGAGCGAAGCGCTGCTCGACGCGGTCTACCAAGATCTCCGGCGCGTCGCCCGCGCCCAGTTCAGCCAGGAGGCCGTTGGTCATACCCTGCAGCCCACGGCTCTGGTGAGCGAAGCCTGGATGCGGCTTTCCGGGAACGAATACGAGCTCGACAGCCGCGCCAAGTTCTTTGCGGCCGCTGGCAAAGCAATGCGGCGGATCTTGATCGAGCACGCGCGAAAGAAGCATGCCGCCAAGCGCGGCGGCAAGAACGTCCGCGAGACCATGGCGCAATTTGGCGGCGTGGACAAAGCAGTCTGTGCCATCGAAGTGGATGACGCGCTGCAGGCCCTCGAGAAAGAAGACGCGAGTCTCGCGCGAATCGTCGAGCTTCGCTTCTTCGCTGGCCTCACCGTGGAAGAGATCGCGGAGGTTCAGGGCATCTCTGCCGCCACCGTGAAGCGTCATTGGAAGTTCGCGCGCGCCTGGCTGTTCGACCGCATGGGCGGTAGCGAGCCTTAGGCGCACGGCCTCTGAGCGCCGCACAACGAGGCGGAGGTCAGGGGCGTGGATCCAGAAGAGGCTCAGGATGAGGTCCGCTGGCTCGCCATCGAGCTCGACGGTGATCGAGATCGAGCCTCTACTCTTGGCGATCGATGCCTTGGGAACGGTGGGCGGCTGCAGGCTCCCAGTGGGGGCGGCGGCCTGGGCCGGGGACAGCGCGGAGAGAATCAGTAGGGAGCTGAGCATGAAGCCGAGGCCGGGGCGTGGGGCACGGTGTGTGCCCACCCAAGAGCGCCGGTTCGAGCCCTGCGCAATCGCCCTCGCCTCGGGATCACAGAATCCCCGTTTTCACACCGAGTACGGCGTCTCGCCCTCCTCCCTCCCCAGGGCCCGCGCTCTGTCGGCAGCCGAGGGCGTCAAACGCCCGTGCGCTCCTCTTGCACGACGGGCGCTCGCTTCACCAGGATCAATGCGTGAAGGCAGAAGGCGAACCACGCAAGGCTCGCGCGGCTGGCCCAGATTCGCTCGCCCCAGGAGCCCTCGAGGGACTGCAGGCTGAACCACAGGGCGAAGGCGATCCCGGGGGTCGCGGCGACCGCAAGGACAGCACCCACCACTTTCCCGATGTCTAAGTCAGAGCCCTTGGTCAAGAGACGCCACGGTCCCATGAAACGAGAGCGACCTTGCACCGAAGCCAACGTCAGGAGCCCCACGGCCCAGGCCGTCACGGCGAAGTCGAGGACCAGCTGCTGGAATTCGCGCCGCTCCGGTTCCCACCCCATGAGGAACGAGAGCGAGTCAGAGGCTGTCACCACGAGCCACCCAACGATGTAGATGGTCCATCCGATGTTGTACGCGGCCTTCGTGATCGCTTGCCGCGAGGCTCGGCGACCGTCCGAAAGGGCTTCCGCGCAGAGCGAGTGAGCGACGATCCCCGCAAGGAAGAGCAGCACCTTTGCCGTCGAATAAGAGGCGAGGTTCACCAGCACGAGAAGGCCTCCGAAAACGACGCCAGCCAGTCGATGCCTGCTCCACCAATTCGCCAGCGCGACCCGGACGTCTTCCTCCACGTTCTTGTCCCCCTGGAGATCGGTCGTCCTGCGAAGGGAGAGGTGCAGTGTCAGACCCATCGTCATCAAGAGCGCGAACGGAAGGGCCAACGCTGAGAAGAGGCTCTTGGGAAGGAGCCCTTTCAGAGCGAAGGTTCCTGCGGTCCCAGCCCGCGCTAAGCCAAGCGGCAAGAGCACAGGCCCTGCGATCGACGCGGCAACGCCGCGCAGTCCGGTCCAATCCGCGAACCGCAGCACCACGCCGCGTGGCCTGTGGTCCACGGCACTGGCTCCTTTTGCCTGTTCCTCGGCCAAGCGCGCTCGCACCCTCTTCGCCATCGCGTCGGCATCCGGAAGCTCCGGTCGCAGCACGCCAAAGAGATCGGCCTCGCTGATCAACTGTCCATCACTGCCCGTCATTGCGTCTCCTCCACCCGATTGCCTTCCAACATCTCCCGCAAGAGCGCGCGAGCACGAGCAGCGCGTCTCTCCACCGCTTTCTCCGTGAGCCCTAAGAGAGCCCCCGATTCCACGCCGGACCGCTCGTCGAGGTAGCGCACAAGCACCACCTCCTTGAGAGCCCTCGGCAAGCGATCGATCGCCTCGCGCAGTGCGAGTTCGCCCTCTCCAATCTCCGCGGCTTTTGCGGGCACGTTCAACAGCGCACCTTCATCCGCCGCATGCGGCGCACGCCGAACTCGACGAAAGTGCGCCGCCGCCAGGTTCCGGGCGATGCCCCGCAGCCAGGCTCCGAGCGCCGCCAGATCAGAGGCGTCCCCCCGGAAGCGCCCATCGCGCAGCCCTAGCCAAGCCTCAACGAAGACCTCCTCCGCCATTTCTTGGGCCCGCCCCCGATCCAGCCCCCGCGCCAGAAATAGGCCCACGAGGGGACCCCGCCAGCGGGCGATCAGGCGCTCAAGGTCATCTGGATCAGGTTCAGGGGTCACGTGAGCCATTGGATCGGCAACCGCCGATCCCCCCAAGAAAACTCTGAATACGCCGAGAACGTCTCTGCTGCCCCCTCGGGGAGCGGCAACAACGGCTCCGGTACGGCTTAGCCACGTTACGATTCGTGGATGCGACTACCGATCGTTCTACTGTTCACGGTTGCCGCTGGCGTCTTCGGTTTCTCCGCTGGTTTGCTGTCTCGGGCGCCAGAGAGAGTTGCGCCCGCAATGATTGATGCGACTCCAACTCGTGATGTAGCCGTGGCAGGAGGTAGCAACGAGGTGCAGCTTGATGCGCCGGGCCTTCTTGGGCGGACGCCGCTGAGTACGTCCGGGCCCCCAAGAAACGAGCCGGCCGAAGCGGAGTCGCAGGGACTCATCGAGGTGCCGCTCTTCAGCGCGTCGCTACTTGCCCACCATGCAAACGAATTCAACTCGGGTTGGAAAAGCGTGCGGGCACAGGACGCGCCGACATCCGCTATGGAACAGGGCGAGGCGGAGTTCCGTTACACAACACTCCATCTCTCGCGCAAGATCGGCAAGCGAGAGGCGGAGGGCCTCAATAAAGAAGAGGCCGCGGGCAAGGCGCTTCAAGACGGATCGGCTGTAGGTATTCTGCTTGCGATCGAAAAGGGGGTTTGGAAGCCGCCCGAAGGCTTCGTCAACGGAGAGGAGTTTGCGGGAGCAACACTAGCCCGAAGCGGTGGCGGCGCCATAGACGGGGAGGACCTGATGACGGACAAGAGTGTCGCGATTGAGAACGGCTCCGTCATCAGCTTTGGGCCGGGTATCCACAAGCTCGACGAGCGCTCGTTCCGGGACGCCGGTCGAGGTAACGTGCCGATGGACGTCACCATCATCGGAGCAGGCAAGAACAGCACGCTGCTCCGAATAGGCGACATCAGCAGCGGCGCGGACATCGTGCGACTTACGTTTCGCAACATGACCCTCGATGCCAACAACGACGGGCTGTTCGACCAGCGTAGCGGGAGCCTGTCGCTGCACCTGGAGTCAGCCCGCGTCGTCCGTTTCGACGCGCGGCATGGTGGCTGCTATATCTTCTCCGCCTCCAATGGTTGTGCGGTCACTGCGGTAGACACCGAGTTCACGGGCGGCTACGGCAGGAGTCCGGGTACCGGGTACTTCCTTCGGAGTGAACCCTTCTTGGGCCACTTCAAGAACTGCACGCTGGAGCTCGTCGATCTCCGCAATCTCAAACAACTCGATAGCGGTCAGGTTCACTTCAAGGGCTGTCGATTTGTGATTCGAGGAGAAGACCCAAGGGCATGGAAAAACGCCCTCATCACGATGGTGGGCTGCAGCTACGAGGCGATCCCGGTCCAAGCAAAGGATCTACAGAAGGATCTGACGAACCTCTTCCCCCAGCTCCGATAGGGAGTGCCGATGCACGTTGAGCGGAGCGAGCTTGCGACGAACGGATTCGCCATCGCCAGCCGCCTCATCACGGAGGAGCGGCGCTTGTCCCTCGTCCGCTGCTTTGAAGAAGGCTCGATCGAGCTCGGTCATCGCGGCGGCCTCGGTTTGGCCCCGGTGCGGGAACTCGCACTGGAGCTGCTCAGGGCCCCGAGCATCGTCGATATCGTGGGCGAGGGCGCGGCCGCCGTTCGCGCCATCCTCTTCGACAAGTCCCCGAAGGCCAACTGGCCCGTTGCGTTTCATCAGGACACGACCATTCCGGTGCTTGGACGCGGGGAGACCCCTGGCTTCGGCGCATGGAGCGTGAAGGACGGGGTCGTCAACGTCCGCCCTCCTGCTTGGGTGCTAGAATCGATGCTCACCGTTCGCGTTGACCTTGATGGGAGCGACGCGGGCAACGGGGCCCTGCACGTGATCCCTGGCTCGCACGGGCGCGGCATCCTCGAGAGGGCCGAGATCGAGGACATCCTTGCGAAGGAAGCGGGATCGATCTGCGAAGTTCCCGCGTGCGGCGCGCTGTTGATGCGCCCCCTCTTGCTGCATGGGTCGCGGAGACGCTCAAAGGCGGGGCACCGCCGCGTCGTGCACGTGGAAATCGCGACCCAAGCGCTGCCCGGCGACCTTGAGTGGCACGCGAAGACAGCGCTTCGGGCCTCTCTCTAGCGGGAGTCATGGTGGACGGCGTGGCTGAGCGGCGAAGTGCCGTGATTTCTGCGCCAGTTATCGCTGCGATAGTCGGCCTGCCCGCTCTGCCTTGGGGTGCCCGCAGCATTTCCAATTCCCTTCGGCGGATCGGGCTGCTTGAGGGCCTCAGACACTGGCGCCGGCACGCCTAAGCGGACGACTGCGCGGCACTTAGGGGCTCCATGAGAAGCCGTCCACGCCAGAACGCAGCGGCGGCAGGTGGCGCAGGCGGCATGCGAATCTGGCGCGGTGGACGACCCGCGCCCCCCTCATTAGCATCACCGATGGCTCCCATTGTCACTTCTGGTTGGCCCGCAGCCCCGTTTGAGCGAAAGGTGTAGTGGCATACACCGCGCCGACCTGGCGACTCACGCTGTCCCCGCGGCCGAGCCGCCGACCTGGCGCGCCCCTTCACTCTTACCTCTGCTAACCCATGAGACCCATCAGCCACACCTTTCCGCTCTTCGTGAGCTCGCTCTTTCTTGGGGCAGTCTCCTGCTCCGCCCCGACTGGCACCACCCAGCCGGTTCCGACGCAGGACGCAAGTGCGAGCCCGGCTGCTTCCGACCCCGTGAAGCCGTTGGCCTCCGGCATCGAGATGTGCCCGGTGATGGGCCACGGCGCGGCCGCTGAGGCCAACGCTACGCTCGTGAGCGCTAACGTCGGCGCCGACGGCGACGACGACACCACCGGCAAGTACAACCGCAACGCGGACTGGTGGCCGAACCGTTTGGACCTCTCGATCCTCCGCCAGAACTCGGAGAAGAGCGATCCCATGGGCGCGGACTTCGACTACGCGGCTGAGTTCGCCAAGGTGGACCTCGACGCGCTCCGCGCCGACGTCAAGAGGGTCATGCTGACGTCCCAGGACTGGTGGCCCGCGGACTGGGGCAACTACGGCGGCCTGTTCATTCGGATGGCGTGGCACAGCGCAGGCACGTACCGCAGCACCGACGGTCGCGGCGGATCCGGCGACGGCATGCAGCGCTTCGCCCCCCTCAACAGCTGGCCGGACAACGCCAACCTCGACAAGGCACGTCGACTGCTTTGGCCGATCAAGCAGAAGTACGGTCGCACGGTCTCCTGGGCTGACCTGATGATCTTTGCGGGCAACGTCGCCCTTGAGCACTCCGGCTTCGAAACCCTCGGGTTCGCCGGTGGACGCGAGGACCTCTGGGAGCCGCAGCAGGACATCAACTGGGGCCCGGAGGACGAGTGGCTCGGCGTCGAACGCTGGGAGGACGGCCGCAAGCTAGAGGGCGACCTCGCCGCGGCGCACATGGGCCTCATTTACGTCAACCCCGAGGGGCCCGACGGCAACCCTGACCCCAAGCTTGCCGCCCACGACATCCGCGAGACGTTCGGGCGCATGGCCATGAACGACGAGGAGACCGCCGCGCTCATCGCGGGCGGCCACACCCTCGGCAAGACCCACGGCGCGGCTCCGGCCGGCCCGAACGTTGGCCCCGATCCCGAGGCCGCAGATCTCGCCGATCAGGGCCTTGGCTGGGCCAACGCCCACGGTACCGGCAACGGCGCCGACACCATCACCAGCGGACTTGAGGGCGCATGGACCTCGACCCCGACGGACTGGTCCTCGGAGTACCTCGACAACCTCTGGGAATACGAGTGGGAGCTGACCAAGAGCCCCGCTGGCGCGCATCAGTGGACGCCAAAAGAAGACGGTCGGACCTACCCGGACGCGCACATCAAGGGCGAGCGAAAGGAGGTCTTCATGCTGACCACCGACCTCTCCCTGCGCGAGGACCCGATCTACGCCGAGATCACGAAGCGTTGGAAGGAGAACCCAGCTGAGTTCGACAAGGCCTTCGCGTCCGCTTGGTACAAGCTCACCCACCGCGACATGGGCCCGGTTTCGCGCCTCGTCGGCAAAGAAGTGGCCCCTGCACAGCTTTGGCAGGACCCGATCCCGGCCGTCGATCACGAGCTGATCAGCGCCGACGACCAGAAGAGCCTGAAGGCTTCCATCCTCGACGCCGGTATCGCCCACGCGGACCTCGTGTCGGCGGCATGGGCCTCGGCGTCCACCTACCGCGACAGCGACAAGCGCGGCGGCGCCAACGGCGCCCGCATCCGCTTTGCTCCGCAGAAGGACTGGGCCGCCAACAACCCGGAGTCCCTCGCGAAAGTGCTCAGCGCCTACGAGTCGATCCAGTCCGACTTCAATGGCGCCAACGGCAACAAGAAGGTGTCGATGGCGGACCTGATCGTGCTCGGTGGTAACGCCGGCATCGAGGCAGCTTCCGGCGGCAACGTCGAAGTCCCGTTCATGGCCGGCCGCATGGACGCCACGGACGAGATGACCGACAACGCGAGCTTTGACGTCTTGGAGCCCAAGGCGGACGGCTTCCGCAACTACGACTCTGGCGAAGCGTACCTGCGTCCCGCCGAGGCCCTCATCGACCGCGCCAACCAGCTGACGCTCACCGTCCCTGAGATGACGGTCCTCGTCGGCGGCCTCCGCGTCATGGGCGTGGGAGCATCCAAAGCCGGCGTCCTCACCGACTCCCCGGGCACCCTCAACAACGCCTTCTTCACCAACCTGCTCGACATGGGCACGAAGTGGGAAGTGGCCGGCGACGGCAGCGACATGTTCCACGGCAAGGACCGCGCGTCGGGCGCTGAGAAGTGGACCGCCACCTCAGTGGACCTGATCTTCGGCTCGAACTCCGAGCTCCGCGCGATCGCCGAGGTCTACGGCACGGGCGACGGCCAGGCCAAGTTCATGGACGACTTCGTCGCCGCGTGGACCAAGGTGATGAACCTGGACCGCTTCGACGCGAAGTAGTCGCTGCTAGAC
>CALHGQ010000355.1 GCA_938030175.1 uncultured bacterium | reverse complement strand
ACGCAGGCCGCGTCGTGGTTCCCCTTGACGACCACCACTTCGCGCTCCCGTAGGACCTTGATCACTTCCTTGGGTGCTGCTCCGTAGCCGACGACATCCCCCACCTGCAAGATGGGCCCGAGGCCCTCGGCGTCAACTGCCGCAAGGACAGCCTCCAAAGCCGCTAGGTTGGCGTGGATGTCTCCGAGGATGGCGTAGCGCATGGTGAGGGGGTCGGAGTCGCTTGCGCGGCGGCGGCTCGTCGGGCGAGCCCAAGGCCCACGAGGGACCAACCCACCGCAGGCAGGAGCGCCGTGCACCAGGCGCCAATCGACAGTTGTGTGGGCTCGAAGCTGGCCCTGAGCATGCGACCCGCATCGAAGATGTGGAGGATGGCAGCCCCGTTTGGCGACAGTCCCCGTACAGAAGCCGGGATGACGACTGCGGCGAACGCGATCCAGGAGACTCCTATCACTTTGTCTCGAAAGGTGGTCGTCTGCGCCGCCAGAGACCATCTGAGCGGCACCACGCAGGCCATTGCGGCGAGGTGGGTCCAACCCAGAAGGAGGGCCGCCATGGCCTGCCCAGTCCGGAAGTCCGCGAACTGCCAGAGCTGGAAGACCTCCGCTGGGATCAGAATGAACGAGGCCATGACCGCGGCGGCGGAGACCAGGATCAGCATGTCCGTAGCGAGCCCCCACCATGGGCCCCTGAGTTGGACGATCCACCTCAATTTGAGGCACTCCCCCAACACAATGGCCTGGGCAATGGCACCCCCTAGAAACCCAAGCTCGTAGTGCGCGGTCGAACGGTGGAGGGATCCTGTGGCGAGCCCCAGGGGCATCAGCACCTCGAGCACCCACCAGCTGGCGGCGAGGGTGACGGCGCAGAGCCAAGTCAGCGGCTGCCGGGCCAACTGCCCGAGAGCTGCTTTGAGTGTGAGGAGGAGGGCCATGGGTGTGGCAGCGCAAGGGTCCCTTCGGCGGGTCCGCAGGCGTTCGATTCTAGGGAGTCGGACGCCGACCTGGGCCGTGCCCCCTGCTTCCTCGACAGCCCCCCGTCGTTCGATTACAGTCTCCCGTCTCCCACCCCGCACAGAACCGGTTTCACGTGGAACCGCAGCGCCGTACAGGTACACAAATGGAACGACGTCTCGGACGAGGCCTAGGATCACTCCTCGGTCAAACACAGGAGCCTGGCTCCAGCCAGGCGGACTCGCCCGGCTCAACGGCAGCCCAGGCCGGAGGCGCTACGGGCCAGGGTCCCCAGGTCGCCGCGGCTGACGTGGCTGCCCACTACCTGGATGTATCGCTCATCCGCCGGAACCCAGATCAGCCGCGGAAGACCTTTGATAGTGCGGCACTGGAGGAGCTCCGGCAGAGCATTCAGCGCCATGGTGTTATCCAGCCGATCTGCGTGCGTCGCACGAAGGCTGGCTTCGAGATCGTCTCTGGGGAGCGAAGGTGGCGGGCGGCTCGATCAGCAGGCTTGGCGCAGATACCCGCCACGATCAAGGAAGACCTAGACGATGGCGCGAGCCTCGAGCTCGCGATCGTCGAGAACGTCCAGCGCGAGGACCTCGATGCCTTAGAGAAGGCAAGGGGCTACCAGGCCCTCATGGAGCGAATCGGCCTCACGCAGGAAGCGGTCGCTGAGCGAGTAGGCCTCAAGCGCTCAACCATCACCAACCACCTCCGTCTTCTCGAGCTGCCGACTGACGCCCAGGAGGCCCTGAAGACCGGCATGATCACCATGGGCCATGCGCGCGCGCTCCTTAGCTTCAAGGGCGAGAAGGAGATCCTCAGCGCCTTGGGGCAGGTCGTTCGCAAGGAGCTGTCCGTGCGCGACACGGAGCAGCTGGCGCGGGATGGGGGATCGACCCCGAGCCCGAGTCAGTCCACAGCCCAGGGTTCCGCTGGGGGAGAGGGCTCCGCAGCCGCACCGTGGGTAGGCGAGATCGAGGCTCAGCTCCGCGAAAGACTCGGAGTGAAGGTGACCCTGCGCAACGGCAAGAAGTATCGCGGCTCGATCACCTTGGACTACTCGAACCGCGACGAACTCGAGCGCATCGTCGAGATGATCGCGCCCAAGGAAACGCTCTAACGATCGGCTTCGGCTGCGAGCTCAAGGGAGGTCGTTCCATGTGGAACGACCTCCCTTGTTTTTTTGGGGGCCGCTAGTTCTCCACCAAGTCTCCACCGCCGGCGCAGGTCCATGAATCACCTCGCATGACTTTGCCAGGGGCCCCCTAGCCCGGGCGCGTGGCTCCTGAGCCCATTCGGCCGACCCCGAGAGAATTCGCGTCCGTAGCGGATGGAGCGGACTTTTCCACACGGGTGGATCGCGGCTCGTTGCCCACGATTGGGCGCGCTGGGCACGAAAAAACAGCGCAGGAGACGACTCCTGCGCTGTTTCTGTGGCGGCAATGTTGCCGCACTCGCTGGGCGTTATTCCAAGACCGTCGCGGAGGTGATCTCGATCAGCTCAACGGGGGTCTCGGCCTTGTCCTCGCGCTGCTCACCGTTCGAGATCTCCTCAACGACGTCCAGTCCTTCAATGACCTTGCCGTAGACGACGTAGCCGCTGTCAAACTGGTGCTGCGGGGTCGCCGTGAGATAGAACTGGCTGCCGCTGGAGTCTTCCTGGCCACCTTGCTTGGCGGCTGCCAACGCGCCGGCGGCGTGGACCAAGCCGGAGTCTTCCTTCGGAACTTTCGTGTCTGGGCCGCCGCGGCCCCAGGTCTCGGGCTCGTCGTTGCGGCTGTTCGGGTCGCCCCCTTGGATGAAGCCGCCTTGGACGGTGCGGTGGAACTTGGTGCCGTCGTAGTAGCCTTCACTCGCGAGCTTCATGAAGTTCTTCGCGTGTTGCGGAGCTTGCTCGACGTAGAGGCCGATCACGATCTTGCCCTTCGTCGTGTTGAGCTCGACGCGGGGTGCGCCTTCGGGGAGATCGGGGTTCTCGAAGAGTGACTTGTGGGCCTCCATCCACTTGCCTTCGCTAGCGATGCTGCTCTCCATCTTCTTCAGGAGCGTGCTCTCTTCACCGTCCGCGCCGATCGGGAACTTGATCTTGGAGAAGATCGCCGGCGCGTCATCGAGCGCCTGGGCGAGGGCCTGCTCGGCGTCGGCGTACTCGCGGTCATTGGTCAGAAAAGCCGCCTGGGTCACGCGCGCGATCGCGGCCACCGAGGGCTCGTTGATCTTCTTCGCCGCCTCGGCCACGGTCGCGGCTCCGGCGTCATCGGCGGTGGTGGCCGCGTAGAGCACCTTCCAGTCGCCGCGCTGCTCAGCCGTCGCGGCCTGCTTGGCCTTCGACTTCCAAAGGATGCCAGCTGAGATCACGGCCAGGAGCCCTAGGCCAATCCACTTGTACTGGTCGACGAACTCAGCGAACGCGGAGCGTTCCTCCTGGGCGATGCTGATCTCGGTTGCGGCCTTATGCTTTGCCATCTCTGTCTATGCCTGGGGCCCCTGGGGGGGGCGCCTGATTCGCGAGGCGTTTGGGGTTTTGGCGGCGGGTTCTCAAGTGGAGATCCAGCCGGGCGCGGGCGGTGCGCCGGTGGGGGAGTTCGTCCCGCCAGGGCAGATTCCCTGACAGGCGGATGAAGGTTTGCTCTCGACTCTCCAGAACGAAGGGTGCGCCTAGAACAGCCGGGCATTATAGATGCGCGGTGCGCCGCGGGGGCGATTCGTTCCAAAGCCGCGCACCAACTTTCCTCGATCCCCCCAGTTTCGACCCATATTTCCATGCTGACGAGCCTCTTCATCGCTCTGGCGCCGTGCGTCAACACCCCTCTTCCCGGGGCCGTCAATCATCTCGCTTCGTCGTCTTCGAATTTCGCATCTGGGCTCGCACCCGCGGACTTCAAGGACAAGCTCAAAGCGGCGGGCAAAGACCCCGTCAAGCTCTGGGCGCTCTACCAGTGGGCCCTCGAGGATGACGAGCGCAAGAAGTACCGCAAGCGGGTGTTGAAGGCCGTCATCAAGGCAGACCCGGCTCACGTGGAAGCTCACCAAGCCCTGGGGCACGTCGAGTTCGAAGGCGAGTGGTTCGACACCGAGCGAGCGCTCGATCGCCACATGGAGAAGATCGCGGAAGAGCGCGGCCTCGTGAAGTTCAAGAAGGGCTGGGTGCCCGCCGTCGACGTCCCGTTCCTCCTTCAGGGGCTTGAGAAAGACGAGTACGGCGACTGGTTCGACCCCATCACGGCCAAGCGTTTGGCCGAGGGATGGAAGCAGCAGGACCTGGTTTGGATCGAGCCCTCCGAATTCTCCAAGATGGAGGAGGGCCTCTGGAAGTGCGGCGACAAGTGGATGTCGCTGGAGGACGCCAACGAGTGGCACGACGACTTCGATGCGCCCTGGGTGATCCCCACGAAGCGCGCCGTGGTATGGGCCACCACCACCCGCGAGACCGCGATGCTCGCGGCGAAGCAAGCTGAGCTCGCCTGGTTCGACATGCAGAAGGTGTTCGGGTTCGACAGCGGACTCCCCGTGCCGTTCATGGTGGTCAAGGACCAGGGCGAGTACCTCCGCTTCATGGACGGTGACACCGAGTACGACGTGCCGCAGGTTGACCCCATCGGCATCTCTGGACACTCGCGCGCGGCCTTCGCCGACCTGTGGTTCGACTTCGAGGACTCGAAGTACAACGGCATGGGCACGACCTACTGGGACGCCGAGGACCCGAACGGGGGCAGCTACGGCATCCACGACGCGCGCTTCGCCTACGGGCTTTCCTACGTGGCGGCCCTCGACCCGACGATCGGCGCGGTGGCGAACGTGCTCTCCTCGGCGGAGGACTACGAAGATGTCGACCGCGGCAAGTTCCTCAATGAGCGCTTCAACGCCCAGCGCATCCCCCGTTGGTTCGGGTGGGGAGCCGCCAACTACGCATCGCGCTGGTTCAAAGATCAACAGGTCAAGCAGGGTGGCAACCCCCGCTGGGCCTTCGAATGGTCCGCGAGCAACCTGTCCACCCAGGGGGGCCTCGCTGACCTGGATTCGGTCTTCGAATTCGAAGTCGGTCTTGAGACGGACAGCACGGCCACATTGATCATGAGTGCCGGTCTTCTCGTGGCCTATATCGTCGATGGAGAGAACGCTGACCTTGCGCGACTCCTGAAGTCGCTCCAGGAGGCCCTCCAAAAGGGCCAGGACGTTGGGAAGATCTTCCAAGACATCCGTAACACCCTTGCTGAGAGCGAAGAGCAGATCCGCGCATTCGCGGGCCTGTAGGTCGCCACTCGCCCCATTCGCTCCCCACTTACTCTGTCCTGACCATGTTCATCGCCTTAGCAGCCGCCTCTGCGGCCCTCCCTGTCCCGATCCAAGAGCCGGCCGCCCTGCACCCTGGCTCAGCGACGTTCGTTCTCCAAGCCCCCGACATCCAAGCCGTGCTCAAGGCGTACGGCGGCACGGCCCCGGCCAAGATGATGACGGACCCTGACCTTCACGCGTCCGTCGGACGGATGATGGGGGGCGAAAACGGCGAGCCCGTGGATCCCTGGGCGATGGCCATGGGCGAGTACGAGGAGGCGGTCACGAAAGGCGAGATTCCGCCGCTACTCGACTACCTCTACAGCATGAAGTCCGTCGGGATGTCCGTGGACATCGCGGGTGGCGACGTGCTGGCCCTGATGCAGGGCATGGAGACCGCCGATGACATGGACTTCTACATGAGTCAGAACATCGGGCTCCGGCTCGTTGTGGATTTCATCGACGAGGCGTCCGCTGAGAAGATGACTCAGTTCCTGGTGCAGACCATGGACTCTGAGGGCTTGGAGCTGAGCGCGAAAGCCATGACGGTCCCTGAGACCGCGACGGGCTTTGGATCCACGGCGATTCGCGCCTGGAGCTTCGTCCCGAGTGAGGCTGGCAACGGCGCAAACCCGGAGTCCTTCGAGGGGTCGCTACGCATCATTGCCGGCGGCACCCGCCTGGCCCTCTCGGTGGGCAGCGTCGACCTGAACGGTTTTGTCAGCGCGCTGAGCACGGGTACAACGGAGGGCTCTGCCGCGTCGCTCTTCACCGAGGGTCGCGCCGCGTTCGAGAAAGCTCCCGCGACTCCCGTGTTCGAGATGTTCCTGAAGCCCTTCGTCGAGGACATGGTGATGGCAGAAGAGCCCGAGGCGCTGCCCTTCCTCGACGTCGCTGAAGCCCTCATCGGCCCAGCCGCATCCCTCGGCATCCGCGGCGGTCACTGGCGCGTCGGGATCGACGGCGGACAGTTCGTGACGGAAGGAATCCACGACCCGTCCAAAGCCGGTCCCATGTCCGGCGTGATCGGAGCCAAGCCGCTTGACCCAAGCGCGCTCGTTCTCGCGCACCCCGATGCACTGGTGACCTCGGTCACGAGCCTCGACGCCGGCGTCCTCGCCGAAATGATCGTCAACCTGACGGAGAGCGAAGACGAGAACATGCTCAGCGAGATCGAGCAGAACTACGGCTTCCGCCCCGATCGTGACCTCATCGGCTCCCTCGGAAGCGCGCTGAGCTACAGCCTGCCGCCGCTTTCGTCGCTGCTCTCGGCTCCCAACCTGATGGGCGCCGCTCTCTTGAACGACAAGGATAGCTTCACCAACGGCATGGACGGCTTGATCCGCCTCGCCGAGGACTTCGGTGGCGACAACATCCAGCTTGTGCGCGACGAGTACAAGAAGACGATGATGTACACGTTGTCCTTCACGGGCGACCTCAACCTGCCGCTCGACGGGCTGCCCATCGATCCAGCGAGCTTCTTCAAGCCGACGATCACGATCATGGACGGCCGCGTGTTGCTCACGACCCTTCCTACCCACGCGAAGAGGGAGGTTCGCCGCGTTCTGAAGCTGGCGAAGAGTGGAGAGGCGCCCGGCGTACACGCCAAAATCACGGCCATGGGCAACCTCGAAGGTGCTACGACCGTGGGCTACGCCGACTGGCCCACGTTCCTGGGCGCGCTTTACTCCCAGGTCAAGAGCCTCGCGCCGCTCATCGCAGCCGGCGCTGGAGATGAACTCCCCTTCGACATCGCGATGCTCCCCGACGCCAACATCATGACGCGGCACTTCAAGCCCAGCGAAAACTGGACGCGCATGAAGGACGGCAAGGTTATGCAGTACGCCAAGTCGTCCCTCGGGATGGAGGCTGCGATCATGCCGCTTGTCGGCGTCTCGCTCTTTGGTGTGTCGAACAGCGTCCGCTCTTCCAGGCCCGCCGAGTTGATGGTGGCGCCCGCCGTGGAAGAGGGCGTGTTCCCTGAGCCCGTGGCGGAAGAAGTGGGGGGCGCCGTGGATGCCGCCCAAGGCGAGGCGAAGGTCGCCCTCACCGAGGCCTCGGTGATGCAGGTGGACGTGGCTATCACGCTCTACCAGCTGGATCACAAGGGAGTGGCCCCCGCGAGCCTTGCGGACCTGCTCGCGAAGTCGACCAACTACCCAGACGGCTACCTCGATGGTGGGGGTGTGCCCCACGACGGATGGGATCACGAGCTTGTCTACTCCAAGACAGACGACGGGTACCAGCTGTACTCCATGGGCCCGAACGGTCAAGACGACGGCGGCGAAGGAGACGACATCGGCTCCCGTTGAAAAGGGGCCAGCCCGAACCTGACCTGACCCAAGACTGGGTCTACCGCCGCAGCGACCGTTCCAAGCGAAACGGTCCGCTGCGGCGGCGCTTTCGTGATTGGCGCAGACGCATCACTGCGCCGATCGTGCCCGCGGTCGCGCCGCCGTTGCTGCGCCTCTTGGCGCGCACTTGGCGCGTCAGCATGATCCGCGAGGAGCTTCGTCGGGACGTCTTGGACTCCCCCGATGGCTGCATTCCGGTGCTCTGGCACGGCCGCATGGCCACCGCGGCTTCGGCCCTCGCTGGCACGAAGGCGACGGTGCTTGTTTCGGCGTCCGGGGACGGAGCCTTGGCGGACATGCTGCTACGTCGCCTCGGTTACGGGACGTTGCGCGGGTCGACGGCCAAGGGCGGCGCGCGCGCCATCCGAGAGATGCGAGAACTCCTATCCGCCGGTACCGCGGTGGCCATCACGCCAGACGGCCCGCGCGGCCCGCGCCACCACGTCAATCGCGGCGCCGCGTTCCTGGCGAGGGCCACTAGCCGCCCCGTCTTGCCGATTGGGTTCGGCGTGTCCCGCGCGATCCGTCTCGGCTCCTGGGACCGCTTCACGATCCCATTGCCCTTCACCCGCGTGGCCGTTTCGTTCGGCGAGCCGGTGGAGGTTCCGCGGCAGGTGGACGAGGCGGCGCTTGAGGCGGCGACCCAGGAGATCCAAGCGCGCCTAGTCGCTGCCGAAGAAGAGGCCTTTCGCTCCCTGGGCCGGGAGATCGACTGGTGATTCGGATCGGATTCACGGGCGGTATGCACCCCGCACTCGACGCCGTTCTTCCGGCGGGTCGCACCCCAGACTTCGACCGCATTGAATTCTTCGGCGGCTACTTTGGCTGCATCGAGCTGGAGACCACGGCCCACGTGATTCCGCGACGAGAGCATGTCGCCCGGTGGGGGGCGGCGTTGGCTGAGCGGCCGCGCACGCGCCTCCTCCTGCGGCTCCCGAGCACGCTCTTAGACCGAGGGCGCGCGGAGGAGCAACGTATCGCCGACACCGCCACCTTCATCGAAGCGTTGACGCCGCTCCTAAAGCGTGAGCGCTTCGGTGCCGTGGTCGCGACGCTGCCGAGCGATAGCTATCTCTTCGGTCCCGCCGAAGTCCGCAGCCTCAGTCTTCTGGGCCGTGCGCTCAGCCCTGCGCCGCTCGTTCTAGAGGCGCGCCATCGCTCGTGGTACGAAACCGCGGCCCTCGATGCCATACGCGGTGCGGGTTGGTCGCTCGGGCACCTTGAGGGAGATGAACGCTGGGATGCGCCACCTCGGGACCATGCAGCGACCGGTTCCATCGGCATGCTGCGACTCGTGCACCCCGGCCCAGCGCCCCCGGCCCTCATCGGTCAAGTGGCCCGTCGCGCACGCGCTCTTGAATCGCGTTTCGACGTGCTGTACGTCGTGACGGACTGCAGCGCAGCGGTGCTTCCCAACGTCGCGGCGGCGCTCGAGATCAAGTACGTCCTCAACGGCGAGCAGCCCGTACCGGCCTGGCCAGAAGTGTGTTCAGCGGCTCCCCACTTGAATCCCCTTTGCGTCCTGCCCGAGAGCGACGGGTAGAGCGCCGCAAACGCCTATAACCACGGTATGGAAACCCACCAGGAGCGACTGTGGCTTGAGTATCCCGATGAACCGAGCCGCCGGATTGGCGTGCGGGTAGAGCGTGCGGCGGTGGCAACGGGTTCCACTCCTCGCGAGCGTTGTCCGGTGATCGTGCTCTGCCACGGATTCAAGGGCTTCATGGACTGGGGCTTCTTTCCGCTTCTGTCGACCCGCATGGCGAGGGCGGGCTTCGTGGTCGTGTCCCTCAATGCGTCTGGGTGCGGCGTGGCGGACGATCCGATGGTGATGGATGACGAAGAGGCGTTCTTCCGGGACACCTACACGCGGCAGCTCGAAGACATCGCTCGGGTTCGCGAGCTAGCTCGCTCCCTCGAAGGGGTGGATCCTGCGCGCGAGGCGCTTTTGGGGCATAGCCGTGGCGGAGGCATGGCGATCGTGTCGGCGGCCGAGCAGCCGCCTGCTGCCCTCGTGACGTGGGCCGCCATCGACGATCCTGATCGCTTTGACGAGCCCACCAAGGCCCAATGGCGGGCCGACGGCGAGCTGTGCATCCCTAACGGCCGTACGGGGCAGATCCATCGCCTGTCGATCGCAGCGATGGACGACTTCCTGGAGAATAGGGCGCGACTCGACATCCTCGCCGCAGCCGGGCGCTACGGCGGACCGTTCCTCGCGATCCACGGCTCGGATGACGCCACGGTGCCCTGGGAGGCCGCAGAGCGCCTCGCGGCGAAGGCGCCGGGGGGCTCGAGCCTGATCCTGGAGGGAGCGAACCACTCCTTTGGCGCGACGCACCCCATGGGAAGGGAGATCCCCTCGGCCCTGGAGGCTGCGATCCAGGCGACAGAGACCCTGGTGGGCGCGCTGCTCAGCGGCTAGCGGGAGCACGCCTGAGAACGGCCCGGTTTCTGGAATTGTGGTAGGCTCCTGCTTTGGACTTCCTTTTCGCTTGGCTCGCCCTGCTCCCATGATCTCGCTCGCTCTCGTTGTCTGCGCCGCCGCTTCCCAATCCTCCACCTTCCCTTCTGCGCAGCTATCCGGCGCCCCCGAAAGCCCCGCGCAAGCCCGGGCGGACCGTGTCCGAGGCGCCATCAAGCACGCAGGCACCTACCACCTGGCCACTGGCGGGTGGACGCGGTCGGGTCAACAGGTCGCGAACTTCGGCCCCGACTTCATCTACGTCAACACGGCCAGCACCGGCTACTTCACCGCGATCGGCGGTGCCGGCGGGCCAGCGCCCCTGAGCACGAACTTCGACGAGGGAAGCGTTCCATCGTCCACCAACAGCCTCTTCCCGCTCGCGGATCGCGACGGCAACTTGGTGAACTGCATGCAGATCGGATACTGCGACTTCGGCGCGGCGGGCAGCGCCGGGTGGGAGCTCTCCTTCTACAACAGCTACGCGCCATGCACGTTCGATAGCCTGCCCGACGTTTCGCTGGTCGCGGCCGGCCTCCCGGCCAACGGCTGCTGGACGGTGGCGTTTGACCTGACCGGCGGAGGTGAGTTCTGCCTGGCTGGGGACGGGGGCGACGGGTTCGACAACGATCCTGACTTGGACATGTTCGGCTGGAGCTACCGCTACGCCGGCACCGACGGCAGCCAGCCCGCCGGCTTTCTTGTGGCGGGTGACCCTGCTAACACCGATCCAAACTGGTTCCCGGGCGGCTTGCCAAGCGACGGCGGCGGCTACTATCGGACGGCGCCGTACCCGTGCGGCACCGGGGGAAGCACGGGCCTCTACACGCGCGATAGCTGGTGGGTCGAAGATCCCACGGGCGCCGGTTCCAACTGCTACGCCTTCGGGGGCTACACGAACTCCGCTCCCTGCTCGTCCTCGGGCAGCCCCTACGCCTCGTTCTACATGGAGCTGGTGGCCGACCCAGCGCCTTGCGTACCCGGAATCATCTCGACCACAGGCTGCTTGTCCAACCCAGCTTCCACGGGCGTCAATGCGACGATCGCTTTCCAGGGGTCGACTTCCATCAGCGCCAATGCGCTGCAAATGACGGCTTCCCTGGCGCCCAACCAGTTCGGCTTCTTCATCACATCCCCCACCCCGGGGTTCGTCGCGAACCCCGGCATGAGCCAGGGCAACCTCTGCCTCAGCGGGAACATCGGACGATTCATTGCCCCCGGTCAGATTCAGAACTCGGGGCCAAGCGGGACGATCACGCTGAGCACCTCGACGGGCGTTTGGGATGTCGCTGCGATTCCCTCCGCCACGGGCCCTTACACGCCGGCCGTGGGTTCCACGACGTACTTCCAGCTGTGGTTCCGGGACGTTGCGGCGATCCCAACATCGAACTTCACGGACGGCGCACAGATCGTCTGGACCCAGTGAGGTGAAGGGGGGGGCGCGACCATGCATGCCGGATTCGCGGCCGCGCCTAAGCACTCCGAACGGAACTCGCTACAAGCGGCGGGCGTTGGCATCGTCGCGCGCCGTGACGTGGAACGTGCAACTCGTCCACTGAGACATCCCGACGTTCGGGTTCTTCGATGGCTCTAGCGTTAGGACCTTGCTCTTTGAGTCATGAGAGCTGCGGCGGGCCAGAGCTATGCTCTGTCGTGCATGGCCGGCGTCGGCATTCGGTAAGTCTTGGATGTCGACTGCAAGGGCTGCGTTGCGGCAGCACCGTGGCTCGAGGGGGATTCGATGACGCCGATACACTCGATCCATGTCATCAAAGATCTGGCTCATCATCTTGGTCCTAGGCGTTCTGGGTGGAGCGTTCGTTGTTTCCCGAACGCTGAAGGAGACGGGCGCCGTCGAGGGCAAGGGACGGACCGCAGCAGCGTCCACATTGGAGCAATCCGCGATCGTCGATGCGCCGCCTGCTGATCCGAACGAGGGAGCGCTCTCCGGTGCCGCCGCCCTGTCCGCGCCCGTGGCGCAGGGCGAGGATCGTTCCGCCGACCTATCGGTCGTTGCCGCCGTGGCAGCTCCCGCGGTGGGTGAGGGCCGGTGCGCTCTTCGAGGCAGAGTTCTCGACGCAGGCGGCGAGCCCATCCCGGGCGTGGTCTGCCGGCTAGGGGCGAGGCGTCGCTGGAGCAAGGCCAAGGAGGCAGGCGCGTTCGACGTCTTCGGTCCCACGCGCAAGGAGAAGTGGGTCGGCTTCGAAGTGATCACCGCGGAGGACGGTGCGTTCTTCATCGAGGCGCCGATCCCCACGGCGAAGCGCGCGGAGCTGTTCCTGGATGCCGGGCCGTTCTTTAGCTACGCCACCGTTGGCTTTGGTAAGGGGGGCTCCCTTGAGCCCCCTCTGACGGGAGGCCTTCGAGAGCTTGCCGATGTGACGCTGTCGCCGGCCGGAGCGGCGTCGGGCGCCGTCCTAGCGGATAACGGCGAGCCCATCGCCGAGGCGCGTGTGTTCTTTGCGGCCGTGGAAAGCGACGACCGAGTGCACGCCGACACCGACGAGCAGGGCGCGTTCTTCTTCCAGCACTTACCTCCCGGCGACTGGCGCATGCACGCGAGCGCCAAAGGGCTGATGGACTCGATCACGAAAGAGCTGACGATCTCAGCCGGCAACGAGCAGAAGGGACTGCTGCTGGAGCTCTCCCTGGCCCCCGTTGTACGCGGCAGAGTCGTGACGGGGGAGCTCGAGCCGGTGGTCGGGGCAACGGTCTACGCGAAGCCAATGGGAGCACCGCGGACGGCCAAGTCGACGCAGGCCCGTACCGATGACGAGGGCCAGTTCGAACTGACCTTGCCGACGAGACTGGAGTTTGCGCTGACGACGCAACACCCGGAGTACCGCCCGGCGGCCGGTGCCGCGCCGCGCGTAGCGGGAGACCAGGACGGAGTGACTCTGACGATGAAGCCCCTTGCGCGGGTCTTTGTGAGCGCGGTCGATGGGGAGACTGGCGAACCTTTGGAGGCCTTTGGTGTGCTCGTGGTGAAAGACGCC
>CALHGQ010000354.1 GCA_938030175.1 uncultured bacterium | reverse complement strand
TCCCAGCCTCCCCCGCCGGGTTGCGGCCCTAACCAGCAGCCTGTCGCCCATGGGCGACAGGCTGCTGGTTAGGGCCGCAACCCGGCGGGGGAGGCTGGGATGAGAATCCTGAACGATCCAGTCAGGGAGCCATTGTGTCTCGCCGATCCCGGCACTTTCCCCAGGGTCGGAAGGTAGACTGCCGCCGGAAAAAGGGGCAGGTCCGCGCCAACCGGGCCGATTCCGTCCCCTGGCCCCCCTTCACTCTCCCCTCGAATCGACCGTGCTCGCTCCCCACACCCTGCGGGTCAAGGACGGCACCACCAAAGTCCCCGAGCCCCGGGGCAGACGACTCCATGTCCTTCGAACAGCAGCTTCTTAAAGTTCGTACCCAAGACGGTTTCATCGCGGCCCTCGACCAAAGCGGTGGCAGCACCCCGAAGGCCCTGTTGGCCTACGGCGTGGAAGGCTCCGAGTACTCGGGCGACGACGCCATGTTCGCCAAGGTGCACGAGATGCGTACCCGCATCATGACGACGCCCGCCTTCAACGGCGACCGCATCCTCGGCGCCATCCTCTTCGAGAACACGATGGACCGCGAGGTCATGGGTCACGGCACCTCCGACTACCTTTGGAACTCGAAGCGCATCGTTCCGTTCCTGAAGTGCGACAAGGGACTGGCCGACGAAGTCGACGGAGCCCAGGTCATGAAGCCGATGCCTGGTCTCGACGATCTCCTGAAGCGGGCAAAGGGCCTCGGCGTCTTCGGCACGAAGATGCGTTCGGTGATCAAGTCCGCCAACGCCACGGGCGTCAAGGCCGTGGTCGACCAGCAGTTCGAAGTGGGCGCGCAGATCTCGGGCCACGGCCTTGTGCCGATCATCGAGCCCGAAGTGGACATCCACAGCGACACGAAGAGTGAGTCTGAGAAGATGCTCCGCGACGGCATCATGGAGCACCTCGACAAGCTCTCGAACGGAACCCAGGTCATGCTGAAGCTGACCCTTCCGGAAGAGGACAACTTCTACGCGCCGTGCATCGCCCACAAGAACGTGCTGCGCGTCGTGGCGCTCTCGGGTGGCTACAGCCGCGACGAGTCGAACGCCCGCCTCTCGCGCAACAACGCGATGATCGCGAGCTTCTCGCGGGCTCTCTCCGAAGGCCTCAACGCCAAGCAGTCCGACAGCGACTTCGACGCGATGATGAACACCACCATCCAAAGCATCTTCGAGGCTTCGCGCACCTAAGGGGCACTCAGACCTCCGATCCGGAACCGGGGCCCTATCGCATCAGGTCAGCCGACATCAGGCGCTGGAAGTGATGGGGCCCCGTCTCCAATTTAGGGGCGAAGCGGCCGCCGGGATAGAAGCGGGAACGCACGCCTTTCTGGACGGATAGCACGACCTCTTGGTCCTCCATCTCCACGGTATCGAGGGCTCCACCGACCCCTTGCCCCACGAGATCGGGGCGCGCGACCCAGCGCAAATAGCGAATGCGGCACCGGCCGACGCCCATGGGCTCGATCAGGTTGACCGAGATCCCCCACGCGTAGCCGTTCACCATCAGGTTCGGATAGAGCCAAAGGTAGTCCGCGACGACGTCCTCGCCTGGACGGGACACGAGCCGCACTTCATCGCCGCTATCGACGCCTAGCTGGCGCACCGCGAAGGGCTCAAGCTCCGTCCGGTACCGTGAGAAGTCGAGCCCGCGGTTGAGGTCTGGGTGCACGAACGGGATATGGAATCCCTCCAGGAAGTTCTCGCAGTAGAGGGCCCACGCTGCATCGATCTCGAAGACCCGCGAGGACGTTGGATCGAACTCAAGCGTCTCGCCGTCGTACTCCTGGAGGGTTCGCCGGAGAGGCGCCGACCATTCGTCGAACGGGATGACGGGATCCACGCCCGTGAAGCGCAGCGGCCCGACCTGATGCAACGACAGCCGATGGAGGTTCTCGTTGGGGCGGGGAAAGTCCTTGGCGTCCTCGAACCCTGGACACTTGGTCATGGTCCCGTCGAGGTCGAAACGGCGACCGTGGTAACGGCAGCGCAGCGCCGCCTCATCACTGCAGGACTCAGCGAGCAGCGCGCCCCGGTGGGTGCAGACATTGGACAAGATGCGCTCATCGGCGCCCTGACCGGTGAGGACCAGCGGCTCGTCGAGGGCCCCCTCCAGGAGCGTGAACGGTTCGATCCCATGGCTTCGCTCGGCGATGGGAACCAGCTGCCACGAGCGGGCGAAGATCTTCTCGACCGCGACGGCGTGGGCCCTTCGGTCGTAGTGCAGCCGTTCGTCGAGGGTGCCCGCGCGGGCAACGTCCGGATCGCTCTTCCAGGACGGCTCGCCTTGGCGATTCATTGTCGCGCCTCCCAGGCCTTGCGAACTTCGGAGTCTCTCGCGGCCGACACCCGGACGCTTCGCCGAATCGGTGTGATGGGCTCGGGCTCCGTGCGACTCAGCTCCACCGTGTCGCCGAGGCACCTGCCGAGCGCTGCGGCGAGATCGGGCGCACCCACCACACCCACGATCACCCAGCCCATCAGGTCCAAGTGAGCGCGGCGCCACCTCCGACGCTCCCCCGGCGTGTCGTCGGAGCCGAGGGCCACGAGAAACGCCTGGGCCTTGAGCGCATCGGAGCCCGGGTTCGCCCGCAGAAAGTCCTCGTAGGCGCGGGCCCCGAGGTGCGCCGTGTGATCGATGAGCTGCCTCGGCGTGATCGCGTCGGACCGCGGCGACGCGAGGAGCGGCAGGTGCATAGCCACCGGAAGGTCCAGATCCACGCGGCCCTCGGCCGCCAGCTTCTCCAAGGCTAGGACGAGCCACGGCTCGACCTCCTTCCCGAGAGTCACCCATCCGTCACCGGTGTCCCCGGAATCGGGCGCAGCTGTGGACCCGGCGCTCGATGCCGCCGGAGCCTCTCCCCCAGGGGCCACTGGACGATCCCCCGCAACGGGCGGCTGCCCCTGGGAGGCCCGGGCACCACCTCGGGTCTCGGGCACGCCACCCCGCTCACAGCCACAAAGCAGCGAGGCGAGCAGCAGAGGTAGGAGCTGACCCCCTCCACTCGCTATCCTCGTAGCCCGGCGCCCATGGGCGCCCTCCGCGGATCTTCTCCCTGGCCCCATCCCTCGGCGCCCCCGGCGCTTATCGACGTGCTCGATCATCTCTTCACTCTACTCATGCTAGTGCTGCTCCAGGCAGTCCTAGGCTTTGACAACCTGCTCTATATTTCCCTCGAGTCGAAGCGGGCCCCCAAAGAGGACCAAGCGCGGGTCCGCAAGATGGGTATCGGGCTAGCGATCGTGCTGCGCATCGTCCTGCTCTTCGTTCTCGTTCACGTGGTCGAGCGCACGAAGAGCGTGTTCGCCGAGATCCACTACAGGGACTGGATCGACGCCGAATTCAGCATCCACAGCCTCATCGTGCTCTTCGGCGGCGCGTTCATCTTGTACACGGCCATGAAGGAGGTCCTGCACATGATCGCCCTTGAGGAGGCGCACGCGGAAGAGAAAGAGCCCGCCTCCTCCGGCAAGGTCATCTTCATGATCGTTCTGATGAACCTCGTGTTCTCGTTCGACTCGATCCTGAGCGCCATGGCGCTCACCGAGACTTTCTGGGTCATGGCCACCGCGATCGTGATCAGCGGCATCATGATGATCATGCTCGCGGAGACCGTCTCGACGTTCCTCGCGAAGAACCGGATGTACGAAGTCCTCGGGCTCTTCGTGCTCTTCGTGGTCGGTGTCATGCTGATCACGGAAGGCGGACACCTTGCGCACGTGAAGCTCTTCGGCAACGAAGTCCACCCCATGACCAAGACGACGTTCTACTTCGTCATCGCGGTGCTTGCGCTGACGGACGTCGTTCAAACGCGCTACCAGAAGAAGCTCTTGGCGGCCAAGAAAGCCGCCGACATCGACACCACGCTATAGCCCGCGAGGCTTCGACTCGACGATGCTACGCGGGACCTTCCAACCGGACAAACTCACGGGCGAGCGGTACTTTCGCTGGCGCGGTGGTGACGTCTCGCGGTTGGAGGGTCTGAGCGACGCGGTATTCGCGCTGGCGCTGACGCTCTTGGTCGTCCGCCTGGACGTGCCCCGGTCGTACGACGAAGTGGAGTACTCGTTGCTACGTGCGCCTGTCTACCTCGCGTGCTTCTCGTTCCAAATCTGGATTTGGTACTGCCACTACCAGTTCCATCGGCGCTACGGGCTCGAGGGCGCGCTGGCGGTGGCGCTCGACGCGGCCCTTGTGTTCGTCGTACTCCTCTTCGCTCTCCCACTGAGGTTCTTCGGGGACCTCCTGTTCTCGCTCGCGTACCACGGCGACGTGTTTCAACGGTCGCCCGATGGCTCGCTCGTCCTCGGCGCTGACGGCGGGACGATCGAGATGATCGAGCTCGGGACCAGGAACGGGCTCATGGCCGCGTACTCGACCGGCTTCATCCTGATCTTCGGCCTCTTTACGCTGCTGACCTACCGGGCATGGCGCCGACGGGCCGAATTGGAGCTGGATCCCCTGGAGGAGCTCGTCACCAAGAACACGATCCGCGCCCACGGCTTCTCGACTCTCCTAGGTGTCGTGGTGCTTTGCGTTGCGCTCTTTGGCGGCCGCTTCGCAGATCTGGCGGGCTACCTCTTCATGCTGATGGGCCCGGTCCACGGACTCCTCGGCGTGATCCAGGGCCGACGCGTGAAGCGGCTCAGCGCAACTATGGAAGCGCAGGCTTAGTCGACGGAGCCGCGCCGAGTCAGTCTTCGAACTTCAGGCGCCAAGGGTTACTTTCCCAATCGCGGTCGAGTTCCTCGGGTCGCCACCAGAGGGTCGACTCTTCCTCCTCTGCTTGGGCGTACCCAAGCTCCGTGAGCAGAGCCTCCATCTCTGACGAGACCCCCACATCGACGGCGAAACCCTCGCCCTCGCTGCTCCCGAGCCACTCGATCAAGCGGGCGCGGAGCTTCTTGGCACGCTCGGGGTGCGCCTCGTGCACATCTACCTCGGCGCGCGGATCCTCCGCGATGTGGTAAAGCTCAACCTGGCCGAGCGGGTGATCCAGCTGCGAGCGCATCAGCTTGTGCCGCTTCAAAGAGAGATTCAGCAGCCAACCGTCGGCCTCGATACCAGCCGAGAGCGCGCTGGAGGAAAGGAAGAAACGGGGGCTCGTGGCACTCGGTTCATCGATGCCCCACCGCAAGTCGCGACCCGGGTAGTCGACCTCCTCCAGACCGGAAAGGTTGAGCAGCGTGCGGCCCAAGTCCATCTGGCGCACGGGCGCATCGGAACGAACGCGGGCCGGACAGCCGGGCCAGCGGAGCAACAGGGGAATGTGCAGGGTCGACGGGTAGAGGCCGCCGTGCGAGAACCAAATGTCGTGATCGCCAAAGTTCTCGCCGTGGTCCGCCGTGAAAGCGACGATCCCTTCCCGTACCCGCGGCCTGCCAAGCAGCCTCGAGAGCTCGGAGTCGAGGTAGTCAATCTCTGCGCGGTACTCGGCGTAGAAGAAGTCGGGATCGGTCACGCCCTTGATCCAGCCTGGGGTCTCAGTAGGCGTCAGCCCCCATTCACGATCGGGGTCACGGGGGTCTTGATCCTTCGGGTAGTACTTGCCGCTGAACGGCTTTGGTGGGCCGTAGGGGTCGTGGGCGTCGAACAGGTGCAGCCACAGGAAGACCGGAAGGCCCTTCGACTCTCGCAACCATTCCAGGGCACGGTTGACGCTGACGTCCGCGTTTCGGGCGCTCATCGAAGGCCCCTCCATACGCTGGAAGCCCTGCCCGAGGCCGCTGGTCGGATCCATCAGGTGCGCAACACTCGCGACAGCGAAGGTCGCGTAGCCGGCGTCCTGGAAGTGCTCCGCCAACGTATTGGCCTGGGCGCTGAGCCGAACGCGGTTGCTGACGATGCGGGCGTCACGGGGATGCGTGCCCGTCATCAGCGCCACGTGGGACGGGGTGGTGACGTTGGTTGACGAAAAGCAGTTGAGGAACTGGACGCCGTGCGCTCCGAGCTTGTCGAGCTCGGGCGTAAACACAAGCGGCTCATCGCCCACCAATCCGATGTGATCTGCGCGATGGGTGTCGGACGTAATGAGCACGACCGTGGGCGGCGCTGCCTCGGGAGGCGTAGGCATGGCGAGCACCGGCGGCGAGATCCAGCAGAGCTCCCACTTCTTGTCGTCTCCGGTGGGCAAGAAGCGCGCGGAGAGAGTCAGTGGACCGGAGCCACGTTCGCCGAGCTCGGACAGCTGCTGCGTGCACTTGTTCCACCCGATCTCTTCGCCCCCGTCCCCTGTCTTGCCGAAGTCCCGCGTCTCCCGAAGCAGCTCCTTTTCACCCCGTGACCAGACGAGCTCAAGCGCGAGTCGCTGCCCCGGCTTCGCGAGCCCAGGGACCTGGGCGACGCTGAATTCGAGCCTGGCGTCCTTAGAATTCGAAGCGACGGAATCGTCGAAGGAGACTTCGACTTTGCGACCCACCCGCAGCGCGGAAGCCTCTCGAAAGTGATCGCCCGAGAGCTGCACCGACGGTCTTCCCAAACTAGGCATGGAGGCGCCCCAGTTGCGACGAACGAGCGTGATGCCCGCGATGCCCACCGTGTCTTGGTACCGAGCCGAAAGGATGAGCTTGACGCTATCCGGCGCCAGCCCCAAGCCATCGGTCGTGGGCATCGGCACAACGACGCTCTGCACCCCGTCCATCCCCTTGACCTTGATGGGTGCCGACTCCGAGATCAACTCTCCCCTTCGGTACGCCTCGACGTGCAGGGTTTCGGTGGGCTTTCCGAAGAGCTGAATCTCGATGAGCACCTCGTTGAACCCCACCTCGAGCTCAGGAAGGTCGAGCTCAATGCGCTTCCCCTCCCCGATGCCCGGCATGAACGTCAGGCGTGTGGCCGCGCCGCCTTCAACGATCGATGGCACGTCCAGGTCCTTCGTTCCCCCGGGGGAGAAGGCCCTCCAGGGGCGACTGTCTGCCGTTGGCGCAAACCTCGCAACGACACCGGACTCCAGCTGTGACAGCGAGGCCGCTTCGGATTCACTGGCCGCAGTCCCCGTCGACTCCGTCCACTGAAGAGTTTCGTACCTGGACACCTCGAGGGAAGCCAGGTCGCGTCCCTCCACCCAATCCGCGGTGTCGTCACCGCTGCCCCCACAGGCAGGGCCGAAGATCACAGCGAGGAGACAAATTAGACGGCGTCGAGGGCTGGGGCAGGGCTTCATGGGGAGGCCAGTATACGGGGCCAGGGTGCTCCACGAGCCTCGCAGCCAACGGCTGCACATCCATTGTCGCGATAGAGGTGCAGCCTATTTCTCTTTGAGAACGCTCAGCGACTCCGCGACCGCTGCGTCCCGCTCGAATCGGGACAGCGGGAGGACCTCTGCCAGCTCCGCCACGCTCGCCCCGGGTGACGGCGCGTACACGCCCAAGTGGGCTGCGACTCGGCCCGTCATCCACTCTGTGGCTGCCTCGACGCTCACGACATCGGGGGGCAAGACGCCATCGTCCAATAGATCAAGGGCGAAGCCATACGCCTCGAGGGCGGACAGGGCCTCGCCCGGTCCCATGGGGATGACCGACTCCATGAGGGCGAGGTCGTCCCAGGCTGCGGCGTCGCGTCGGCTTGCACGGACCAAGACCGCAGTGTGGTGAATTCGGAAGGCGAGGTGGCGGAGGCCCACGGCCTCGTCTTCAGGGACGTCGCTCAGAATGGCTCGGGCCCGCGCGAGGCAATCCAGGGTGAGCTGCTGGGAGGCGTCCCGGCCCATGTCTTCCTCGGGCATGCGGAGCGCGAACTGGCTGAAGTTCACCATGCTGATGAGTGCGCGGCCGCGGCGCGAGACGGCATCCGGCCTCTCCTGGTAGCGCGCCATCGCCAGCTCGGAGAGATCCTCGAACTCAGCGAGGGCGCCGGAATGGTCTCCGCGGGCCATCATGACGCTAGCGAGTCGCCGCTGCGTTTCCATCAGGTTGGAGAGATGGGACTCAGCGTCGGGGAACCGTTCGGCGAGCTTCTTGCCGCCGAGCTTGGCCTCCTCCAGTGCGTCCGTGGCGGCGTCGAGGTTTCCCGCGCTGAGGCGCAGACTATCTCCGTAAGCCGACAGCGCCTCGAACCGCACCGACTGAACGCCTACAGAATCTGGAGCCAGCCCGAGGGCCACATCGATGCACTCGATCGCGCGCGAGGAGAGCGCGAGGGCCTCTTGGGGCTCTTCGGCTTTCACGGCCGCCGTCCTGAGATCGAGCATCGCGTCCGCCGCGTTCATGAGGACCCGCGGGGAGGGTTCGGCGTCCGCGAGCAGATCGTCTACCACCGACTTGGTCTGTTCGACATATCCGCCCATCGCCTCGCGCTTGCCCTGGTAGGCGCTCGCTCTAGCGGCCAGCCCCAACACGCCCAGTCGCGTCAGCACCATCTGCTCCTGGCTCGGATCCTCCGAAAGCACGGCGTTGCAGTGCTCGATGGCCGTATCGGCCTCGCTGAGCGTGCGTTCAAGGTCGTACCCGTTGAAGGACCGCGTCGCGTTGATCGCCGCAACGCTGGCGCGCTCGGCGTGAACCTTGATGGGAGCTTCGCCCTGTTCGATGAGCCGCTCCAGCGTGCTATCGAGCTCGACCAGTGCGGCCTCGGCCTTCGTCTCTTCGCCCATGCGGTAGAGGGCGAGCGCGTCGAGCTTGATGAGCTTGGCAAGGTCGCGCAGGAGGCCGAGATCATCGGGGTCGCTCTCCCGCAGCTCTTCGTAGAGCCTCCTGGAGGAGACGAGGAGCTCGTGGGTCACCCGCTGGAAGTTGGGAACGTCGGGGAGCTTCTCCGATGCGGCTCGAGCGCTGAGCTCCATGATCGACTCCCTCGCGATCCTTGTGCCCTTCTCGGCTCGAAGCTGCGACGCGCGCGCCGCCTCCAGCGCCTTTGAGAGCTGGTCATTGAGCGTGAGGACGCGGCGGGATTCGCGGGCGACCGCCATGACGTACGTCAAAGGCAGCGACACCACGAGGAGCATGAGCGCCACCAGCCCCGTCGCAAGCATCGGCCGCCGCTTGGCCCAGTGGCGACCCCGCCGCAGAACGCCGGGCGGGCGCGCTTCTATGTGCTTGCCGTCGACGGCACGCTGGAGATCCAACGCAAACGCCGCGACGTCTCGGTACCGGTGCGCCGGATCCGGCTCCATCGACTTCATGCAAACGACGCTGAAGGAGGATGGGACATCCGGCGAGCGCTCGCGCACCGTGGTGCAGCGCCCCTCCAAAATCCGCTGCCGCATGGCCTCAGGGTTCGAGCTGAGGAATGGGTGCTGCAGCGTGAGAAGCTCGTAGAACGTGACGCCGAGGGAGTAGACGTCGCTTTGGACGCTCGTTGAGTTCTTGGCTTCGCGTATCTGCTCGGGGGCCATGTAGGGCAAGGAGCCGAGCTGGGTTCCGGTCCGCGTCAGGCGCTGCGCGCCCGCGAGCGACGCAAGACCGAAGTCCACGAGCGTCAACAAACCGTCCGGTCCCACGATGACGTTCGCCGGCTTTAGGTCGCGATGGAGGACGCCGCGACCGTGCGCGTGCTGAAGGGCGTCCGCTAGCTGAAGGACCGCTTCACTGGCGGCTGCGACCCACGGGGGGTGCGGCGAGTTCGAGACCTTCTGGCTCAGGAGGGCGCCCGTTCGCGTCCGCGGGTCCTTCACCTCGGCGCGGCGGATCGCAGCATCGAGCGACTGCCCCTCGATGTACTCGAACGCTAGGTAGGGTTCATCGCCGTCGAGTTGAGCGTCGAGCAGCTTCGCGATCCCTGGATGGTCAAGGGACTGGACCGCTTCCGCTTCGCGGGCGAATCGCGACCTCCCGCCCAGTAGCAGCTCGGCCGCGTGGATGACCTTGAGCGCGACCGCCTCGCCCCCGCCCGAACGTCGCGCGAGGTAGACCGTGCCCATGCCGCCGACGCCGAGCCTCCGTTCGATCTGGTACCCGCCATAGCCCGGCGGGATCTCCACTTCCTCGTCGCCGCCCACGAGGCCGCTGTCGAAGAGTTCCTTGACGCTGGCGCGGAACGGCTTCTCGAGCTCCGGGTGCTCGGTGCAATACGAGTTCACGAGGGAATCGAAGGCCGCGTCCCCTGCGTCGAGCTCCTCAAGGAACTGAAAAAGAAGCTCCCGAAGGTCCACGTCACCGGAGCTGTCGCTTGGCGTGGGATGGTCCATTGGATTCGGGAGGTGCGGGTGGAAGCGGGCAGGCTGGCCCGACCAGCTTAGAGGAACGTCGCGAGAACGACCCACGTCGCTAGGGCGATCGCCGCCACCAGCTTGCCCGCCACGCCGATCATCTGCCCCGCGGCGGCGGCCCGGCCAATACGAACGGCCTCGGACATGGAACGCCCGCCCTGCTTCTCTAGGAGTGCCGACATGAAGAGGGCACCGACGCCCCCTCCCACGAGCGTGCCGACGATCGGCAGCACAAACGATCCGGCGATCGCCCCGAGGATGCCACCAACGAGGGCCCCTAGGGAACCACGACGCCCGGCCCCTGCCCGCTTGGCTCGCACGGAAGACGCCGCGAACTCCCAGACCTCGCCCGCGAGCGCGATGCCGAGGCACCCAACGATCGTCGTGTTGGAGTAGAGCCTCGGTTCCGTCCAGTACTCGGCGGCGCCGAGTCCCACCAGAGCGAGCCACATCCCCGGCAATCCGAGGAGCGACAAAAACGGCGCGGCGATCGCGAGGGTCGCCGCCGCCAGCTTGGTGAGAAGGAGGAGCGTGAAGATCATCGTTCGACAGCCGCTAGGAGCCCGTCGCGCATGGACGAATCCGCGCAGCACGCTCTCCGAAGGGCGTTACAGCGCTGATCGAACCCACGTGACAGCTTGCGAGGCGCCCCCAGCTCAGACAGGCTTCAAGCGGGTCAACGTAAGCTCGAGCGAGTGCTCTTGGCCCGGCTCAAGGCCCACCCCGAAGGCCTTGCAGTTGGCGCTCTCGACGCAGATGAATTCCTCCCACTCGTCGTCCTGCATCTGGCTCATCGCCGCAGCCTTCTCCGTCCAAGGGTTCCAAACGATCGCCGAGTCCGCGCCTTTCGTCTTCAACTCCATGAAGCCCCGTCGCGGATGGCTGCGAAGCTGGATCGTGTCCGGGACACCTTGGTAGACACGATCGGTCTCGGCGCTGAAGTAGATCGGTCCCGTGGGATCCGAGTCCGGCGCGGGCGACTTGGCGAACTCGGTGAAGTGCACGTTCTCGAGTCCGTGAACCGAAGCCTCTTCCGTCGCGCCCACCTTGAAGTAGGTGTGCAGCGCTTCCTCGTAAGTGAACGGCTCGTCGCCGGTGTTGGTGATCGAGAGCGCGACCTGTAGTCCGTCACCGAGCGTCACCGTGTACTTCGCGAGGAACGAGTGCGGCCACTGGGCGCGTGTTCCCTCGTCATCGCGAAGGACGAGCGTGACACTCGGTCCCGGCCCCACCTCGGCAAGCTCCCAGACGGAAGTACGTGCGAAACCGTGGGCGGCGAGGTCGGTGCGCGTGGAGTGCCCGCCGAACCATGGGAAGACAACGGGGATGCCACCGCGGCTCGCCACGCCAGCCTCGTAGCTGGCTTTTGAGCTCATGAAGAGCTGCTCGTCCTCGCCCTTGACGACCCAGCTTTGGACGTGGGCCCCAAGGAGTCCCACCCGGGCGGTCCCTTCGGGACCCTGAAGTTCAAGGAGCGGACGCCCACCTGGATCGGTGACTTGGGCGACGGAGTCGGTGGGAAGCTGGATCATGAGGCCCGGAGCCTAGCAGGATCCGAAGCCGGTTCTCTACTCGACAACGATGGCGTTCTCGGCGCTCTCCACGAGGAAGAAGCGTCCGACCTGGACGTACTGCTCCTCTCCGCTATCGGTCACAAAGAGGAACGTGCCCTCCATCGTCCCCCATGCGGTCGAAAGGTCGCACATGCTGCGGTACTCGTGGCTGTCGCCCGGCTGGAGATGGGGCTGCTCGCCGACCACTCCGACGCCGCGAACCTCGCGGCGCTCGCCGTTGGCATCGGTGATGATCCAGTGGCGGCTCAGGAGCTTTTGGGGCTCCGGGCTCACGTTCTGGATTCGAACCCGATACGCGTAGAGCCAGCGCTTCTGCTCGGGGAAGCTGCGCCCCTCAAGGAACTGAGCGGCCGCCTCGACCTCGATCCCGTGACTAATCGCCAGGCTGTTCGGACCGATGTTGATCGGGTCAGCGTTCTGTGCGTCGACCGCGAGGGGCCGAGCCTCGGAGGCGTCGGGCTCTTCTTGGGTGGGATCGATTTGATTCTGCATGGGGTGCGATGGGATTCGCCCGGGCGTTCGGAAGAAACTCTGCCGGGATCCGACAGGTGCCTATAAGAGTGTAGGGCGTGAGCGGTAACCTGGCAGGGTATGAAACCGAGGAGTCATGGGAGCCCGCATCCTTTTGGACCAGCGCTCGTCGCCCTTTCAATCGCTCTGTCCGGCGTTTTCTTTGGCGCTTATGGGTGCGGAGCGGTGGATTTTCTCCGACGCGATCCTGCCGCAGCGCGTGATCGAGCGTCTCGATTCGATCGTTTTGTTCAAGAAGTGACGCTCGATCTTCGCGATACAGCGCCGCTGATCGATCGCTTGCGCCGCGGGGGGAACGCAGCGGGCTCGCCGAACCGCGCATCGGATGGCGACCGCCGCGAGGCCATCCGCCGCTCGGCTACCTGGAAAGCGCTGCAGCGTTTGGAGGGTGACTTCGCGGCGGACAAGCTCAGCGGCGCACGCGCGGCGACCTCTCGGATTCTCGCCCAGGACCTGCGGCAGATCTTCGGCCTTGGGGAGGACGACCCCATCGATCGATCCGCAGCGGTTCCGGCTGCGGCCGAGGACGAGGCGGTACACGCGGGCCGACTGGCCGTGCAGAGCCTCGCGGCCACTCCCTGGTCGGGGCTCATGGTCGAGCTGCCGTCGGTGCTGCTTGCGGAGCAGTCCGCGGCCACCGCGCGCGACCTCGAACAATG
>CALHGQ010000353.1 GCA_938030175.1 uncultured bacterium | reverse complement strand
CGCCTCGCGCATCGCCTGGGCGATCCGTGCGGGGTCCGTGGCGCCAAGGATGGCACTGCCCACGGCGGCGCGGCCCACGCGGTCAAGCTGGGCGATGTTCGCTTCGTTGATGCCGCCGATCGGAAACAAGGGAACGGGGGCGCTCTCCGCCGCGATCCACGCGCGCGCGGGGCCGACGATCTCTGGGGTGCTGGAAGGCACGATCGCGCTCGATTCTCCGTAGCCCTTCGTCGCCGTGGGGAAGACGGGCCCGAAGCCGAGCATATCGATGGGCTCGTCCCACGCGCGGACGAGGTCCTCGGTCGTGTGCGACGAGAGCCCGAGAAGCATGTCGTCCCCGAGCTGCTCGCGGGCAGCGGCCGCCGGCATGTCGTCTGTCCCTACGTGCACGCCGTCGAGGCCGTCGCTCCGCAGCGCGACCGCCACATCCACGCGGTCGTTCACCATCACCAGCGGGGTGCGGTCGCCCTCGAGGCCGTCCCGAAGGGCCAGCACACGCTCGCACCACTCCAAGGCGCTTCGCGCCTCTGTGACCGTGGCGCTGGCAGCCGCCCCTGGGCTTCGATCCGCAAGCGGTTTCGGCCGCACCTGCACGATGTCCACCCATGGAAGCGCCTTTCGCAAAGCCGCCAAGGGGTCGGCCTCGACGAGATCAGGCGTGAAGATCAGCAGCAGCTTCGCGTTCGCGGCGCGGAGGCGCCGGTCGCTTCCACTAACAGCAGCTTGTTCCATCGCTCGCCGGCTCGCAGCAGCTCGTGCCCGGGGCCACATCCGGGCGAGCGGCACCGAGCTTGGTCTCGGCGGGCTCGCGCACTGAGTCGCGATCACACGCGAAGAGCGGCGCGTCGTCCGCGCTGACTTCCGTCAGCGGGCGAACCGCGAGGATGTCGTCCGCGTAGGGGCCCGACTCGTAGAGGTTCAGGGTCTTGCGGCAGACGGCCATTCGCTCACCGCGGCGCAGCGTGTGACCGTCGTCGTCGACGACGGACTTCCACGGGCCCTTGTAGATCACGGCCTCGCCGTGGTCGTAGCACGGACCCTCTTTGCCCTTGTAGGCGACGACGGTCATCGAGCGGAACTCGATGCCCTGGACGATGGCCCACGGCTCGGACTGGTAGGCCGCGATTTCGATGCCGTACAGGCCGGCGTCGGCGAAGGCCTGGAGGAAGCGGTCCTCGCGCATGGCGCCCGAGATGCAGCCTGACCATAGCTCTGGGTTCTGCTGCAGTTCCAGCGGGACGTCCTCGTCCGAAACGATGTCGCTGATGGCCGCGCGCCCGCCGCGCTTCAGGACACGGTGAATCTCCGCGAACATCTTGGGCTTGTCGCTTGGGTCCACGAGGTTCAGGACGCAGTTCGAGAGGACGACATCCACGCTCTCGTCGGCGACCATCGGCTCATCCCGACGAAGTCGCGCACGTTCGTTCTCCAGCGCCTCGTAGCCGGCGAGGTCGCTGACCGGATGGCCCTCGAGCCAGCTAGCAAGGGCGTCGTGGTCGAGCCTGAGATCCTGGATGTGACCGCGCCGGAAGTCCACGTTGTGCCAGCCGACCTTGTCGCCGACCGTGCCGCGGTGGCTGCGCGCCAGCTCGAGCATGTCGGTCGTCGCGTCGACACCGATCACGCGGCCTTCTTCGCCTACGATCTGGCTGGCCATGTAGCAGATCTTTCCACCGCCAGAGCCAAGGTCGAGGACAACCTCGCCCTTCCGAACGAAGCGGCTCGGGTCGCCACATCCGTAGTCTCGATCGATGATCTCTTGGGGGAGCACTTCCAAGAGCGATGCGTCGTAGTCCACCGGGCAGCAAAGCTCGGGAACGACATCGCGGGCGCCCTCGCTGTAGCGGGACTGGACGGAGCTGAGGACGGCAGCCGGATCGGTGCCCGCTGGGTTGGCCTGCTGAGTGGCCGCTGGAGGGGTGCTCATGATGCCCACAGTTCTAACGACCGAGGCACTTGAGCGGTGCAGCGCATTCCATAACGAGACGCTACGACTCTGTTAAGAGCCGCAGCGTCATCTGGGGAGGCGTTGTGGGGGGGAGGCTTCTCGAAGGGTGTTCGTTAGGCGGTGCCGCGTCTTTGGCGGCGTCGTGCCCCCGGACGCCGGGCTTTGAGCTGCTCGGAGAAGACCGTCCAGTCTTCCTTGGAGAACAGGCGTACTTCGCCGCCGCAGCTGGCGCAGTATGAGGTGTCGAGGCTCATGAGGTAGGGCACGTACTCCTCGCAAGCTGCGCACCACTTGCGATCGGACTCAAACTTGTTGCGTGTGTTTTCCATCGCTGACCTAGGAGCACAGGGCATGCCATGTCCCGCAGAGGGAGCGCCCGGTCGACGTAAGTCAGGCGTGCGTAGGACCCTGGGGAATCGTCTCAAACCGGCCTCTGGGGCCCATGTTGCTCAGAATGGACGCGGTGCCAGATCCCATGTCGCGATCGCGCAACACGGCGGCCCGGCGCGTCCATTTTTATGGATCCATTCTGCGCGACATGCTGCGGCTTGGGGCCGCTGGTCGATCGCGGGTACGGCCCCCCGCTTGCCCCTGGGGTCCGCCTCTCCTTACCGGCCGCTTCGATCCATAGAGACCTGGACGTCCCTGCGCGTTTCGTCGCTCGCGTCTGCACTCCGCGCCCGGTCAAGGGACGTCTCCACGCCAGCGTCATCCCGGTGCGCGCGGGTCAGGGCCCAAGCGGCCGCCGCTCGGACGATCGGGGATGGGTCCTGCCCAACGGCCAGGAGGAGTGCGTCGAGTCCCCGGTCGGTGGGGGAGTGGCCGAGGGCAACGGCTGCGTTGCGCGCGATGCCTTCGCGGCCCGGACGCCTGAGGGGAGAGCCCTGGAAGCGGACCGCGTGCTGATCTTCGGGCTCGTGTCCCGTCAACAGCATTCGTGCCAGCACCTCGCCGTCCGCGGCGTCCTCCTCTTGCCACTCCCGTCGCGTACCAAACCGTTCCGAGAGATCCGGGGCCTTCGATCCCCACGGGCAAACCTCCGAGCAGATGTCGCAGCCGAAGACCCACGGCCCCGTCTGCTCACGCAGCTCGTGTGCGACGAGGCCCCGGTGCTCGATGGTGGAGTAGCTGATGCAGCGGCGCGCATCGACGCGTCCGGGCGCGGTGATCGCATCCGTGGGGCAGGCGTCGATGCATGCCGTGCATGTGCCGCAGGATCCGTGGGGCACCTGGGCTGCCGTCGGTGCGAAATCGGTCTCGAGGATGATCTCCCCCAGAAAGAACCAGGGGCCAAACTGCGGATGAAGCAAGTTGGCGGCTTTCGAAGCGAACCCGATGCCAGCGGCTTCGGCGTGGCTGCGTTCTAGGAGAGGTGTCGCGTCAACGAAGAGGGAGGCAGGGGCGCAGAGCTCGAGCTGGACGAGGCGTTTGCGGAGCTTCGTCAGGAGCTTGCCGACGACGTTGTGGTAGTCGCGGCCTGCCGCGTAGCGGGCGACGCGACCCCCTCCTTTTAACTCGATGGCGGGACGTGAGTGACCCAGCCCGACGACGAGGAGGCTCTTGCCCCTGGGCCATTGGGACCTGGGATCGAGGGTCGCCGCTTTGCCGCGGGCGAGATAGCCCATGGATCCATGGTGGTTCTCTTCGATCCATCGCTCGAAGTGGGCGGCGTCGGGGGGCGGTCCGAAGGGGGCGATGCCCGCGAGGTCGAAGCCGATCTCCCGCGCTTCTTCAAGGACGGCGGTCGGTGACGCGGCTGGGTGCGGCATGGGAGGGGGAGGATAGAGCGGTTTCGCGAATTGGATCGTTCGGAATCGCCGCCGATTGGGCTCCCCAATGTCCACGGCGTCCGTGACCGCCGTAAGTCGCTACTAGCTATAGAGTTGTGCGCATTCGCTCGCCTGGATGATCGGAAACCGCACACATTTCCCAAACTCTTCCCGAAACCAGCGTGAACCCCACGCTTATTCCCCATGAGCCAGAATCGCCCTGGTTCGGTTTCCGCCCCCGCGGAATCCGCTCTACGTTCCGCGGAATGCACCCCTCAGGTGCGCCCACGGGGCGACCAACTTAGCCGCCACCCCGCGAGGCAACGGCCCTCGATCTCCCAAGACGGGGGATCGGCATGCCGCCTGTCGAACGGGGCTGGAGCGCCTGCAAGGCCTGCGGTCTCCCGTTCCGTCTCCCCCGTAGACGGCTCTGGTGGGCGCTTGGTTCCCGCAAAATCTGGTTCTGTTCTCGTCACGGGTCATCCAGCCCCCGCGAATAGCACAGGACGGCGCCCCAAAAAATCACCTGCCAGGCGCGTCGCTGCGTCCGGGGCTCATGCGCTCGCAGAGCCCCTCGCTGCACAACCTCGTAGGCTTCTGCAGGACGACCCGGCCACTTGGCAGGGGCGCTCCCACCTCCAGGCAACCGTCCCCACCGACCTCCTTGGCCACCATGCCGATGAGGACGGGCTTGCTTTCCCCGAACACAGATTGGGTGAAGCGAGCTACGATGCTTCCGACACGTCTCCCTCTATGCAAGTTTCCGATCTCCTCAAAGCTAGTCCGCTCACCGCCATCGGCGGTCGTGCGAAGCTGGAGGAGAGAATCGATGCACTCATCAAGTCAGGGTCGAAGATGGTCGCTGCGGGCACCGGCAAGAAGTGCGTGGAGCTCGACAGCGAAGACCGAGCACGACTGACCGCAGCCCTTGCCGACGAGGCGCTTTCCTCGGAGCAGCTGCGTGACAGCGTCAGCACTGCGCTGATGGACGGGTTCCGCAAGCACACGGGCAAAGGCACGTTTGGGCTGCTTTACGAGCTGAACGCCGCACAACTGCTCGTTCAAGTGGCAGGGCGACTTCGCCGCTACAGCAGCAAGGCAGACGCAGGCGACGTGCTGCAGGAAGTCTTCTTCAACGTCTACCGCTACCCGCATCGTTTCGATTCTTCGCGAGATGATGCGTTTCGCGTTTGGACGGCGATGATCGTGCGCAACACTGTGCTCAAGCATCTGCGCTCGCGGAGCACCGGCGGAGGTAACCGCCGCGAGATTCCGTTCGAGGACCTTTCCGATCAACCGGTAGCCCACAGTGAGACACCGCTCTCGGGCGCCCTCCAGAACGAGGCCAACCTTGAGTGCAGCCGGGCGTATGTCGTCTACCTGCAGCTCTACATCGAGTTCTACACCATGCTGTCGGAACGCGAGCGGCGTGCGCTTCATCTCGTCGAGGTGGATGGCGTGAGCTACCGCGAGGCAGCGGCTTCACTCGGGATCAAACTTGAGAACCTCAAGATGGTCATCTTCCGCGCACGTAAGAAGATCCACCGCGCCATGCGCCGTGTCTTCGACGGGCTCTCACCGGACTGCAGGCCCGCTCGCGTGGGCACCCCGCAAACCCAGAACTCCGCCGCCAGGCCTGCCGCCGATCTTCCGAACGGCGGAGATCAGCCGCGGCTGAGCTGAGCTGACCCAGCTAACATTAATCGAACGAACCACTCGCATCACCAACTCGTCCACTGACAGCTGAAGCCCCAAGAATTCTGTAGCCCGCCCGGATCGCCCTGCTAGTCCAGTGCAACGGGAGGTGCCCCAGACACCGCCTCTCTCCCTCTCAAACAGTCCCTCCATGACTTCTCAAGACCATCACGGATCAGCCTCGAATCATCCCGGCCAGGGTTCTGGCTGGAATTTCGATGCGTGGGGCGAAGGGCTGACGGCGGACCAGATTGCACTGCAGGGCGATTTGTCCTGCTTAGTCGACGGAGAGCTAGACGAGATGGCGGCCGCCCGCGCCATGGTGCGACTCGAGGAGTCCCCCGAGTGCCAGGTCTTCCTCGACGACATTCGACGCTTCGCACGATTGCACAGGGACCTTTCGGATCCCCAGCGCCTGGAGGCACGCATCGCGATGCTCGGCGCCGCTGAAATCGCGAAGGCAGCAGAGAACATTGATCTCGCCCATCGCTTGGCGACGATCTTCTACCAGCTCGGCAAGGCGTACATCCTTTCGGGCGTCGACGGCGCTGGCTTCCGGGAGCGCGTGTTCGAGGCGGCCGTGCCCGTTCAGGACGCGAAGACCCAGGGTCGTGGATTCGTCGACGGCGTTGTGGCATCTGGTCGCGTCGACGGCGAGGCCGACGAAGGGACGTTCCGACCAGAGCCCCAGGGCGAAGACGCCGACGAGATGACCCCGTGGGGCGGCCGTTCGGACTGGATGGAAGCGCGCCACCTCCTCAACGGCCGGCTGGAGAAGATCAGTGACCCGCTGGAGAAAGGGCGGCGTCTCCTGAGCCAAGCGATCGAGATCGACCCGAGCCACGAAGAAGCACGCATCTACCTCGCCTACGTCTACGGACGCGAGGGGAAGAAGCTGAAGGCCGCATCTCTCTACAGGGACGTATTCGATACTGCCCTGAGCCTTTCCAACCGCGGACATGCCGCCATGCAGCTGGGCCGTCTCCACTTCGGTGAGGGCGACCTGCGCGAGGCCTTGGTCCTGTGGCGCTGGATGAACATCTCGGGACTCAGCTCCTCTGAGGCCCGTTTCAACGTCGTCCGATTCAACATCGGCGTTGCCTATGCTCAGCTGGGACACGACCAGCGAGCGCTCGCCGCCTTCCGCCAGCTGCTGGACGTGCAGCTCGATTCGGGGGGGAGCCCCTCGGAGGTGGCCGCGCTATTCGTCGAAAACCCCGATGCCAGAGAGATTTTTGAGGCGCGCCCCGGATTCCTGTCGCAGCTGGTAGCACAGCTGCCTGAGCTCTTCGAAGCTAACGAGGTGAGCAAGCCATGAAGCTACCGGCTGCCATTACCATGCCTTTTCACACCCTGAAAACCCGCTCCACGAGTCGCTCGGTGGGGACGAGCCCCGCACGTGCGCTCGCCGCAGCATGCCTTTGCGCGGTGTTCGCATCCGCGGCAGCGCTGACGCTGACGTCAAGTCCAGCACTGGCCGATCTGACGCCGTCCGGCGACAACGGCAGTGATCCAACCGTCGGAACCCTTCCGTCGCTCGGCAACTCTGACTACGAGTCGCTCGACCAAACGGTCACCCTCCGCGGGTCCTACGCTGACCTGCGAGCCGCGGTCGTTTCGGCCAACGGTGTGGGAGCTGTCGAGGCCATCGATCTCGGCGACGGCGACTACTGGATCCGCTACTACGGCGACGTGATGCTCGAGCTCGACCTGGCGGCGCTGACGAACCTTGAGGTTTCCATCTTCACGGGCTTCGAGGGCAACGGATTGACCTACTCGGTTGGCCAAGCCAACGGCTTCGGCGAGCCCCGCCAGATCGGAGTCGGAGGCGACATCCGCCTCGACCTGCTCAGGTTCAAGCTGACCGGCCTTCTGGACGACACGCTGTTCATCGCTGGCCTGCACCAGACCGGTGAGCGGACCATGACAAGCCTCGATTTCCGACCCGTGGACGGCGTCGTGGTGATCCGCCAGGACATCTGAGCCACCGCAGGGTGCGACAACACTCGGTCGGCAACGCACGTTGACCATTTGGAGGCGAGGGTAGCGGTTGCTACCTTCGCCTCCATGTCTTTAGACGACCGCTACGTGCTGAGTATCGACGCGGGCACCACCGGGATGACCGCGATGGCCTTTGACCTGGACATGCGCCCCGTGGCCCGCGCGTACAGGGAGTTCCCCCAGCACTTTCCACAGCCGGGGCACGTTGAGCATCTCGCGCACGAGATCCTGGGGGCCCTCGATCAGACGATGGGGGACGTGCTGGCCGAGCTAGGGCGTGCGCCGTCCGCCATCGGTATCACGAACCAGCGCGAAACCGTCTTCGCCTTGGACCTCGAGTCCGGTCAAGCGCTCGCCCCCGGGCTCGTCTGGCAGGACCGGCGCACGGCAGAGCGCTGCCGTGAGCTGAAGGAGTCGGGGCACGAGGATCGGGTCACGGAGAAGTCGGGGCTCGTGCTCGATCCGTACTTTTCGGCCTCCAAGATGGAGTGGCTGCTGCAGAACTCCACGGAGGTCCAGGCCGCGGCGGCGCGCAAGACACTGCGCTTCGCGACGGTGGACGCGCTGATCGTGCATCACCTCACGGAAGGGGAACGGCTCGTCACGGAAGCCACGAATGCGTCGAGGACGATGCTTGTGGATCTCTCCTCGCCACTTGAATACGACGATGAGCTGCTTGGGCTCTTCGGGCTGGAGCGCTGGATGCTCCCTGAAATTCTCCCGTCCGCCGCGGGCTTCGGCGAAGTCCGTATCCAGGGTGGACGTCTTGGCTGTGCGGATGGACCCGACGGCGAAATGTGCTGCACCGTTCCGATCTCCGGGGTCCTTGGCGATCAACAGGCTGCGCTCTACGGGCAGGGCTGCTGGGATCCGGGCACGCTCAAGAACACCTACGGGACGGGCTGCTTCTTGCTCCTGAACACGGGCGCCAAGCGGGTGCGATCGAAGGCTGGACTGCTCACGACGATCGCGGCGGATCGGTGGGGCCAGCCCGTGTTCGCCCTAGAGGGGTCGTCCTTCGCCGGCGGCACCGTGATCCAGTGGATGCGAGATCAGCTGGGTCTCTTCTCGCAGGCTGAAGAATCGGAGGGGCTGGCGCGGTCGGTGGAAGACACAGGTGGGGTCGTGCTCGTGCCTGCGTTCGCTGGCCTTGGCAGCCCGCACTGGGATCCTGACGCACGGGCGGCGCTCTTCGGCATGACGCGTGGCACGGGGCGCGCACACATCGCACGCGCGGGGCTCGACGCGATCGCTTTCCAGTGTGCGGATCTCATCGATGCCATGCGGTCCGACAGTGGCGTGGAGATCGCAGAGCTGCTCGTGGACGGCGGTGCCGCGGCCAACGGCTACCTGATGCAGCGCCAAGCCGACCTTGCCGCGCTGACGGTGGAGCGGCCTGCGGATCTTGACTCAACCGCCCGCGGCGCCGCTGCGCTGGCGGCCGTCAACGCGGGTCTGATCGACGACCCCGCCGAGGCGGGAGCGTTTAGGGACGCGAAGGAACGTTTTGCCCCAGCGGAATCGAGCGCGGCCCTAGCGGCCGACAAGCGGCGCTGGGCCGACGCGGTCCA
>CALHGQ010000352.1 GCA_938030175.1 uncultured bacterium | reverse complement strand
GCCGCTGCGATCGCGCTTTTGAGTGAGAAGGGGGCGCCGCCCAGCGAGATGGTCACGCCCGCTCTTTCGGACGAATGGGGCACTAGCGGCGCGCCCTCCCCGTCCGAAGCTCTTGAGGCGCTAGGGGAGCGGGATGAGCCGCAGAGGGCGACGGCCTCCCGCCACACAGCGCCGAAGATCGATGCCGAGCCCGGCGACTTGACGGGGCTTGCGCCCCTTCGGGTGAGGGTCATCGACAAGCTGAGCGGCCAGCCTCTGTACAAGACGCTGTGCCTGGTCTCGGATGAAAACAACGTGGCCGTCGAGGCGATGACGGATAGCGAGGGGATCCTTGCGCCCGACGAATGGCTCATGAAGGGGAAGATCTCGCTCTTCTACTTGCACCCTTCGGCCAAGTCTCCCGTCGCACGTCGCGGCGAGCACTTCGAGTTCGTTCACGGTCCGTTCCACCACGGTGGCTTGGGGGAAACGCTGGACGACTGGGAGGGAGTTTTCGAACGCTACATTGGGCTCGAAGTCGCCGGAGACGTGATCCCTGAGAACGAGATCTATGTGACGCTCGCTTCCAGCGGCGGAAGCCGGCAGCACGTGGCAGTCAACGAGATGACCCTCAGGCACAGGAGGAAGGACACCGGCTCAGCCTTTGAGGAAGTCGAGATGTTGGCGTTTTCGACGGGCCGGAGCGCAGCAAAGACCTTCCGCGACTGGTCGAGAGCCAAGATGGGCCTCCACATACCTGGGCGTAGGCTTCGCGCGGTGACGATCCACCAAGGAGCGGTCTACGAGGCAGAGGTTGCGATGGCGACCATTCCCCACTGGCAGGACGGGGCGATACCGCTCGTCTTCGCACCCATGACTGCGACCCATCCGGACATCATCCGCGCTCGCTACTCTGACCGGGGCGCTGACCATGTTCTTCGCCATCTGCGCGCTAAGAAGAGATTGGAGGATCTAGCGGCCATGGGGGTTGCGCCGATCACGGGGGTGGTGACGAGCACGACCGGCACGTTCCACGGGAAGACGTGGGCGATCGCGCGACCCAAGATGGCGCGCGCCCCTGGGGAGACGCCGTTCCCCACGGAGAGGGGCCTGGTGAAGTGGACGGAGAACGAAGACGGTCAGTGGGTCGGGCGCTTCGAGCTTCCGAAGCTGGCGCCAGCTCGCTACGTCGTGGAGATCCGACCGAAGACGGGAAGCTACGTCATTCCGCGCTACCACGAGGCGCAGGCACCCCATGAATTCCAAAGCGGCGTGCTCGTGGTGGCGGACCACATCGAAGCGGCGCCGGTGCGCATCACGGTGCCGGCGTTCGCGTCGGAAAGCTACCACGCCAAGCTCGAGTTTGAGTTCGCGGAGCGCGCCTCTGAGAGCTCCCTCTGGGTACCAACTCGCCCCAAGGTCGCCCCGGGCGATCCGATCGTCGCGGAGTACTACACGTTCCCCGTGGAGGTTCCAGTGGGAGGTGTGTTCACCGTTTCCGTTGGGAAGGGAAGCCAGAAGGCGCGGACATTCACCGCATCGGACTTCGTCTTCGCGGACGGTGCCTACGTGGGCACGCTTCGCATGGAATGAGGCATGGCTCGTCACGCACCGACCGGCGGGGGCGCCGCAGACAGCACTCGGTTCATGGGCGTGATCGCGGCCGGGATCTCCTGCCAGCGCACGCGGTAGCCGGCGTTCTCTAGGGCGTAGGTCCGGTGGACGTCGATGGCGACGTCGGCGCCCAGGGCGTTCTTCAGGCTGGTGGGGGCAGGGTGCAGACGGTGGGGGCGGCAGCACGGGAGCGCGGCGAAGGGGCCGCGTGCTGCGAGGGCCAGCTCCATAGACGCGTCGGTGCGTAGACCGCAGGCATGGATGGCGATCACGCCCGTGCCGTTCGGCAGGGAGGTGCGCTTGAGGGCTTCTACACGCCACTGGATCTTCGCAGGCGCCCAGGGGGCGACCTCGGCGGCTGCATCGAGCAGCACGTCAGCGCTAGCTGGTCGCTCGCGATCGACCAGCAAGACCGACTCGACGCTTCTCTCGAAGACCGCGAAGAGCAGCCCGGCCAGGCCGTGTCCTGCGCAGAGGTCCGCGACCACCGGGCGACGCACCCGCTTGCGGACGAGCTCGAAGGTCTCCGTCGCTTCGAAGAGCTCTTTGGCGGGTAGTGCGCTGCGCTCGCACAGCGCCCTCGCGAACTTTGCCTGGAGCGTATCCCCCTCGAAATGCGTCGCGTCCCGGGGGCGCAGGCTTGCCCGCGAACCCAGCCATGGGCTCGACGCTTCGAGGTGCCGAAAGAACCTCAGATGCGTTCGCGACCCAGGGGGCCCCTCAGCGGGGGGGACGGTCAAGGGAAGGTCCGAATGGGTCGACATGAAGAGCAGAGACGCGGGTGTGGCCGCACTCTGAGGCAGCTTCCGTCCCGACATCGTAAAGCCCTTGTCCGGCGGAGGGGGTGGGCCCCTCGCAGAAGCGCTGCGCGCCTATCCTCATCCACCCCCGAAGTCTCCAGCCAGCTCTCCTTGACCTCCCCATGCTGATTCCGCTTTTCGTATCGACCCTGACTGCCCTGGTCTCGCCTTCCTACGCCCAGGAAGCCGAAGCGCCACCGACCCCCGCGACCGTCCTCGACGGGATGGAGTTCCGCGAGGTCGGGCCCTATCGCGGTGGCCGATCCGCGGCCGTCTGCGGCCTCGAGTCGGACCCCATGACTTACTACATGGGCACGGCCGGAGGCGGCATCTGGAAGACCACCAACGGTGGCACGTCGTGGAAGAACATCAGCGACGGAACCTTCGGCGGTTCCATCGGGTCGATCGCCGTGTCCGAGTGGGACCCCAACGTGATCTACGTGGGCGGCGGCGAGAAGACGGTGCGCGGCAACGTCGGTCACGGCGATGGGCTTTGGAAATCAGAGGACGCAGGGCGCACGTGGAGCGCGATCGGGCTCGAGGATTCCCAGCACATTCCGCGGATCCGCATTCACCCGCGGGACCCGGACACGGCGTGGGCAGCGGTGCTCGGCCATCTCTACGGGCCGCACCCGACTCGCGGGGTCTACAAGACGACGGATGGCGGCAAGACCTGGGAGCAGAAGCTGTTCGTGAACGAGGACACCGGCTGCGTCGACCTGTGCGTTGACCCCTCTAACCCGCGCGTTATGTTCGCGTCGTTCTGGCGCGTGCGCCGCACGCCGCACTCGCTCTCCTCAGGTGGCGAGGGATCGTCCCTTTGGAAGAGCACGGACGGCGGCGAAACGTGGACCGACCTTTCGTCGAACGACGGCATTCCCGAGGGCCCCTTGGGCATCAGCGGCGTGAGCGTTTCCGGCGCGGACTCCGACACGGTGTACGCGGTCATCGAGGCCAAAGAAGGCGGCGTCTTCCGATCCCGCGACGGCGGCGACACCTGGTCACGCACGAACACAGACCGCAGCCTGCGCCAGCGGGCCTGGTACTACTCACGGCTCCAGGCGGATCCAGTGGACGTGGACACGGTCTACGTGCTCAACGTGGGCATGCACCGCTCGACGGACGGCGCCAAGAAGTTCGAGCGCATCTCGACGCCCCACGGGGACAACCACGATCTTTGGATCGCTCCGAACGACCCGCTGCGCATGATCGAGTCCAACGACGGCGGCGCGAACGTGAGCTTCGATGGCGGCGCGACCTGGAGCGAGCAGTCCAACCAGCCCACCTCGCAGATGTACCGCGTTTCCGTGGACACCGCGCAGCCTTACCGCTTGCTCGGCGGACAGCAGGACAACTCTGCCGTCCGCATCCGCGTGCGTAGCTCGCGCGGCGGCCGTCCCGGCGTCCGTGACTGGGAGCCCACCGCGGGCGGCGAGAGCGGCCACGTGGTCGCGCACCCGTCCAACCCCGACCTCGTGTTCGGCGGCTCGTACGGCGGCTTCCTCTCGATGGTGGATCACAGCACGAGCCAGCGTCGCAACGTGACCGTGTGGCCGGATAACCCCATGGGCTACGGCGCCGAGGGCATGCGCTACCGGTTCCAGTGGAACTTCCCGCTCTTCTTCTCGCCCCATGGTGACGCCGAGGCAGAGCCGGAGTCCGAAGACAGCTACGCGCTCTACGCGGCGTCGAACGTGCTCTTTCGCTCGACGGACCTGGGCTCGAGCTGGAAGCAGATCAGTCCGGACCTCACGCGTAACGACCCCGAGCGCCTCGGGCCGTCCGGTGGACCCATCACCAAGGACAACACCGGCGTCGAGTACTACTGCACGATCTTCGCGGCGTTCGAGTCACCGCTGCAGAAGGGAGTGATCTGGTGCGGCTCCGACGACGGGCGCGTGCACGTGACCGTCGACGATGGCGGGACGTGGACCGAGGTGACACCCGAAGGCCTGCCGGAGTGGACCCAGGTCAACGACCTGATCGCCGACCCGTTCACCTCAGGGGGCGCGTACCTCGCGGGCACGCGCTACAAGCTGGACGACTTCCGACCGTATCTCTATCACACGACCGACTTCGGCGCGACGTGGACGGAGATCACGAACGGAATCCCAGACGATCACTTCACGCGCGCGATCGAGGTGGACTCCGAGCGCCGCGGCCTCCTGTTCGCGGGGACCGAGCGCGGGCTCTACGTCTCCATGAACGACGGAGAGTCGTGGAGCGCCTTCCAGCAGGGCCTGCCCGTGGTTCCGATCACGGACCTGGCTTTCGGTGGAAGCGACCTCGTCGTGGCGACCCAGGGCCGTGGGTACTGGGTCCTCGACAACATCGAGTCCCTCCGCCAGCTCAGCCTCGACGCCCACGTGGGCAACACGGTGCTTTACGCGCCGGATGATGCAACCCGCGCTGGATACGCGGGCGGCGTGTCCATCGACTACCTCTTGGCGGAGGGCGTCGAGGACCTCAAGCTCACCATCAAGGACTACAACGGCGAGACCGTTCGCGAGTTCGTGCCGAAGGGCAAGGGCGAGAAGAACCCGAACGCCGCGCAGAAGGACGACGTGCTTCCCAGCGACGTGGGCTACAACCGCTTCTCGTGGAACCTCCGTGCCAAGGGGGCGGAGTCGTTCCCGGATATGATCCTCTGGAGCGGTCGGATGACGGGGCCGAAGGTGCCGCCCGGGCGCTACCGCATCGAGCTGGCCGTGGACGGCGAGACGGTGACCGTGCCGCTCATCCTCACTGCGGATCCTCGTTCGTCGTCGACGACCATGGACCTCGTGGAGCAGTACCGCTTTGCGGTGAAGACGGGCGATCTCCTGACCCGCGCCCACACGGGGGTGCGCAACATCCGAAGCATCACCAAGGATCTGAAGGCGCTTAAGAAGCGTCTTCCCGACGGCGAAGAGAACGCCGAAGCGAAGGCGCTCATCACTGAGATCGATGCGGCGCTGGAGACGATGAAGGACGTGGAGGAGGCGCTCTACCAAACGAAGAACCAGAGCCGCCAAGACCCGCTCAACTTCCCGATTCAGCTGACGGACAAGCTTGCCGGGGTTCGCTCCGCGGCGATGACGGGGGAGTTTGCGCCGACCGAGCAGATGGGACGCGTAGCGGACGAGCTGAGCGGAAAGATCGAGGCGCAGCTTGCCGTCCTCGACGAGCTCCTCGGCACCAAGATCCCCGCCATCGACGAGAGCGCCCGTGCGCTGGCGCTGCCGATCGTGACGGTGCCGAAGTAGCTTCAGTGACGCTTCTGCGGCTGACGGACGTGTAGGCTTTTTCACGGATGGACGCCTGTGGGGCCCGTCTGTGGGCGACACCTTCGCAGATGTGAATCCAGGTGAGGCACACCCGGGCGAAATCGAATTTCGCCCGGGACGGCAGCGCGGAAGGCTCGGATACTCGTCCCCATCGAGTCCCCAGCTCTTCCATGTGCGTCCAATGATCCTCGGTGTCTTTTCCAAAGGGAGTCGTCTCGACACGTCGACTGTCGACTCTTCCCTGTCTGCTTTCTCCCTGGCTGGCCAGCGGCCGCTCAAGCCATTTGCCCGCGACCGTTTCGTCGCAGCGATCGGCGGAGCTTCCGTCGAACACGCTGAGTCGGGGGACAGGTTGGCCATCGCCTTCGGGCATGCCTTAGCCGGAGTCGGCGTTGCGAAGAGCCTGGTCGGAGACGACGGGCTTTCGTCGCCGCCGGGCGACGCGGCGGGCAGCCACGTGTTCGCGCGCTACGACGCGGCGAAGCATGAGCTTGTTCTCGGCAACGATGCGTTCGGATTCCAACCGCTCTTCGTGGTGGAGACGGATGAGCTCGTGGCCTTCTGCACGGAGTACGAACCGCTGCTCGAGCTGCCCGGCGTTGGGCGTTCGCTCGATGCGGACGCTGTGGCGCAGTACTACACGTTCGGGATGACGCTCGGTGAGCGGACCTTCTTCTCTGACGTCGCGCTGCTTCCCCCGGGCACCCTCCGGACGGTCACGGCCAGCGGCGCCTCTGATCGTCGCCACGACGAGCTGGCGGTTCCGTTGACGAAGAACGCTTCGCTCGAGGAACACGCAAAAGTCGTAGGCGCGGCTCTCCAGCGCGCCGTTCGCCGCGGACTGGACGCTCATCCGAACGGTGAAGCGGGGCTGACCGGGGGCGCAGACACCCGACTCATTCTGTCGTGCATGACGCCGGAGCAGCGCCAGCGGCATTCGTTTGTCACCCACTATGCAGAGAAGGGGGCTGCGGACCGCGACCGGGACGTGGTGATCGCCCGGCTCGTCGCAGAGAAGGCGGGTCTCAAGCACGAGGCGATCTTCCTCGAGCACGGTCACCAGCCCTTCGAACCGTCCGTCTACGGCGAACATCGACGCAAGGGGGGCAAGGAGGAGATCTTCCACTCGGGCGTCCTCGGCGGCGAACTTCTAGGGGGCTGCTGCGTCGACGTGGCGCTCTTCCCCGTGCAGCGGGTCTCCAAAGAGGCCGTGACGGCCCGCATCGAGTCCGTCTTCACGCCGGAGTTCATCCAGTCCCTCGCCGAGCACCCCTACGACGCGCTGCAGCACGAATGGAAGTCGCTGCGGGCGGAGAACCGGGAGATGGCGTTCTGGACGAACGCCTTCGCCCGTCCCTTCTTCTCACAGCTCTACGCAGGCAGCAACGGCGTCCGCACCAGCACCTGGATGGTGCCGTGGCAGATGCACCAGCGGATGCTGACCCCCTTCGTGGACCCAGAGTTCCTGCGCGCATTGCTCGCTGTTCCCTTTGAGTTCATCACCGGCTACCGGCTGTACAACGAGGTCTACCGCAGCGTGTTCCCAGAGTTCACGGACGTGCCGACGAACTCGGGGCTCGCGGTGCGCTCGGACAGCGCGATCCCGATGTTCACCGTGGGGGAAGAGCCGAAGAAGGCACGACTCGGACGGGTCGTCAGCGGCCGCGCGCTTGCGGTCCAACGACACGTCGAAGTCACAGGTGCGCCGCTCCGCGATATCTACCGGTCCGACTGGATGGCGGAGGCGCTGCGAAGCGAGCTAGAGGCCAACGAGAAGACCTCGATGGTCACCCGACTCAAGAACGTCTACACCAAGTCGCCCCTCTTCAAGGCGCGACACGCACTGCCGATCCACGGCATACTGATGCGCTGGAAAGCGAAGAGCGAGACGGCCAGCGCCGCTCGCGTCACGCTGCCCCTGACCCCGATGTTCGCCGACTTCGAGGACTGGTGCAGCTATATGGACGTACCGGCGGCTGAGCTGATGGAAGCCTAGCAGCCCTATTCGGGGCCCTTCAAGCAACGCAGTCAGGGCTTCGAGGGGCGCTGCCCGATAGTGCGGCCTTTTTCAACGGGCTGCTAGGCTGCTTCGGTCCCTCGGGCTGGTCGGGCGGCCGCTGCTTCTCTAAGCAGGGCGGACGACTCCGCTGGAACGCGCCGTTGTCCGGCTTACCCCGGGGCGGAGGCGTCCAGGGCCAGCGCCTTGGCTCTTCGGAGCCCTGCCTCCCGTGAGAGGGCGTCAGCAAGCGCGAACAGTACGAGGGCGTAGACGAGGAAGCTAAGGTCGAAGTCTCGTTGGATTCGAAGGCTAAGACCTGGAACATCGATCGCCCTGAGGGCGTCCGATGAGAGTGCTGCGTGAAGCCATACGGCGAGGCCACTTGCGATCAGTGCCCATCCCATCTTTCTGAGCCTCGTGACATTCTCGACGTGGAACGGGACGCCAGCGCAGGCGGACTGAGTCACACCCCGCAGCTGCCCCAGGAACACGAGCGCGAATGCGGCGAGTATGAGCATGAGTGCCGTGGCAGCGACCCGGCCGGTCTCTCCCACCGCGACCTTGGCCGTCACGCCGTGGATCGCAGGGTGGGCATCCAAGAGGGCCGAGGCTGGCTGGAGGCCAGGCGCTTGGACGACCTCGGCTTGGATGTAGTAAGCGCCCGCGCCTGTCACCAACCAGACGGCGGGCGCGACCACCGCGATGACGAGCGCCACGTGAACGAGCCCGTTGAGAACTCTCAGGGAGGTGGGAGGCGGAGCCTTCAGGTTCGATGGAAGCATGGCTTCATGGTAGTCGTCCGCGAGGAATCTGTGTTTGGGCGCGCTACTTCCCACCGTTCGTCGTCTCTCTCCAGGCGGGTGCCTCGTTGAGAGCGCTGCGCTCTGAATCCCCGCGGGGTCTCAGTCCAGCCTGATGCGAACGACCTTGCCTTCGACGAGCTCCGCCTCGAAGGGAACGGCGAACGATTCATGCTTGTCCTCGTCATCGGGCAGGAACTCCAAGCGGAGGTCTTGGGCGTCCAGGGGGACGCAGGGAAACTCGATGTCAATCGTGCCCGTTGCCTCGCTCGGAACCTGGTTCCCGTAAACGTGGGTGCCAGCCTGGATAGGCATGCGTTCTTTGCCCGAGCCGTCTTTCCATCTGAGGAACTGGTCGGAGCTGACGGCGGGATCGAGGTACTTCAGGGGCACGGCGCAGACCACGCGGCCGCTTCGAACATCTAGGTGCACCGAACTCTTGCCTTGCGGAACTTCGAAGCGGTCTAGCACTTCGAAACCTGCGTTCTCCCTGCCGTCTATGTACAGGCTGACGCGATAGCCAGCAGCCGCCGGTGCCCTTGCTCGAACGATACCTCCAGGCGTTCCGTCTTCGCTCCAGTGGTCCTCCTCGCCGTCCCGATGGAGTATCAGGCAGTAAGCTCCCGGCGGAGGTGCGCTGTTCAGTGAGATCGTGAATTCAACGTCACCGAAGGCACCAAGCTGGGGATCGATGACTAGGCGCGAGCCTTCACCGGGTTGCACGTCGACGACTCGCTCGAAGGGGGCCCGGGGAACGCCCTCCGGGGTGAAGGGCGCGGCCATCCGATAGCGCCCCGGGATGAGTCCTGGGAATTCGAATTCGCCGTTGCAGGTGACTTCCGAAGTGAGCTTGCCTTTGCCCGCGAGGCTGAGTTGTATCTGCGCGGCAAGCGCTGGGAGCGGTAGTGCGATCTGGCCGGTCAAGGTCCCAAGCTGCGTCACGGACAGCGTTCCGACGTCCTGTGGCTCACCGCTCGACGTACACACAAGCCGAGAGACGGCGACGTCGCCCACACCGCTCACCTCGCGGCGAGCGCAGGCGATCCGCACGAGCCGCGTGCCGCCAAGACGGAACTGGAACTGTCCAAGGGCATCGGTGTTGACGAAACGGCGCTCCTTGAGCCGCAGCACGGGTGCTTCACCCAGCCACTCCATGAGCTGCTCCCGACCCTCGACTCCCATGGCGGAAGGCGGCGGCGACTCCCAAACCGTCTTCTTCGTTCCCTCCATTGGCAAGTGGGTCGCGAGTCGTTCCATCGTGTGGAACTCCACCGTGCAGGGGAACTCGAGGCCAAGCTCCGCCGGTACGAGTCCGGTGATGAGTCCA
>CALHGQ010000351.1 GCA_938030175.1 uncultured bacterium | reverse complement strand
TACCTGTGAATCGGCCGGTGCAGCCAATGATTGCTCGGGTACGTGGTCCAATTATTGTTCGCCCCCAGCCGCAAACAATTGTGGCCCCGGCGGCCAAGTCGGTAACGACTGCGGCGGGCATGGGGCCAATGGCTGCGAGATCGGCTCAGGCGGCAATTCCTGTAAAGGTGATGGCATCTCCAACACTTGCATCGGACCTGGTGCGAACTCGTGCTTTGAGGCCGGTGTGGCCAACAATTGCACGGCATCCGCGGTCAACGTATGCTCCGGAACAGGTTCGAACGCTTGCTACGACGACGCAACCAACTCGTGCGATAGCGGGGCCAACACCTGTTCGGGAGTTGGGTCGAACACGCCCTAGATCAGGTGGTGGTGAGGAGGTCCCAGAATATCGGTCCAGCAGTTCCTAGGAAGACGGGGTACAACCGTCCCAGGAGGACGACATGCGAGAGAGCCGATTCACCGACGCCCAGATCATCGGGATCCTGAAGCAAGCCGAAGGCGGAGCGAGGGTTGGAGACCTCGCCCGTGAACATGGCGTGAGCACCGCGACGATCTACAACTGGCGATCTAAGTACGGCGGCCTCGAGGTCAACGAAGCGAAGCGTCTGAAGGAGCTCGAGGACGAGAACCGCCGCCTCAAGCAGATGGTGGCGGACCAGGCCCTAGACATCGATGCGTTGAAGACGATCGTGTCAAAAAATTGGTAGGCCCCGCAGCGAAGAGAGCCGCCGTCGAGTGCATCTGCGAGGCGCACGGCCTAAGCGAACGGCGAGTGTGCAGGCTGGCGGGGCAACACCGATCCACCAATCGTCACCAAAGCCGAAAACGGCCGATCCCTGGTCTCGAAGAACGGCTCCTCGAGCATGCCGCGGAGCGACCGAGGTTCGACTACAAGCGGTTGACCATGCTTCTGCGACGCGACGGATTCCGCGTGAATCACAAGCGCATCTACCGGATGTACAGCGAGCGAGGACTCGCGGTGCGGCGAAAGAAGCGCAACAGGGCCTCTCAAGCGCCGAGGGCTGCTTTGCCCGCTGCTTCAACTGTGAACGATTGCTGGTCCACGGACTTCCTCAGCGGTGCCTTGGAGGATCGTAGGGCACTACGAGTCTTCGCTGCGATCGACGACTACTCAAGACGCGGCGTGGCCATAGAGTTCGATGTGGCCCTCCCAGCAGAGCGAGTGACACGCATCCTGGACAGGGCTGTCGAGACGTATGGAAAGCCGCGCCGCATCAGGACCGACAACAGCCCTTAGTTCACGAGCCGGGCGTTCGACTCCTGGTGCTACAGGCACGGCATCGAGCACCACTTCATCAGACCTGGCAAGCCAGTCGAGAACGCGTTCGCCGAGAGCTTCAACAGCCGCATCCGGGACGAGTTCCTGAACCAGCACAGCTTCCGAAGCCTCGCACATGCACGAGATCTCGGGGCTGAATGGCGCGAGGACTACAACACGATGCGACCGCACACATCCCTCGGGGGACTCAGCCCGGAGCAATTCATCGCGGAGCTGCGTGGGCCCCTAGGGGCCTACGCAGCTCCGCACACCCCAAACTCACCTACTCGACCCAACCTCAGGCAGCCTGCTGCCGCCTTGAACTCCTAGTTACGGCCGGATCGATGAACGGGGTTGCCCCACGCCTGCGATCGGGCGCACGGTACTCAGCCCTTCCACGGACCAAGGGCCGTCTCTTAGCCGTCAACCAGAAACCCCGCGGGGATCCGAGACTTCAGAGACGAGTGGGCCCGTCGACACGTGGTGCGCTGCCCTATTGAGCCAGAAGCAGACCACCGAAGCGCCGGTCTTGGCGCCGTGGTGCGCTTCCGGTACAGAGGTTTTGCTCAACCCAGGAGGGGAGTGGCTCCCCGAGCAGGACTCGAACCTGCGACAAAGCGATTAACAGTCGCTTGCTCTACCAACTGAGCTATCGGGGAATGGGAGCGCGAGAGGATACGGGGCCTGGGGCCCGTGTCAAGGCGGGTTTTGGGTCTGATCCCTGAAATCTTGCGCTGGTGGGGGATCGGCAGGGAGGGGGTGGGAGCTTGATGGGGATTGACGGATTCGGGTGCGGGGGGCCCGAGTCCGTCTGGGGGCGGCGGGGGCCTAGTACTTCAGGCCGAGCTTCTTGAGCTTGGGGGCGATGACAGCCCTGCAGTAGCCCTGGGAGGTGTTGTCGAAGTAGTAGCCCTGGTGCTTCTTCTCGGCCTCGTAGAAGACCGGGGCGTCGGTGATCTCCGTGACGATGGGGTCGTCGAAGGTCGGCTGGACGTCGAGCTTGGATGTCTCGGCGATTTTGCGCTGGGCCGGGGAGTGGACGAAGATCGCGGAGCGGTACTGGGTGCCTTGGTCGGGGCCTTGGCGGTTGAGGGTGGTGGGGTCGTGGGACTTCCAGAACCAGTCGAGGAGGTCCTTGTAGGGTAGGACCGTGGGGTCGAAGGTGACGCGGACCACTTCGGCGTGGCCGGTGCGGCCCGTGCAGATGTCGCCGTAGGTCGGGTTGAGGGTGTCGCCGCCGGTGTAGCCTGAAACTACGGATTCGACGCCGTCGAGCTGCTCTAGGACGGCTTCGATGCACCAGAAGCAGCCGGCGCCCAGCGTGGCGACTTCGGTGGTGGGGACAGGGGCGGGGTCGTTGGTTGCGGTCATCTCGGCGGGGGCGGTTGAGCCTTCTTCGGGGGCTTTGACGGTGGACGGCGGCGCAGTGGCGACGGGGGTGGGCTCGGCGAGCTCAGTGGCGACGGGTTCGCTCGCGGTGGGCTCTGTCGTCGACGGGGCGCTCGCTTGTAGGTCAGACGTGGTGGGGGCGGGCTCGACGGAGCATCCGGCCAGGGCGCCGAGGGCGATGGCCAGGAGGGCGCTCCGGGAGGACCCGAAGAGGCTGCCGGATCGGGTGGCAGGGCGTTGGCTGTGGCGGGTCTGGATTGGCTGCTTCATCGGTCTGGAGTTCAGGTGGATGTGGTGGCTGGGGCTCGCCCTTGGGCAAGCCTATCAGCGGGGCACTCTGGGGAGGCCAATGGGCATACGGGCCGGCCCGGAACTTGGGACAGAACGGAGTTCGAAGGGGGCGATCCAGGTGGATGCAGGGGGCAGGGAAGGCGCATCGGGGGACGAGTGGGCGCCCCGGGATGAGCCATGGGCCGCTTCCAGGGCCTCCTGGGCCCCGGGGACAGCCGCGGAGGCGGCGGCCCAGGTGGCGATGTAGGACGAGCTGACGCCAGCCCTACGGAGCTCCTGGAGCGATAGGGATCCCGCGCGCTTGGCCAGGCGCTGGC
>CALHGQ010000350.1 GCA_938030175.1 uncultured bacterium | reverse complement strand
AGCGCCCTCAGGCGCCAACGCCTGCACTACGGTTCGGGGACAGCGATGTTGGTGACGGCTTCCCCCCCCCTACGCTTCCTCTTGGTACGGAGGCGCTGGGTCGTACTGGATGTAGCGCTGCACCTCGCGCGCGTGCTCTGGCGAGACGATCTGCCCAATGAGCCACAGGGACATGTCAATCCCGGCGGAGACGCCCTGACTCGAAACGATCTTGCCGTCGTGCACCCATCGGGCATCACGGACGACCCTGGCGCCGCGGGCTTCGAGGGTGTCCTCGAAGCTCCAATGGGTCGCGAGGCGCGCGTCGCGGCCAGGGCCGGCGGCGTGGAGAAGGAGGGAACCGGTGCATACGCTTGTCACCCAGGTGCAGTCCGTCGCGACGCGTCGGATCCAGTCCAGCAAAGCGGGGTTCTCCACTTCCTTGCGGGTGCCCCTGCCACCCGGGACGAGCAGGACATCGAGGGCAGGATGATCGGCGAAGCCGTGCTGCGCGACGATCTCGAGCCCCTTCGCGCAGCGAACGACACCCGGCTTTTCCGCGATGGTAACCACGCGCTCCCCGGCATCTAACACCATGGACGAGGCACAAAAAACCTCCCATGGGCCCACGAAGTCGAGCTCTTCGGTACCGGGGAACAACAGCAGTCCGTAGGTGGTCATGGTGGTAGCCTACATCTTCCGCCGAGGTCGCAGCGTCCGCGTTGGAAACAGATCACGATGACACGTTCAGCCAGGACCTACCCGCGCACACTCGCCGCCTGCGCGATCGTGGCTTGCGCTGCCGTCCTAGCCGCGGTCTACCTACGCAGCGCGGGACCTGATCAAACCGCGCCTCAACCCCTGCTTGAGCCGCAGAGCGTCGAAGCCGCGCCCCCCCCTGCCGCGGCCCATCCGGTTGCCGCGTTGCCTCGGGAAGAGGTAACGCTCCTCACCGAGCCAGTTCACAAAGGCATCATCCGAGGCAGGGTCACCGGGCTGCCTGCGTTTGTTCACTTCTACGCCCACCCACCGCTGGGGATCATCCTCTCCACCAAGGGGCAGCCGGATCAACACATCCCCCTCGACGAGAAGGGTCGCTTCGCCGCGGAAGGCCTCGCTCCCGGTCGCTGGACGCTGACTCCCTACGACGACTTCGCCTTTCGTTTTCCCGAGTGGTCCACTTCACTGCCGAAGGACGGAGCTGCCGAGGTGAACATCGCCTCCGTGGTGGAGACTCATCACACGTTCCAGCTGCAGGTCAACCAAGACGCCCTGGGCTTCGACGAGTTTGTGCCTTGGCGCCTGCATGTGCGGGAGCCGTTTCAAGTGGCCGGCGGACGCAACGACGGCGTCGCCGACCTCTACAGGCAGCCCGAGGAGACGCTGCGGACCTCCGTGTTCGAGGGGGAGGTCGAGTTCCACGCCCGCCTCTCGCTGCGTGGCCGGACGGCCGTTTTCCCGAGGCTAGAGGCGACTCGGAGCGTCGTGATGGAGCGCAAGTCCTCCGACGCTTCGGCCACCCCGGTAAGGCTCACCTTTCCGTCCCCGGGACACCTGATCCGATTGACGGGTGTCATCGCTCCCAACAAGTACGGGCGCGGCTACCCCGTCAAGCTCACGGCGACTCACCGCGATGGCCGAGAGGTGAAACACCACCTCAGACTGGACTCCAAGAACCACTTCGATGTCCTGGTCGCCGTCGACCGCTTGGTCGGCCCCCAGCTCTACGTGAGCACCCGGGATGATCGCCACGTCTGCGGCCCGGTCGCGCTCGCCCATGGGGACATCGAACTCGGGGAACTGTCCTTCGTGAAGAGGGATACCGAACCGGCCCCGCTCAGTTTCGACCTTTTGGTTCGATGAGGCACACGAGGGGAGAACTCCGCGGAACAGAGCTTGTGAGAATCTCATCGCTGGGCCACGATCATGGCATCGCGCGGACCCTGGGGCTCGCCACGGCATAGGTCCAAGACCCAGGGTGCTTGTTCGCGTCTAGGAGGACTTGCCGAATGCACAGACGAACCAAAAGGCTGACCGCGTCGCTCGTGACTTCGCTCGCGTTCGGGAGCGCGACGCTGACGAGCGCGCAGAGTATCCACTGGATCAGCCAGTTCGGAACGACCGAGCAGGAAACGGGCACGCAGGTCGCCGCGAGCGGTTCGGGCGGAGTGTTCGCTGCGACGAACTCGGGCCCGCAGATCTTCGGCACGACCGATGTGATCCTCGCTGGCTACGACGCGGCTGGCCAGCAAGTCTGGACGCGGACCATCGGGAGCACCGGCAGGGACGAGGTCTGGGACGCCGCCGAGGACGGCTCCGGTGGTTTCCTCGCCTGCGGCTCCACGAGCGGCAGCCTCGGTGGCGCCCTCGTCGGACTTTTCGATGGCTGGATCGGTCGCTTCGACGCGGCCGGTACGGAGATCTGGCTCACACAGTTCGGCTCAACGCAATTCGACTCGTGCTTCGCGGTGACGTCCGACGGCGCGGGGGGCGCTTTCGCGTGTGGGAGGACCCAGGGCGATCTCGCGGGGACGTCGAGCGGTACAAGCGACGTCTGGGTCGCTCGGTTCGACGCTACGGGATCCGTGACCTGGATCCGCCAGTTCGACTCTGGCTTCGCCGAAACAGCCACCGACGTCGTCCGCGACGGCACGGGTGGCGCCTACATCTGCGGCACCTCCTCGGGGGACCTGTTCGGATTCACCGCGGGTGATGCGGACGCGTGGCTCGCGCGCTTGGACGGATCCGGCAATACGCTGTGGGGACTTCAGTGGGGCTCCGGCGAGCCGGAGCTCTCGGTACGCGTGGCCCTGAATGGAACCAGCGGCGTCTTTGTCGGCGGAGGCACATCCGGCCTGTTGGGAGCGTCGAACGCGGGCGAGGGGGATGTGTGGCTGACGCGCGTCAGCGAAGCTGGCACCCAGAGCTGGATCCGGCAGTTCGGGACGCCCGTCAATGATCAGTGCACGGCGCTGGCCAGCGACCTCGCGGGGGGCTTCTATGTTGCGGGCTCCACCAATGGCATGCTTGGGACTTCTGCGTCCGCCGGGCTCGACCCTTGGGTGGCAAGGTACGACGACAGCGGAGAGCGAACTTGGCTTCGCCAATTCGGAACGGCGGGCGTCGACCGCTCCAACGGACTTTCGGTGAGTCAGCCCGGGCAGTTCTTCCTGGGCGGGAGCACGGCCCTCGACCTCGCTGGTGTGAACGAGGGCCAAGAGGACGCGTGGATCGCCAACATCGATAGCCTGCTCCTCACCAACTATTGCTCGACTCCCGCCAACTCGTCGGGCGCGTCCGCCGTCATCTCGGCGAGCGGCTCCAGCGCTGCCGCCATCAACCGACTGTCGGTGCGCTGCGAGTCTATGCCGCGGCTCGTCTTCGGCTACTTCCTCGTGAGCTCCGAACAGGGGTTCGTTGGGAACCCAGCCGGCAGCCAGGGCAACCTGTGTCTCGCAGGATCGATTGGGCGCTTCGTGGGACCGGGGCAGGTGCAGAACTCGGGGCTCGATGGCGTCATCGATCTTGTGGTGGATCCGTCGGCCCTGCCGCAACCGCTGGGACCCGTGGCCGTGCAACCGGGCGAGACGTGGAACTTCCAGGCGTGGTTCCGCGATGGGAATCCCCAGGCGACGTCCAACTTCAGCAACGGCATCGAAGTCATGTTCCTTTAGCGCGGCATCGCGCTTCGCGGGGCCAAGCGTAGGTAGAACCAAGGGCTCCGGTGTGGGCGGACCATTTTCGGTCGCAACGTGCTCCCTCGGCCGAGAAGGCCCATGCGTCCGTCCGCTTGGGCGAATTCGAGCACGCAACAGTAGAGTGAAGAGGCGTCCCTGACGCGCTCCTCCCTTCTCCCAACCTGCTGCCATAGGTGCCCACATGCGTGAGAGCTACTCTCTCTTGAACCCTGCCCGTTGGATGACTGCGCTTGGCTGCGCCGTTCTCGTTTCGACTGCTTCCGCGCAGTGCCCCGAAGAACCGCTCCTCGCGAATACCACCGGCGCGGGCCTCGTCACCTGCCCATGCTTCGCGGCTGGGGAAGAGGCCGGCGTTTTCTTGGAGGCGCCTGCCTCCCACTATCCGATCGAGATCCTGCGCATTGGAGTGGGCTGGGGCAGCCAGCAGGGTGGCGCGTTCCAAACCGTCGAAGACGCGCTGCACATCTATGAGGGGGCGTCGCTTCCGAACATCGGTGGACCGACGTTCAGCGCGTTCGCGCCTCAGATGACCGATGGGTTCATCAACGAGTTCGACGTGACGAGCGGTGTCGGAGACCGGATCATCGACTCCGGGCCTTTCCTCGTGACGCTCAAGTTCTTCAACGCCAACGTCAACATGCTCACGGCGCCCAGCGTCGTGCACGACAACCAGGGCTGCATCCCCGGCAAGAACGTGATCAAGGCCGTTCCATTCTCGGGCGGCGTTCCAGCGGGCTGGTACGACGCGTGTACCCTCGGCGTGTCCGGCAACTGGATCTTCCACGTCGTGTACCGACGCGTGAACTGCGGGCCGGGTTCGATCGGTGACAACTACTGCATGACGAATGCGAACTCGACCGGCGCGACGGCGGAGATGCGCGCCTTCGGTAGCCTCACCGCGTCCGACAACAACGTAATGCTGGAAGCGATTAGCCTCCCTCAGAACTCGATCGGGTTCTTCATCACGTCGCTGACCCAGGACCTCATCCTCAACCCCGGCGGCAGTCAGGGCAACCTGTGCTTGACGGGCAACATTGGGCGCTACTCATCGTTTGCGATGAGCTCTGGGTCCGCGGGAATGATCTCACTGCAGATCGATACGACGAGCATGCCGACCTTCGGAAACCCGCCGATCTTTGCGGGCCAGAGCTACAACTTCCAGGCTTGGTTCCGCGACGCGAACCCGAACGTAACGTCGAACTTCAGTGACGGTCTTGAGATCACGTTCAACTGATGACGTTTGCGGTTCGGCGGCCGGCCGCTGAACCGCCGCTGAGCCTCCGCTGATTTTGCCGCTGAACTTGCCGCTGAATTTGCCGCTGGGACGACCTCGGCGCGAAGCGGTGCGGGCGCCCCGGCGCGACGTCTGACATGAACTTCAGGTGCGATCGATCACTCGGCCTCGTCAGGGATGCCGTTCATGTCCTCGTCGAGGGAATAGCCGTCGGCGATATCGATCATGTCGTCGATGCCGTTACGGTTGAAGTCCGAGATGGGCTCGCTGGTCCGCGAGGCCCTCTCCGCAGGTGCCTTCTCGTGGGGCAAAGTTCCCATATGTGCGTCTCCGGGCAGCTGCGCTGTTGGATTTGTGTCCTTCGGATGATCTGTCGTGCATGCCCCTATCAAGAGGAGGCAGGCCATAGGTAGGTAGCTGATTCGATTCATGGTGGGAGTCCTTACTACCCAGTGACGGGGGGCCCTCTGGTCCGGACACGAATCTTCCAAATCGGCGTTCGGTGGGCGTTACGATCCCCCCACCATGAAAGACCACCAGCCGATCAAGGACGCGATCGAGTCGGGCAGCGCCGAGCGCCTCGAAGAGCTCCTCAAGGACGATCCGACACTCGTCAAGGCGCACATAGTGTGGGGTCCGAACGGCAAGAACATCTGCCCGGCGCTGCACTACTGCTGCGATGTGGTCTTCCGGAAGCTGTGCACCCAGGGCCAGGCGCTCGCCCTCGCCGAGACCCTCCTCGAGAACGGTGCGGACATTCACGAGAGCTTCGCGAAGTCCGGCGACACGCTCCTGATCAGCGCTGCCAGCCTCGGCGCCGAGCTCATTGGCCTGCGGTTCGTCGAGCTAGGGGCTGACGTACACGCCCAAGGCCTCTTCGGGGCCACCGCGCTGCACTGGTCCGCCTTCATGGGGCTTCCCAAGCTGGCCGCGGCGCTGATCGAAGCCGGCGCCCCCACCGATTTGGTCGATAAGAACTACGGTTCGACCCCGCTGCAATGGGCGAAGCACGCTTGGACGGAGGGCTGCAACGGCTTCCATGACAAGGTGCCCGAGTGCGCGAAGCTCCTCGGCGGATCTGTCGAAGAGTAGCGCGCGTCAGTCGAGCGTGATCCACGCCATCTTGAGCGGGTGGTTTCCATCAAAGCTCGGGAAGTCTGACTCGGGCACGATGACCTCTAGGTTCTGGACCCTTCGACCCGCTTTCTCCGTAGTGCGGCGCACGCCCTTCAACCAGTCTTCAAGGGCGACGGACGGCACATGGTTCGTCGCCAAGATCGCGCCTCCGGGTCGGCAGACTTGTACGCATGGCTTGAGCAAACTGCCGTAGTCGCGAACGACATCAACGGTGCCGAAGCGGCCTTTGCTGAGCCGCGGCGGGTCGAGGACAATCAGGTCGAAAGTGCGCGGCGCGATGTACGGTGAATCGCCGCGACGGCGAGGTAGTTCGCGGCCCGCGAGCTGCCAGAGGGCGGCAAGGCAATCGCTCTGGAAGAACTCGATGCTGCCGGTTCCCGGATGATTGCGCGCGACGTTCGCGCGGCCAACCTCGAGGGCGGACGTCGCGAAGTCCACGTTGAGCACGGAGCTTGCCCCCAGCGAGTGCGCGACTTGGCCCATCGTCGAGGTGTACGAGAACAGGTTGAGCACGTCGCGATCGCGGCACTCCAGCCGCACTCTCCGGCGCGCCGCGCGGAAGTCGAGAAAGACGAGCGGATCCTCGCCGCGGTGCCGAGGGCTCACGTCGAACGTCATGCCGAGCTCCTCCCCCAGCGCCTCGAACGGCTCCACGGGGAAGTGCGCCTCGAAGTTGACCGGCTTAGCCCGGTGATTGTGCACGGGGTTGAGTTCCTCTGCGGAGTCCAGGAACACCGTGAGCTCTTCGGCGGAGAGCGTCTGATCCCACGTCTGCGCCAAGAGCACGGGCCCGTAGCGATCGATCGTCAGCCCCGGGCGCCCTTCCGCCGCACCGTGGAAGAGCCGATAGCAGGTTGTCACCTCGGAGTGCAGGTCGCGGATCAAGTCCGCGCGTTCCTCTCGGGCACGTCGTAGGGATTCCTTGGTCAGCGTCATCTCATGCTCGGCTGGGACCGGAACTCAGCCGTCGAACTTGGAGCGATAGAGATCGTTGACCAGCATCACCGGGATCCCGGCGAGGACCATGCCCGAACCGAGCATGTCGAGTGGATCGCCTCAGCAGCCAGCGAACTTGAGGCCGATGCCCACGAGGGGGATCAGGTAGAGGGAGCCGAGGAGGTACTTCATCGCGAAGACAGGGTACGCACCAGGGCCGGCGGTGTGACCGCTAATCTCCGCGCGCTCGCGGGATCCCGAGATGGATCGCACACCGGAATCCAAGGACCTCGCCCGTGGTAAAACAGAGACCCGGGTCTACGATCCAAACCATGCGCTCCGTTTCTATCCTGGCCTTGGCCCTCGCCGCCGTCGGTTGCTCCCAGCCGGTCACGGTGACCACCTCTGATATCACCCCGTCTGATATGCCATCCGATCCGCTCACTGATCCTCTCCCTGGACCATCGGGCCAGCCCACGGCCGAAGCCATCCACGCGTCCGCTGATGCCTTGCTGCCAGGCTTCGACCGGGCGGCGGCTGACATCATCGCGAACGGCAAGTTCGAAACGGCGACGTTCGCCCTCGGGTGATTCTGGGGTCCTGACTCCCAGTTTGGGGGTCTCAACGGAGTCCTGCGCACGCGCGTTGGCTACGCCGGAGGCACCACGGCGTCGCCCACTTACCAGTCCATCGGCGACCACTCGGAGGCGATCGAGATCGACTTTGATCCCGAGGTCCTGAGCTACGCGGAGCTTGCGCGGCTCTTCTTCGCGTCCCACAACCCCTGCAACACGGCCTGGAGCACGCAGTACCGTTCGGCTGCGTTCCCACGGAGCGCCGAGCAGCGTGCCACGCTGGAGGCCGCTGCGGAGAAGGTGGCCGCGGCCGCCGGCAAGGCAGTGCAAACGGACATCGAGGACTTCACCGGCTTCACCCTCGCCGAGGACTACCACCAAAAGTATCGACTCCGGCGTGTTCGCTCCGCGATCTCGGAGTACGAGTCGATGTTCCCCACCACCGAGGCTTTCCTTGGATCGGTGGCCGTCACGAAGGCCAACGCATTCGTGGGCGGCTACGGAACCTCGCAGGACCTCCGCAGCGACGATCCCTCGAAGGGCAAGCTGGGAGAGCTGGGGCTCAGCGAGAAGGCCCAGGCGTCGATCCTGAAAGCCGCCCGGTAGGCAGACTCTGACGAGATCCGGTAGTCTCTTCGCCACTATGACGAAGGACACACCGAGCCAAGAAGGACCCTGGAGCCGCCCCATGACCGAGGAGACATTCACGCTGATGCGTGACATCCTCGGTGCACCGAGCCCGGTTGGCTACGAGGGCGCCATGACCTTCGGAGTGGTCGAGCCGTACTTCGAGAAGATCAAGCTCAAGGATTGGAAGTGCGTCAAGTTCGTCGGCAACGCATCCATCGTGCTCGACTCGGATCCGGGCGCGACCGACAAGCTCTCAATCATGGTGGTCGGGCACGCGGACAAGATCCGCTGCCAGGTGCGCACCATCGGCGACGACGGCAAGGTCTGGATCGACTCGGATTCGTTCCTGCCCATGACGCTCCTCGGCCATGAGGTTCTGCTCTTCAGCCGCGAGCCCGGTAGCCCTTCCAAGACCCGCGTTCTACAGGGCGGCACTATCGAGGCGCTCGGCGCGATTCACTTCGCCAACGCGAAGACGCGCAGCGGCGATGCTGGCATCAAGAAGGAGCAGCTCTACCTCGAGCTACAGCTCTCGGGTGAAGACCGCAAGGCACAGGTCGAAGCCCTCGGCATCCGCCCCGGCGATCCGATTCTGATCGCGCGTAAGATCAAGCGCGGCTTCGGCAAGGATTCGTTCTACGGCGCTTACCTCGACAACGGGCTGGGCGTCTTCTGTGCGGCCGAAGTCGGCCGCCTGCTCGCCGAGGCTGGCGGCGTCAAGAACGTCCGCGTGATGCTGGCCGCAGCGAGCCACGAGGAGATCGGACGCATGGGCAGCCGCGTGATCGTTGGGGAGATGACCCCCGACGTCCTCATCGCGGTGGACGTTAGCCATGACTACGCAGCCGCGCCCGGCATCGGCGATCGCCGCATGACGCCGACGACCATGGGCGAGGGCTTCACGCTGGCCACCGGCGCCATCGTCTCCGAGCAGCTCAACTCGATCATCGAGACCGCCGCCACCGAGAAGGGGATCCCCCATCAGATCAGCGTGGTCGGCCGCGACACCGGAACAGACGGTATGGCGGCGGTGCTCGCAGGGCGCGATGCAGCCGCCACGAGCATCGGCTTCCCCATCCGCAACATGCATACCCCCTCCGAGAGCGGGCATACCGGCGACGTACTCGCCGCGATCCACGGCATCGTAGCCGCCATCCAGGCCATGGACGCCGCGAACATGACCCGCGACGACTTCCGTACCGGGCACATCCGACTCGACGACGCGACGCCGATCACCGCGGAGTAGCGAAGCGCCGAACCGTTCGGGAAGGGCCGAGCCGGAAGAGATTCCGGCTTGGCCCTTCGACGTGTAGCGGCCCTTGCGACCGAGCCCCGGGGCTATCCCCGTTGAAAGAGACCCGGGCCTCTGAGATCTGCCCGCGGGGTCGAGCAGCGCGCATTAAGCCGCCCGTGGGCGAGGCCAAAAAAGATAGCGCCCGCAGCCCGCGGCGATGCTCGCCGGAGTCGCAGGCGCCAGAAGCGCGAGCGGCGCTACTGAAGCGCTCGAGGTGGGGACCCCCCCCGGGGTTCCTCTCGATTACTTCTTGCCGCGCCTCTTACTCGACTTCTTTTTCTTTGACGAGGCCTTCGTCGTGCGAGCGCGCTTCCAAGTCCGGAAAAACTTGGTGGCCTCTTCAAAGACGTCGTCGCCGGCTTCCGCCGTCAGCGCTGCGAGCTGCGCCTCGGGCGAAACGGCGAACGACGGGTTCGTTTCCCAGGTGCCGTCCCCATGGTCGATCGTGAATCCAGCCTTGTAGGCCAAACGGTTGGACTCAGCGAGCGCAGGCAGGACCCCGGGCTTCTCTTGGATGAGGAACTGGGCGAAGCCCCATGACATAGCGGCTTCGTCAATGTCCCACGTGCCGCGCTTCCACTCGGAGAACTCCGAGAACTGAAGCGGCTTCTTCTTGCGGGACTTGAACTCGCCTCTGATCTCGTTGCGCCACCCCTCGTGCTCACCAACGCCCACAAACTCGTTGCGGTAGGGGAAGCAATAGATGTCGCCGATCACGTCCTGCTCGATCGCCCAACCGGCGGCCTGGGTCAGCCAGTTAGGCTGGGGACCATAGGAGCGATACAGCAGGAGACGGCTCAATCGGTTGACGAGCTCGTTCTTCGAGCGCCACACCGGGCCAATCTCATAGCCATCGGGCGCCGCTTGCCAACCGGTGGCCATGAAGCGCTCCTCGGCGAAGCCTGGCTCGACAGACTGGACGCTCGCCCAGGACTCCATGTCCGGGTCGGCCTCCTCGAGTGCACCGAGGAGTGTTTGGTAGTGCAGTCCTTTCTCGAGCTCGATCAGGACCACCGGCTCGGCGTCAGGCTCGTGCTCGCCGACTCCCCATACACCCTCGCGGTACGTCTCGTCGGACGCGGAGCGGTCGGGCGGAGTCAAGACCGCATCGAAGGTGGCGAGGGTGTCTTCGACAAGCTCCAGTCGGTCGTTCGAGGACTTCTCCGACTGTGTAATCAGGACGACGCGCAGGTCGTCGGTCAAAGCGACGTGGTATCCGTTCTCCGAGACCCAGTCCCGGTAGCGCTCGAGCTGACCCGCAACCCCTGCGTACAGTTCGGCGCCCGCTTCTGCCTCGACGGCCTCCAACGAAGTCGCCTGACCTTTCCAGAGGACAGACATGGAAGCCGAGTCGGAAGAGGACTCGGACTGGGGAACCGTCGCGAACGCGGCGGTGCTCAGGAACAGTGACGTCGCCGTAGCGGCAAGTGCAGGGAAGGGAGGGAACTTCATGGCGAGGCGGGCAAGAGGAAGACTGCCCGTGGGGGTTAGGACGGTGGGAGAGCTGGCAGGCCCTGGCGTTGGAGGCCCCACAGGACGTGGCTGCGTGGCTTCACAAGGGGAGTGTCGCCGGCAGGGTGATTTACGGATGGAATCTCGAACTTCTTCACGGAATGCCCCAAGAATTTCAGGGGCGCCAGCTGGGAACCGGATGTCAAACCGTGGAGAAGGGGTTGGCCAAGACGACGAACGAAAGCGGACTCGGAAGAACTTTCCGAGTGCTGAACGGATCAGCGTCGATGGCGATGAACCCACCGCAAAGACCGGACCAAGGTCCGGCAGATCTACGCGCGTGGATCTCGCGCGTTGGGCCCGAAGCCCCAAATCGATCCCCCACCGAACGGCGATTCGAAGAGCTCGAACGCGATCATTACAGAACAGCCCACTGCAAAGCCCACCAGGAGCGATACGCGCCCTCGGGCCCTACGCTTCGAGGTCACGGCCGAAGAGAATCAGCACCAGCGCCGGATCCTCCGCGAGATGCTCCGCGACTTCCTCGGCCGCGGTCGAGCCGTCCCCGTGCTGTAGCCCCGCGAGGACACTCACCAGCTGCTGTCCACTCCAGGGTTGCAGGGCCGCGAAATTGATCAGCCGACGTCGCCAAATCGTCCGGTAGAGAAAGAGTGAGATACGGTGCTCCGTCCAGCGCAGCGCCCGCGTGATCACCCAGAGCGGCTCCTCATGCTCCCGCCGTAGGACCTGGATCATGATCGTGATCCCTGCCCCTATCAATGGGGCGAGCCATTCGAACTCAGCGGTGGTCGCCACCTCGAACGCCTGCTCCACCACGGGCTCGACCTTGGGCCGGAAGGCCTCGAACGCGGCGGTCAAAGGGCTCACCACGAGCCCGAAGAAGACTGCCGTCACCGTCCAGGCCACCAGCGGCAGAAGAGTCCAGATACGGGCGAGCACACTGCCCTCCGTCCGCTCGTTCATCTCCCCGAGAAATGCGTGCGTCGCTTCGAGCGCCTGGAGATGGTCCTCGTCGCTCAACCTAGCGCCACCATCGGAGGGCAGGCCGAAGATGCTCAAGCCTTCCACAAGGCCGTAGGTGGCCTCGTCGTAGGGCTTGAGCCGCCCGTAGATCTCATCGTTCGCGGAGCGGATGCGCTGACCCAACGCCACCAACACGTCGAGCCGCGTGGCCTCGTCCCCAACGGCCAGGTCCATGAGGGCGACCTCAAGCTCCCGGGCAATGCCGGCCCTGCCGCGGACGGTGCCGCTCTCGTCTTCGCGCAGGCGTCGCCATTCCAAGATTCGCGACGCGGCCTCCGCGTGGGCCTCGTCCACGTCGAATCGACCGTGGCGATCGAGGGCGACCTCGTCCAACCAGCGATCCACCAGCCCGATATCGAGCACCATCGCGGACGCCAAGAGGCACTCTTCGAGCACCGCCGCAAACGCCGCACGGCCCTCGTGGTGCAGGGACTTCTCGAGGCGCTTGAGCTCTGCCTCCAAAACGTCGCCACGCCCGGTGGCCGCGGCCTGTTTCAGGAGCGGGGTCGCCACGACGGCCATCGTCATGTCCGGCAACGAGCGAAGTGCGTCCAACAGCTCGAGCCCGCCACCCGCCGACCCGCGTCGGCGCACCCACGACCGCATGAGGTTCAGCAGTACCGGCTCACGTGGACGTTCCTGCAGCGCAGCCACGAGGTGCTGCTCGAAGGCCTCATCGGAAGCCGCCGAGTCCCCGTCGAGGAACAAGCGCAGGTAGTTCGGAACCCACCAAAGCGGGAAGTCCTCGCGCAGTTGGCGCAACACGGACGCGGGTCCTTCCTTGGCGATCGAGTCGATCAGCTCCGGCTGCTCTGGACGTGTGTCCTCCGCTTCCGCTGGCTCGGGCTCCTTTGGATCCCGCCCTCTTGGGCCACCCCCGGGGGGCTCGGTGCGTCTCGGCCCACGCTGGGGCGGCTCAGTCGCCTCCACCTCTGGCTCGTCGTCCAAGCGGCGAAAGCGCAGCTCGTCCTCCAAGCGCTCGAAGCCCGCACGGATCTTGCGAAACTCGGCCGGATGTGCGTCTGGCTTAAAGCGCTTGATCCAGCGGCCGTAGGCGCGACGAAGATCCCTTCGATCCCAGTCGCCCGTCAACTCGAAGAACGCTTCGGGGTCCACGGCGAGCAGATCCCAGTCTGGCGTGTCCTGCGTCATGACGCGCCAACGCCGAGGCGCTCGAAGAGTCTCAGGAAGAAGCGATGTCCAACGGCTCCGCCCGCAAAGAGCATGAGGAACGTGAACATCAGCCAGAGGAGCGCCAGGTAGTTCAACGCCCAGCCGCGGAACACTCGGAACAGTCCGCCGAGAGGATTCCATCGCGGCAGACGCGCCACGTCGCGCAGCCACCATCCGTGAAGGCCATCGAGCTCGGGGTAGAGCTTCGAAACGCGCTTGGCCCCATTCCGCGCCTTCCGCCGCAGCCTGGGGGTCGCTTTTGCGCCCACCTTGCGAGCCGTGAGGAAGTCCGCGAGCTCCCGGCGACGCTCTCGCCAGGGAAGGACGACATTGTTGACTAGCAAGCGGCGAAGCTCCGCGTCGACTCCGCGGTCTGCGCCGATCTCGAGGTAGCTGGTCCGAAGCTCCTCGTCCAGGGCCAGTCGCTCCGCGGTGGACCGCAGGTCCGGCAACTTCGACAGCTCGAGACGCTCGAGCTCCGCCGAGATGCTGCCGGGGGCACAGTCGTAGAACGACTCTCGCAGTTCGCGCAGGATCGCCGTCGCCTCGGGCCGCGCAGTGCCTCGCCCAGCGCCTTCGTCCTCGATCGCTGACTCACCTCGCGCAGCCCCGCGCGGCCGAACGAACTGCGCCCGCAGATCCAGGACGCCATCGGCGTCGTACTGGGGATGCCGCTCTAGGAGTCGGTTCAGCCAAGCGGCCACCTCTCCGTGGGGCCCTTCACGACTCGCCTCGGCCAAGGGACTACGATTCCTCGCGGAAGGGAAATCCAGCGGCGTCGAGGAGAGCGAGCAGGTCCTCGCGCGCGGCTTCGAACCCATCCCGGTCTTTGCTGTACAGCTCGGATTCGAAGCGATCGATCCCTTCGTCGAGCGGTTCGCGCTGGAAGCGGCTTAGCTCCCCCACAACGCGGTTCGCGAACGCCAAGAGCTCGACGTTGAGCGCGTCGTGCCTGGGGTAGAACTTGATCCCCGCTAGGCGCTTGAGTGCGCGCTCGATCTCACCTGCAGAGAGGCTCTTGACGGACTGCTCCATCACCGCTTGGAAGCGCTCGCCCGTCTTCGCAACGATCGCTTCGACCTCGAGGAGACCGCTGGCGTCGTAGGAGAAGCGAACCGTCACCTGCTGGCCCGACGGTCCCTTGGGGATACCCGTCACCGCCAGCGTCCCGAGTGGAAGGTTGTCGGCGACCATGCGCCCTTCGCCCTGGAAGACGCGGATGCTGAGTCGTTCCTGGTTGTCGCTGATGGTCCCAACGTCGACCTCGTCCGAAACGGGGATCGTCGTGTTCCGGTGAATCACAGGCAGGTAGTAGCCCGGCCGATGGTCGGACCCAAACTCGCGGCTGATCTCGATCCCGAGGGTATGGGGCGAAACGTCTGTCGCGACCATGTCCTCGACCGCGGCGTCCTCTGCGATCAGAGCTCCCTGAACCGCGGCGCCCAAGGCAACGACGTGGTCGGGGTCAAACCGGCACTGGGGCGCTTTCCCCATGATGCGCTCGACCAGCGCGGGGATCTCAGGCATGCGCGTTGCGCCGCCCACAAGCAGTACTTCGTCGACCTCGTCGGGGAGCACGCGCGCATCGCTCAGCACGCGGAGCAAGGGCCGCTCCAATCGATCCAGAAGAGGCTCGTAGATCTTCTCCAAGTCCACAGCCGTCACCTCAACCACGGGGCCACCCGGCTCGACTCGGCCCTCGCGGTCGGGGACGGCGAGGCTGCCGTGTCCGCCGCTTCTCTTCAACGCATCCGCACCGGCACGCAGTCGCGCATAGCGCAGCGGCTCGAAGAGCGCCACAGACTCCGCCTGCTCACCCGCGGAATCAAAGGCCCAAGCCGTGAGCGCATCCGTGAAGTCCTCGCCACCGAGCTGGCTCTCGCCGGCGGTCGCCTGGATTTCCAACTGGCCCTCGAAGATCTCCATCAGCGTCACGTCGAACGTGCCGCCGCCGAGGTCGAAGACGAGCAGTCGCTTCTCTGCCTCCGCTTCGTGAAAGCCGTACGTCAACGCCGCCGCCGTCGGTTCGTTGACGATGCGCAAGACCGTGAGTCCAGCTAGCTCCGCCGCCGCACGGGTCGCGGCTCTTTGGTGATCGTTGAAGTAGGCGGGCACGGTGACGACGGACTCACTGACCTCGACCCCGAGGGTGGCGCTCGCGTCGTCTTTGATCGCCTTCAGGACCATGCTAGAGAGCTCGATAGCGGAGTACTCCGACTCGCCCACACTCACCTTGCGGTCGCTCCCCATCCATCGTTTGAAGAATGACGCGCATCGGTCAGGGGCCGTCACGCGCAGCTCTGCCGCGGCCTGACCCACGAGCAAGCCGCCTTCGGAAAGAAGTCCAACGACCGAAGGGGTCATGGGCTCACCGCTGGAGTTCGGGAGCAAGCGCGGCGCTCCGCCATCGAAGATCGCGACCAGGCTGTTGGTCGTTCCTAAGTCGATGCCCAGGATGGGGCTTCGCTCGGGGGGCCCGTTGGTGCTGTCAGCCGACTCCTCGCTACTAGACATGTCGGAGAGAGGGTACAAGCTGGTCCCCAACAATGGGCATCGAGGCCTCGACAGCCGCGCTAGCTTCTCGAGTCCAGGCGGCTTAGGCGTGGATGCGTGGAGCGGAGGCCCCAGGAGCCCGAATCGAACCCAGCCCCAGCGTTCAACCGGGCTTAGATCGCCGCGTGCCCAGCGTTGGGGTCCAGCGTTGGGATCCAGCGTTGGGGTCCAGCTTGATGGGGTTCCCCCGGTCGACCGAGACCGCTACTCTTGCGCCGCAATCCGCCCTCCCCCCTGCCGCCCCTCAGCACCAGCGCCCCCCCGCACCCACACGTGTCCCAAGAGCAACCGAACAACCCACTCCACGGGATGACGCTCAAGGCAATTCTGGAGGACCTGATCGAGCGCCGCGGGTTCGAGAACCTGGCCGAGGAGATTCACATCAACTGCTTCGCCTACGAGCCCACCCTCACCTCCAGCCTGCGCTTCCTCCGCAAGGTGGACTGGGCACGGCGCCAGGTTGAGGAATTGTATATCGCTGATCAGCGCGAGATTGAGCGCCTGAACCGGCGGGACATCTAGCTAGGCGACGCCGAGCCCGGGCCGAGCCAGCACCCCAAGGTGAGCGTGAAGCCCGAATCGGGACCGATCGTTCAGTTTCCTGGTAACTTCGGCCCTATGAAAGACTCTCTCAGCTTCACCGGACTCGCCGCCCTCGCACTGGCCGTCCCCGCCTCCGCCCAGAACTACATCGAGCTCATCCGCGAGGGTGACGCACTCCCCGGGGGTACAGGGGAGATCATCACGCGCATCGACAACGTCGACGTGAACAACAGCGGCGACTGGCTCATCGAGCTAGACACCGACGCTTCTGCCAACGACGCAGTCGTCCTCAGCAACGGCGCGATCCTCTGGCAGGAAGGCACCTCGCTCGGCTTTACGGCACCCGCCGGCAAAGAGGCCGGCAGCTTCATTGATACGCTCGATATCAACGACGCTGGCGACATCATGTTCATCACGCCGGTGCGCGACACCGGTACGACGAGCAACAACGGAACGCTCCTCGTCTGGAACGGGGTGACCGTCATCGAGGTCGACGTCACGCCGTGCAACGCAGCGGGCGTCCCCGCCGGATCCATCTACAGCGCGGTTTCCGAGGCATGGCAGAACAACAACGGCCAGCTCCTCGTCGGCGCATCGATCGACTCAGGGACCGGCTCGACGCCGATCCTTCTGCGCATCGACGTCGATGCCACGGGCGCCATCACCAGCGAAACCAAGCTCGCACTCCGTGGCGAGACCCTTCCCGGGCCCAACCACGTCACGCCGATCCAAGGCTTTTCCTTTTCGAAGGGGCGCCAGGCGATCAACGACAACGGTGAATGCATGTGGTACGTCGACGACGATCACACGGTCGCGCCTGGCGACACGCTGAGCGACTCGAACCTCTACATGACGGACAGCGCCAACGTGAACACCCTGCTGTTCAACGAGGCCGACCCGTTCCCAACGGACCTCGCCGACGTCTTCGACCACTTCTCGACGGCTGAGATCGATCTCAACAGCTCCGGCGACTACGTGTTCTCCGGATTCGACCGCGGCCCCTCGACCGACGACTCATGGATCTTCAAGTCTGTTGGCGGCGTGATCGAAGTCATCGCCCACGAGGGTGACCCCGTGCCAGCTTCCGTTGGCGGCGGCTGGCTGACCGCAGGCTTCGGCTTCGGCGGCGTCGTTCCGATGAGCAACAACGGCGATGTGCTCTGGTACCTCGACTGGAACGACCCGGACACCAACATCGACACCGGCCTGCTCTTCAACGACGAGCTGCTCCTCCAAGAGGGCGTGTCGATGCTTGGCGGCCTCGTGCTTGAGGACGTTCCGAACGGGGACACCGAGATCGCCATGAGCGATAACGGCCAGGTCGCGATCATCGAGGTCGTCCTTGACGAGCCGAATGGCGACCTTGACGCGGTTTTCATCGTCGAGCTGGACGGTGAGATCGGCACGAGCTACTGCATGGTCAACCCGAACTCGACCACGGCAACCAGCGCGCTGATCGCGACGGGCAGCACGACGGCCCTCGACAACGACATCGAGCTCACCGCGAACGACCTTCCGCTGAATGCGTTCGGCTTCTTCATTACGAGCCTCGACCAGGACTTTGTTGCCAACCCCGCGGGCAGCGCAGGCAACCTCTGCCTCGGTGGCGCGATTGGCCGCTACGTGGGTGCCGGCCAGATCCTGAACTCGGGACCCGCTGGATCGTTCGGCCTCGTGCTGGACCTGACCCAGACGCCGACACCGACCGGGTTCGTCAGCGTGATGGCGGGCGAGACGCGCAACTACCAGGCGTGGCACCGCGACTCCGTTGCCGGCGTTCCGACGTCGAACTTCTCGAACGGTTTGTCGATCGACTTTAACTGATCTGATCCCCCTGCGGGATCGCGCGGCGTCGACGGCGGCGCAGCGCTTGAGAGGAGGGCGGAACCGCGCAGCGGCTCCGCCCTCCTCTTCTTCTTTTAGGAAACGGCTGCCCCCCCCTCAGTCCGGCTCGACCCCGACCGCGTCGATCCTCAGCTCGTTGAGCCCCGGAAGGGCCACCACCTCAAGACCTTCACCATCGCGCGGGGTGCTGGGGTTTTCTCTTGCCACAAGTCGGTAGCGACCGGGGGCCAAGGGGCCAAGCTCAAGACGACCGCCGCCCGACGCCCGTAGGCTCTCTACCCTGCCGGCCGGGGTGACGAGTCCGATCCAGCCGCCGTAGGCCCGCCCGGAGCCGGGCCAACGGACCTCCGCGAGGAGGCATGCTGCCCCAGCGTCGTAGAGGTCGCCGAAGTTCACATCGATGCCGGAGGCGTCACCCGCACGGGGCATGACGACCTCCTTCGACGCGAGCACTCCGCCTACGCGATCCAACGCGGCCACCAAGACTCGGGCGCCGGGACGCAGGCCGTCAATCCAAAGATCGCGACCCGGGACGCCGCGGAAGTAGAGTCCGTCGTCCCATGCTTCCTCGCTTCCAACGCGCCCCTTGAACTGCGCCCCGTGCACGAGCCCATACGGAAAGGACCGCGCGTCGTCTTCATCGTCTGGGCGCACCAGTCCTGAGAGCGCTTGCCCATGGAACATCAGCTTGATGTCCACCGACTTCGCAGGATCGAAGCCCATGGACGTACCAAGGTCGAATCGAACTCGCAGCCGCGACGCTGGCGTTAGCTCGATCACCTGGGGCGTCTCTGCGCTCTTTGATGCGGGCTGCACGACCAGCTCGCGAAACCCGAAGCCGGGCGCCAAGACGCGCAGGGTGGAGCCCGTCGCGGCCCGAAGCCGTGCTCTGCCGTCATTCGTTGTCCAGACCGACGCCTCGTTCGACTCGATCACGGCCCGAAGCGGCTGGAGGCCATCCTCTGACCGAGCCCTCACCAGAAACGAAGCCCAGCCGGCCTGCGCCACCTCGAACGTTCCGAGGTCTTCGGGCACTCCGGATTCTGCGAGCGACGCCCGGACCACCGACTCGCCGAGCTGGATCTCATAGGCGCGGCAGTCGAGTGGTTCCCGTCCGAACATCTGGACCGGCAGGCGCAGCTCACCGCGGGGGCTCAGCGGGGTCCGAAGCGTGCTCCCTAGGAGTTGCCCCGCGACGGACTCCACTCGAACGTCGGCCACACCTTGCAAGGGATCACCGGACACGGCGTCGACGAATCGCGCGGTGGCGTAGGGCGTAGACTCTGTGAAGAGCATCAGGCTCTCCGCGGATCGATCGAACCGAATGCGGGCGGCTTGCCGGCTGAGGTTGTCGGCGGATAGCGCGTGAGTTCCCTCCGCATCGACCAGCCGCAGATCAGCGGGAAGCCTCAGGAAGTAGCTGCTCCAACGGGTCCGCGTGGTGAACGTGAAGCGCCCCTCCAGGTCAGTCCTGACGATGCCGCGTGGCCAGTCGAGGCCATGGGCCAACAGCGCAGCCCTCATGCGCTCGTCGCCAGACGCAGAGGACGGCCAGTGATTCATCGAGTAGCGGTCGCGCCACAGTGCGAGTTCACGCCCGGGAGCCACGCCGTCCACAAGTACCTGCCCTCGAATCGTCCTCTCCCGTCGAAGCACCACGGGCATATCCGCTGACTCTGTCCACTCGACCTCGTAGTCGCCGTTTTCGTACCCATCGGCACCGGCGTAGATCCACCCCCCGGCTCCCCGCGGCAGTGGCGCCTGCCCCGCCTCATCGACGTCCATCACGTTCGGCGTGGAGTCCACGTCCCCCCAGATGGCCCGCACCCCGCGAACGGCAACGCCTGCCTCGTCCACGAACCGGACCGTCGACGTCGCCGCTTGGGTCGACGGGTCCCTTCGGATCCAGGATGCGGCGGCGCTGGTCGCCGCCCCCGTCTGCCGATCCATCCCGCCTGGAACAGACGGCAAGTCCGCTCGAACCGGAGGCGCAGACCTTGTGGGCTCGACGGCCGCAAGGGCGCCCTCCCGTGAACCCTCCTGCGAAGACCGATGATCACCGGTCCCGAGCAGAAGCCAGGTGACGCCGAGTCCAAGGGTGCCAAGCGTGAAGCCCGCCACCGTCCACGGGCCAGCGCTCCCCGTCCGAACAGCGGACGACACGGGTGCCGCCTCTAACGGAGCGCTCGACGACGTTCCTGCCGTGGGCGCGAGCGGTCTGCCGAGGATGATGCCAAGGCCGAGGCTCCAACCCTCCGGCCCGCGCTCCGAATCCGCCAGCCGCCGACGGAGCCGATCTAGCGCGCGGGAGAGACGCTTGCGAACGGTCACGACCGGTAGATCCATCGCACGCGCAATCTCACGGGGCGGTCGCTGCTCTAGGAAGCGCTGGACGATGAGGTCCGCGTCGGCTTCGTCAAGGGACTGAATCTCATGCAAGAGATCGCGGTGAAAGTGGAGCTGCTGCATCGAACGGTCCGGGGCATGGATCGACTCCGGACGCCCCGCGTTCTCCTCGGCAAGAAGGCGGGCTGCTGTCCTCTCGCGCCCCCGCCCGGCTTTCCGTCTAGCGATCGTCCAGAGCCAGCCCCGGAGCCGAGCTCCCTCCAGCCTCTCGCCGCCCGCGACCGGCGGCCGTCGAAGCACCTCCAAGGACACTTCCTGCGTAAGGTCAGCCGCCGCAGCTTCATCACCCACAAGGCCACCTGCGACCCGCCGTAGCCAGGCCAGCTCCGCTAGCAATTCTCTTTGTGCATCCATCGTGCCCGTTCGGTGCCGCGGCGACCGATTTCGTGACCTGCCCAATTGGAGACACTCAGAAAGGCCTTCAGGGGGGCCGAGGCAATTATGGGGCACCCGAGCGACGGCTACCGGGTTTTCCCTATAGCCGCGTGTGTGCCTTAGACGAACCACGGCAGGGAAGGGATCTCCCTCGCTCACGAGGAGACCTGCACCCAGCCCTCAATCGCCAGCCCCACGCATGAAATCAACAAGCCAACCGACCCCCACGAAGACCGCGATCCTCCTTGTTGGATTCCAAAACGACTACTTCGCGGATGACGGAATCCTCCACGGAGTCATCGAGGCCAACGCGAAGGAGAACAGCGTGCTTGAGCACACACTCAAGCTGATGGATCGCTTCCAGGACACAGACGCTCTCTTCATCAACCTGCCGATCCTGTTCTCGTCGGACTACCACGAGCTGCAGAACCCAGCGGGGCTGCTCGCCCTCGTAAAGGAGCTCGGTGCCTTCCGGCGCAACACGCCGGGCGGTGCGGTCTCCCCTGAGATCCAAGCGCTCGGGGACCGCGTCGTGCACCTCGAAGGCAAGACCGGCTTCAACGCATTCCTCGGAACCAAGCTCGAAGCGACGCTCAGGGAACACGGCGTCGAACGGGTGATTCTCACCGGCGTGGTGACCTCCGTATGCATCGACTCGACGGGACGGGCAGCCGCCGAAAAAGGATTCGCCGTGACGGTCGCAAGCGACTGCTCTGCAGGGCGAAGCCAGACAGAGCACGAGTTCTACTGCGAGAACATCTTCCCCCTGTACGCCGAGGTCGCAACCCTCGCGCAGCTGACGGCTCCGCTCGAGTCCACCCAGCTCGATTCACCGGACTTGGATCTTGCAGCCTAGCCGCGAAGACATACTTCAGGGCGAGAATGACCGCCTACGCGCCCAGCTCGGCGCGTTGAAGGAGCTACTCTCCGAAGAGATCGGCCGTAAAGCGTCCCTCGAGCAGAGCCTGCACTCTTCACGCGAGCGCTACTTGGATCTCACGGAGCGCGCCCCCTGGGCCGTGCTGCAGATCGATGACGGTGGCTGCTACGTCGACGTGAACGAGCAAACGCTGACCGCCCTCTCCCTCGAAGGCGTCGACCTTCTCGACCGCAAGGTTGGGTCGTGCGGCGAGTGCTCCACTTGGACCGAGGCGTTGCTGAGCTTTCAGAATGCCCCGACGGAGGTGGACCGGGAGGTGACGATCGCCCTGAGCGAACGCGCTGGCGGGACCGTTCTGCTGGCGCTCTTGGCGCGGGTCAGGTCGGGCTCGGGGTTCTCCGTCATGGCGATTGATCAGACGGAGCGGCTCGAAGCACTGGAGATCGCCCGCAAGGCGAGCGCCGCGAAGTCCGAGTTCCTCGCCGTCATGAGCCACGCGATCCGCACGCCAATGAACGGAGTAATCGGGCTGTCGACGCTGCTCCTAGATACGGACCTTGATCCGCAGCAACGCGATCTGCTCGGGACCATCGGGGACTCCGGCGAAGCCCTCTCCGGGGTGATCGACGACGTTCTCCTTCTCGCCAAGGAGCAGGACGAGCGCCGAAGCGTGGAGAGCATCACCTTCTCACCCGCTTCCCTCATCGAAAGCACGATCAAGTCAGCCCGCGGTCGCGACATCGAGGACCGGTTCACGGTCAACAGCGCGATCGCTGTTGGCGTTCCGAGCTGCCTCCGGGGCGGAGCTGAGCGCATATCCAAGGGCCTCTCCCACAGTATCCGCGATCTGATCGAGCGAGCGCCCCGGGGCGCGGTGCTGGTATCGACGAGCTTCGACCCAAACCCAGAGGGCGCAGCCTCCCCCGAGCTCATCATCGAAATGCGCTCGAAGGCGACTTCAGCCGCGGACCCCCAACCCCAATCCACAGAGCGGAAGCAGTCCACCGCGAAGTGCGACACGTCGCCTCCGGCCGGCGCGCTCGTGCTGGAGAGCGGCACGATCGGCCTATCCCTTGCACGGGGCTTTCTGCACTCCCTGGGGGGCACGATCGAGGCCGAGGACCTGGAGGGCGGAAGGCGTATCCGAATGCACATTCCCGTGCAGCGTCCAACCGCCCAGGAAGAGCACGCGCTACTCAAGGCCGCTGGAGCCTTCAGTGACCCCGACACGAAGCACCGAACGATGCACGTCCTCGTCGCCGAGGACAACCCCGTCAACCGGCGTGTCGCCGAGGGCCTCTTGAAGAGAGCAGGCTGCACCGTGACGAGTGCGGTCAACGGCGCGGAGGCCGTCGAAAAGCTCGCGGTCAACCGCTACGACCTGGTCCTGATGGACGTCGACATGCCGGTCATGGATGGCCTCACCGCAACACGGGAAATCCGCGAGCTGGAGCGCCAAGGGCGCATCGAGCGCGAGAACGTCATCGTCGCTTTGACCGCCAACGCGATCGGCGGCGACAGGGAGGCCTGCATCGAGGCCGGCATGGACGAGCATATGTCCAAGCCGCTCAAGACCGCTGGACTGGAAGCCATGCTGAAGCACGCTCTCGTCCGCGGAGCCCAGCGCTAGCTGCCGCGCAGAAGCCGCGACGTCAGATTGGCCCACTTCTTGATGCCGTGGCGCACGTGCCCGTGGCGGTTGAACGCCTCGATGAACAGAAAGAACGCGCCGCCGCGGGTCGCGGTCATCGCGAGCAGGCGCTCACCGGTTACGGAGTCCACGATCTCCATTTCGCCGCTGACGGCCCCGAGGTCCACGGGAACCAAGAGCGCGGTCATCACCGTGTTGATCCACACGTTCGAGTTCATCATGTCGGTCAGCGCGAGGCGCACCGTCACCGACCCTTGGATCGGCGCGTCGACCATGTTGAAGTCTGAACTGAGCGCATCCCGAAACTTGCGGGTCGCGTAGCCCTCCAGTCGCTCGCCCGCGGCTTCGGTCGGGCGGTAGCGGGCGTTCTCCTGGGGCAGGTACACGGCGGGCTCCACGTAGACCGTCCGGATCTCACCAGCCTCGATCCGCCGCTTGAGCTCGTCGGTGAAGTGAAGGTTGACCTCGTCAGGGACGCCCCACACCTGGCGTTCGGGCGCAGGGGTCAGTTCCGCATAGCCGCCCGCGAGGAACCCCGATTCGGTGGCAGGACGCATATGCGCGCAGGACGCGGTGAGAAGGGTCAGTGCCAGGGCGCGCGTGACAGCGCGACGGAGGGAGGTCCTGGGGAGGGGGGTCGGCATGGTGCGTTGATGAGCGGGAGAGGCGGAGGTGCCCTCGCGCGCGTTCGAGGCCGGTGCGGGCCTGTGACCGAGATGAGCCGGAATCCGGAGTCGGGGTCGCCTCTAGCAGCCCGTTGAAGAAGGCCGCACTATCCACCAGCGCCCCTCGAAGCCCTGACCGCGTTGCTTGAAGGGCCCCGAATAGCTCGCTATGGGGGGCTTCAAGCGCCTTGTCAGGACTCCGATGGACGCAATTGGTTAGCGCGGACTTCTTCAACGGGCTGCTAGTGCTGCGTAACAGAAGTTCATTGAGGAAGTTTTGAACGTTTGCGCAGCTTCGCTCGTCTCAGGCATCATGAGAGCAGCAATGGGACGCCCGAAGGCAGAGCTGGAGATCAGCGCACATGAACGCGAGCAACTTGA
>CALHGQ010000349.1 GCA_938030175.1 uncultured bacterium | reverse complement strand
GCCCCGACGGCGACCCAGCATCCAGTTGACGATGGTGGCCTGGAAGTCGTCGAGGGTGTCGAGCTGCAGCGTGGGCTCGACCGTCAGATCCAGGTCGGCGACGAGGGCCTCGTACTCCGACAGCGACACCGACTCCACCGTGCCCGCGAGCATGTCGGGGCCGGGGAAGGAGGCATCACAGGTGGCGGCGGGCACGCTCGGCTCGGACGTGGGGGTCTCGTCCTCCTCGACGGCACAGGCGGCGAGAGCGCCGATCAGGAAACCGGACCGAGCACGCTGAGCGAGGCTCGGTCGTGGGCGGAGAACCGACGCGGGAGCCTGACGAGTCAGGTGACCAAGGAGGGATGCCGTCCACGGCTGAGACCCGCCAGCGGGCGACGGGAGGTTTTCTGAGCGGCGCTCTAGTACTCGGACGCAGGGAATCTGACTGGTTGGTGAGGCCCCAGCGAGCCCCCGCGGCTCGCGCTCAGACCGGTCGGATATCCCGATATACCTCCGGTCTCGCGCTTCGCGTGGGAACCCCCTGGAGCCACTCCAACCGATCAGATTCCCTGCGTCCGAGTACTAGACCCTAAACAAGCGCACGACCTATCGCCCCCTCAACTCTCGGCGCGTCAGTGCGAGCAGGCGATCTTGCGGTTTTCGGCCTGGCCGATGCCCTCGTTGATCTGCGCTGCATCATGGATACTCCGTCTTGTTCAGCTGGGTTCATGCTTGCCCGAACCGTCGGCGAGTGCCGTCGTTCAGGCCTCGAGTCACAAGGCCTCGAGGAGGCGGAACAGGGTGGGAAGCTGCGGACGCCATGCGAGCAGCCTCCAGATTCGCCGCCGCCCGCTCCGCAGGATCTGCACGGGAACATCGATGACTGCCTGTCGGAACGTCCGGAACTCCATCCGCAGCCAGGCTCGGCGTTCCGCCTCATGCTTGGAGCGCCACCTCGGTGTGATGGGGAGCGACAAGGCCATCCATGCCTTCAAGCTCCACGCCAGCGACGCCATGATCATGTAGGCCCAGTTGGCGTGGAGCGTGTTCAGAGGTGCGTGCAGTGCCCGAACGCCGTTCTTGAGCTGTTCGATCAGGTTCTCCTGGTTGCAGCGGTCGTTGGACTCGAACACGACCTCGGCGGCCGTCAGGTTTCTGTCGTTGGTGATGTAGAAGAAGTACCGCACTTCGTCGAAGAGCGCGGTCTCGCCACGCTGCACGGTGAGGTTCTTGCGCAACACCACCATGCGGTACGACTTGTCGCAGGCCTTCGGCTGGTAGTCGAACTCCGCGAGGTCTTCCGACCGCAGGCGGATGTTCTTGTAGCCCTTGGCTCGTACCCACTCTTCCTTGTGGCGAACGGGTCGCGCTCGACGCCGATCCGCCTCCACGAAGGCCCGCTTCCCTCGGCGTGTCAGCTCCGAAAATACGTCGCTCAGGCCTGCGGCCTGATGGGTAAGGTTCTTTCGAGCGTCGTAGCCGAACACGAAGCAGACATCGTCCGCGTCCCACCTGTCGAGGTGGGCAGATTGCGAAAAGTCGGTGTCGCCGCGGAGCAGAATGTCTTTGAAACCGCCACGGCGGCAAAGAGCAATCGCTTGGTCGAGGTACTTTGCAGCGCCCTCCGAGGACGGGCGGTTCCCGCACCGGTTGACGATGAACAGTGGCTCCTGGGTGTTGGCCAACGACACGAGGAGCGGGTGGTAGCCCCACACACCTTTGTAAGACAGGGCCATGCCCTCCTTGCATTCACCCGTCGTGCCCACGAGCGATCCATCTGCGTCGATCACCGCCCGCTGGTCGAAGAAGGCCGGCTCCTGCTTCTTCCAAACATCCAGCCGACTCTCGTTGATCGCGTCCATGAGCGATTGGAGAGCGGGTGCGTCGAAGCGCCGGCAGAAGTCGCCGGCCGTGGTCGGGTCTGGGATCGCCTCGACGCCGAGAGCATCGAGGAACACCTCATCGTTGCGTCGAACCTCGATGTCCTCGAGGGTCTGTCCACCGCACATGACGTTGTACGCGATGTTCAACACATGGTCGGACTCATGGTACGGCCGATGGACCTTCAGCAGCTCCAGCGAGTCATCCAACCGACGGACCAGTCCAGAGTTCACCGCCAGCGCGTGAGCGGCCGCGAGACCGCCGTGCGGCATGGCGCGAGTGCGATCTGCTAGCTCAAACGTGACCTTGGTCTGCGGCAGAGTAGGACTGCCAGCGTCCTGTCGACGCCGTGCCTGCCGAAGTCTTGCTTCGATTCTGCGTTGTCGCTTCCGGAACTCGCGAGGTAGGTTGTTCTTCACCTGAAGAGTCCTTGATGAGTGTTGAGTTGAGTGTGGTTACCCAATCAATACTTGGCTCTTCAGGTGATCCACAACCCCTTCCCGCGGTTGTGCGCTTGTTTGGGGGCTAGATGCTAACCGCTGATGGCATCGGCGGGTGAGCTTAAGTGATCGGCATTGATCCTAGACAACAACAGCTTCAACGGATGCACGATGGGTGAGCTCGAGTCGCTCGGGGGTGCCCACGTCACTCCAGCGCACCCCCTCGAGGGCCACGACCCGCAGTCGTTCTGGCTGGG